>NZ_JBSXOK010000049.1:0-156953 GCF_056859415.1 Zunongwangia sp. L-65
ATCGGTTATAAAACAGCCAAGAGAAGATTTAAAGTGGAAGTAAGGAATTTAATTATTGCAATGATAGTGACCTTTTCCGGAGGAGATCCCAACAAATTATTTAAAACTTAAAGTGGCCGGAATTTCTTCCGACCACTAGTGCGCAATTTGCGAGGCTTTTTTTATATAATTTAGAAGTAATCTTATTTCTCTTTTTTTCTTAAACGGTGACGTTCCCTTGCCAGTAAGGTATTTTTTAGCAACATAGAAACCGTCATTGGCCCTACTCCGCCAGGAACAGGAGTGATATAGGACGCTCGTTTACTTACATTTTCAAAATCTACATCCCCCTTAATAATGTATCCTTTTTCAGTACTATCATCTGGCACCCGTGTAATCCCTACATCGATAATCACAGCATCGTCTTTAATCATTTCTCCTTTTAAGAAATCCGGAATACCTACAGCGATGATAATAATATCAGCCTGAGAAGTAATTTGAGTAATATTCTTGGTAAACTCATGGGTTAGGGTTACTGTCGAATTCCCAGGGAAACCACTTCTTCCCATCAAGATACTCATTGGGCGGCCTACGATATAACTTCTACCAATCACCACGGTATGTTTTCCTTTAGTTGGAATATCGTAACGTTCCAATAGTTCTAAGATCCCAAAAGGTGTTGCCGGAATAAAAGTCGTCATATCCAACGCCATTTTACCAAAGTTGGTTGGATGAAACCCATCCACATCTTTATCTGGATCTACTGCATTTAAAACTTTTTGCGTATCGATTTGAGGGGGTAATGGCAATTGAACGATAAAGCCATCAATATCATCATTTTGGTTAAGCTCCTCAATCTTATCTAAAAGTTCGATTTCACTAATCGTCGAAGACATTCTAAAAAGAGAAGATTCAAAACCTACTCTTTCACAGGCTTTCACTTTACTGTTTACGTAAGTTTTACTTGCTCCATCATTACCAACGATGATAGCCGCAAGATGTGGCACTTTTTCACCACGTTGCTTCATTTTTTCGACTTCAGTAGCAATCTCATTTTTGATATCGTTACTTACTTTTTTACCGTCTAAAATTGTCATTATTATATTATAAGCCCCTCCCGACCTCCCCGAGGGGTAGGAGGTTTAAGTTACATATTAAAACTCCCCTTTGGGGTTGGGGGAACAACTAACGCATTCCTTTCATCATGTTCATCATCTGGCGACCACCGCCACCCTGCATCATCTTCATCATTTTACCCATCTGGTTGAATTGCTTCAATAACTGATTCACTTCCTGAACTGAAGTCCCTGAACCTTTTGCAATTCTTTTCTTTCTACTGGAGTTGATGATTTTTGGCGTACTTCTTTCATCTGGCGTCATGGAGTGAATAATCGCTTCAATTCCCTTAAAGGCATCATCATCGATATCAACATCCTTAAGCATCTTACCTGCGCCAGGAATCATTCCAAGAAGATCTTTCATAGATCCCATTTTCTTGATCTGCTGAAGTTGTTTTAAGAAATCATCAAAACCAAAAGCATTTTTAGCGATTTTCTTTTGAAGTTTTCTCGCTTCTTCTTCATCATATTGTTCTTGCGCACGCTCCACAAGAGACACCACATCTCCCATCCCTAAAATTCTATCGGCCATACGAGAAGGATAGAACACATCGATTGCGTCCATCTTCTCACCGGTACCAATAAATTTTATAGGCTTATTTACTACAGATTTAATTGAAATCGCAGCACCACCACGAGTATCACCATCTAATTTGGTAAGTATTACTCCATCAAAATCCAAACGATCGTTGAAAGCTTTTGCCGTATTTACCGCATCCTGACCAGTCATCGAATCGACCACGAATAAAGTTTCGTGAGGTTCGATAGCAGTGTGAATGTTTGAAATTTCGGTCATCATCGCTTCATCTACAGCAAGACGACCCGCGGTATCGATAATCACCACATTGTGTCCGTTTTCTTTAGCATGCGCTATTGCAGCTTTAGAGATCGCCACAGGATCCTGATTACCTTCATCACTAAAAACTTCTACGCCAATCTGCTCTCCTACCACATGCAACTGATTGATCGCTGCAGGACGGTACACATCACAGGCTACTAAAAGCGGTTTTTTCGTTTTTTTATTTTTAAGATAGTTAGCTAGTTTACCAGAAAAAGTTGTTTTACCACTACCCTGTAAACCCGACATTAAAATTACCGAAGGATCACCGCTAAGATTCACACCGGCTGCCTCACCCCCCATAAGATCGGTAAGTTCATCTTTTACCAGTTTCACCATTAACTGTCCTGGCTTTAAAGCTGTTAAAACGTCCCGTCCTAAAGCTTTTTCCTTTACAGTATTGGTAAATTCCTTGGCGATTTTATAGTTAACATCGGCATCAACAAGGGCGCGACGCACCTCTTTAAGGGTTTCTGCAACGTTAACTTCGGTTATTTGTCCATGCCCTTTTAAGACATGTAAGGCACTATCTAACTTATCACTTAAATTATCAAACATATGCTTTCCTGTAGTTTAAGATTTCCGTCATTGTGATAACGGGTTTGCAAATTTAATGATTTGGTAGTGAAGTGAAAAGTTTTTTATCCTGACTAATTACTTTTCAATTAATTTTATGCCAAAGTTTCAAATAACTATCAAAAACAAGGGCTGAAATTGTACAATTTCAGCCCTTGTTTTTTAGTTCTATTTTAAAATTTCAGCCTACATTCTATCGGGTACCTGGATGCCTAGTAATCCAAACGAACTTTTAATGATATTGGCTACCATTTTAGAAAGCTGTGTTCTTAATTGTCTTTCCATATCCTTTTCGGCTCCAAGAATAGATACATTTTGGTAAAAGGAATTAAATTCTTTTACTAAATCGTAGGTATAATTTGCTATTAATGCCGGACTATGATTTTCGGCTGCTAACAGGATTGTTTCCGGATACAGCTGAATTTGTTTTATAAGTTCTTTTTCTTTATCCTGAAGTTCGTACTCGCTTACCAGTTGAGATTCGTATTCAAAATCAGCTTTTCTTAATATCGACTGAATCCTGGCGTGGGTATACTGAATAAACGGACCAGTATTCCCCTGAAAATCTACCGATTCCTCTGGGTTAAATAAGATTCGTTTTTTAGGATCTACTTTTAAAATATAGTATTTAAGCGCTCCTAAACCAATCATTTTATAGAGCTCTTCTTTTTCTTCTTCGCTTAAACCATCTAATTTCCCTAATTCTTCTGAGATTGTTCTGGCGGTTTCCGTCATTTCCTGAATAAGATCATCAGCATCCACCACGGTTCCTTCCCTACTTTTCATTTTTCCGCTAGGTAGATCTACCATCCCGTAGCTTAAATGATATAAATAATCTGCCCAGGCAAAACCTAGTTTTTTAAGAATTAAGAATAACACTTTAAAGTGGTAGTCCTGCTCATTCCCAACGGTGTACACCATTCCGTTTATGGCAAAATCTTCTACTCGTTGTATAGCGGTACCTATATCCTGGGTCATATAAACTGCGGTACCATCACTACGTAATACGATCTTTTCATCCAAACCTTCATCGGTAAGATCGATCCAAACGCTACCGTCTTCTTTTCGGTAAAAAACACCGTCTTCCAAACCTTGGTTCACCACATCTTTACCTAAAAGATAGGTATCACTTTCGTAATAATTTTTATCGAAATCTACGCCAAGGGAGCTATAAGTTTCTTCAAAACCATCGTAAACCCACTGATTCATGGTTTTCCAAAGTTTTACTACTTCTGCATCACCAGCTTCCCATTTACGAAGCATTTCTTTAGCTTCTACTAAAATTGGAGCTTCAGCTTTTGCTTCTTTTTCAGATTTACCTTCGGCTATTAACTTTTCGATTTCAGCTTTATACTCCTGATCGAACTTCACATAATAATTACCAACCAGCTTATCCCCTTTTAAACCCGTAGATTCTGGTGTTTCTCCATTTCCGAAGCGTTGCCATGCGAGCATCGATTTACAGATATGGATGCCACGATCATTTATAATCTGGGTTTTGTAGACTTCATTACCGGCAGCTTCTAAAATTTCGGCTACAGAAAAGCCTAATAAATTATTTCGAATATGACCAAGATGGAGTGGTTTATTGGTGTTTGGCGAAGAATATTCTACCATGATTTTTCTGGGATCTTCAAGCTCTTTTACAAAACCATAATCGGGATCGTTTTTAATCTCGTTGAAGAAATCCAGGTAATAGGCATCGTTTAGCAGGATATTCAAAAATCCCTTTACAACATTAAAACGGCTAACGATGGTTACATTTTCCTGAAGATATTTTCCAATATCTTCCCCTAGTTTCACGGGATTTGTTTTTACCTGCCTTAACATAGGGAAGCAAACTATGGTAACATCACCTTCAAAGTCTTTTCTTGTTGGCTGAAATTCTACCGTTTCTAAAGTTACATCGTAAATATTTTGCACTGCTTCTTTTACGTAGCCAGTCAGCATTTCCTGAATATTCATCATTTCTAGTTTTTCACTCACTTCGTGAGATTAAAATTTTTAAATCCTGAAAAGTTTAATACTTGTTTACATCGATAAAATTGAAATTTATCAATAATCAGTAAGCATTCACAGGACTACCAAAGTAGTTTATTAAAAACGCTGCAAAGATAACAGAAATTGAACTTTAAGCTAAAGCTTGCATAGTAAATCCTTATATTTCAATCAAAGCCCAATGTTTATTCATTAACTCAAAGAAGTTTCTTATCTTAAAAGAAAAAAATGCTCCTGAATGTTTCTTATAACAATCCCGATATCAAAGAAAAAATAGATCGTGAAGTTGGCAAAACACTTACGCTGGCAGATCGTTTTAAACTTAAAGGCAGTGGCTCGCCAAGGCTCATTATCACCTCTGTAAGCATCGATATTCATAACCTGCTTATTTTAGATAATAACCGAAATACCTGCAACATCGAAATTCGACCTGGCGGAATCATCGTCAGGTTTCGATCTATTTTAGAAACTTTTGCATTGATAATTCCATTTTGGAAATTAAAAATCTATAAAGGTAAAGCTGAAGAATACTCGATTTACCGGGACCATTATTTTATTAAAGTAGAAGCTAAAGACGACAATGTGCACAAATTTTTTAAAAAGCTTATCGCTTATAAAGAAGATAATGCCCCCACCCGTATTGATGATCTTTGAAAACTAGATGGTTCTCATTTTGCGATTTTAAACTAATCGTTAATTAATTTTTTACTTATTGATTATTGAAACTGGCTTAACATTGTATAGCTTGACATTGCTTTTTGGTAATCTAAGCCTAATTTTTATTTAATTTCCAGTGACTGCACTTAGCGCATATTTGCCGAAAAAATTATGGATTTGTTTATCTATGTTTTTGCAGCTTTATTTTCGGTGATCAACCCGCTTGGCACAATCCCAATTTTTGTTGGTTTAACAAAAGAGGATACTGCAAAAGAACGCTCTAAAACTTCGCTTTTAACTGCTATTAATATTTTTGTCATTCTTACCATCTGCTTTTTTAGTGGTCGGTATATTCTACAATTCTTTGGGATCAGTATCGAATCATTACGCATTGCCGGGGGATTAATTATTGTAACTTCCGGTTTTGCTTTGCTTACCGGTTCTTTCTCAAAACATAAAGGAATGAACGAACGAGTAAAGGATGATGCGCAACAACGAGAAGGAATATCTTTAACTCCGCTTGCGATCCCAATGCTGGCAGGACCGGGATCGATTTCACTTTTAATAGGCCTGTACGAAGATTATAGCTTAACTTCAGAAAAATTGATCACGATATTAGCCATTTTTGCTGTATGCCTGTCTACTTTTTTAATGCTTAAAAGCGCTCATTATATCGCTAAATTCTTAGGCGCTTCAGGGATAAACGCCATTTCAAGAATTATTGGATTTATTGTGATCGCGATCGGGATAGAATATATCAGCTCCTCTGTAATGACGGTTTTAGGGATTACCTTCAGTCACCAGTAATATTGTTTAACGTTTACCAAAAGCCAGACCGGCAATAAGCGCCAACAATCCAAAACCCATCATGGCATAGGATTGGGTATTATCGCCTTGTGCTTCAACAGTAATGGGACCGGCTTCTAAAGAAACTTCTGGGGAAATTAAGGTATACAAACCATATCCTACAAGTGCTATGCCTATTACTAAAAGTGAGATTTTCAGCACGTTATTCATTTTATAAAATTTTATTAATCATAAGGTAAGGTAGCAATTAATATACTAATTTGAGAATATAAATTTTAAAAGAAAACTGCTTTATGCGAATCTTACTTACCGGCGCCAATGGCTATATAGGCATGCGATTACTCCCAGAACTTTTAGAGCAGGGTCACGAAGTAGTTTGCGCCGTTCGCAATAAAAACCGGTTTTCGAGTAAAGAATTAATCGATCAGGTAGAGATTGTTGAAATCGATTTTTTAGAGCTGTCCGAAACTCCCGAAAAAATCAAGAATATTGATATTGCCTACTACCTGATTCATTCGATGAGTGGAAACACCAAAGATTTTGATAGCCAGGAAGCTGAAGCGGCTAATAACTTTAATAAATTGATGAGTCATACCAGCGTAAAACAGGTTATTTACCTAAGCGGAATGGTGAATCAGGATAAACTTTCTAAACATTTAAAATCACGTAAAGCAGTTGAGGACGCTTTATATAAAGGTGATTTCCACCTAACCGTTTTACGCGCTGCAATTATTGTAGGTTCTGGTAGTTCTTCTTTTGAAATTATAAGAGACCTGTGTGAAAAATTACCCGTTATGATCACACCGCAATGGGTTAGCACTAAATGCCAACCTACTGCAATTAGAGATGTAATTAAGTTTTTGACCGGTGTTATTGGTCACGAAGAATGCTATGACCAATCTTTTGATATTGGAGGTCCGGATATTCTGAGTTATAAAGAAATGATGGAGAAATACGCTGAAATTCGCGGCCTAAAGATCTGGATCTTTAATGTTCCGGTGATGTCTCCTAAGCTTTCTTCCTACTGGTTGTATTTTGTCACCTCAACTTCTTACAAGCTAGCACAAAATCTTGTGGATAGCATGGAGGTTGAAGTCATCGCCAGAGATGATAAATTAGCTAGAATTTTAAATATCGAGACCATTTCTTATAAGGAAGCCATAGAAATGGCGTTTTATAAAATTGAACAAAACCAGGTCATATCGAGTTGGAAAGATTCATTAAGTAGTGGACGATTTAAAAAAGAACTCAATAAGTATATCAAAGTCCCTACCTATGGTTGCCTGATGGACAAACAACAAAAGAAAACCAGTAACCCTGAAGAAGCCTTAAAACGAATCTGGTCTATTGGCGGACTTAACGGCTGGTATTATGGAAACTGGCTCTGGAAAATAAGAGGCCTTCTGGATAAAATTGCCGGTGGTGTTGGTTTACGCCGAGGACGCACCCATCCCACAGAACTTGCTCCTGGTGATTCCCTGGATTTTTGGCGTGTTCTTTTAGCAGATAAAGAAGAAAAGCGTTTACTCCTTTTTGCTGAAATGAAAGTACCGGGTGAAGCCTGGCTAGAGTTTTGTATCGATAAAGATAACATCGTACATCAAACCGCAACTTTTAGACCTAAAGGCTTACTAGGGAGAATGTACTGGTATTCTATGTATCCATTTCATTATTTTATATTTGAGGGTATGATTACAAAAATTGCCAATTCCAAACCTAAAAAACAGCGCACTAATTAACTTAAAAAAGTTCAATACCGATATTAAAAACAATGCGCTTTTCTATAGCGCGGCACTGGTTTTATTTATTTTTTCTATTATTATATTTTCTTTTACTACTGAATTTTATGCTTTCATCGACACGGCATCCATATGGGTAAGAGAAATTTTTGGCGAATTTTATTTATGGCTTGGATTGGCCTGTGTGGTTTTTCTGCTCTTTATTGCTTTTTCAAAATACGGGAGCATACACTTAGGAAGTTCACCCCCGCAGTTTGATAGGCTTTCCTGGATTGCGATGCTTTATAGTGCCGGCATGGGCGCGGGAATCTTACTTAGGGCAGTACAAGAACCCGTTTTTATGTTTCAAAATCCGCCTTTAAAAACCGGTTACCCCAACGATATTATCGCCTTAGAGTTTACTTTTTATCAATGGGGATTTACGGCCTGGGCATTCTACGGAATATTCGCACTTTTTATTGGCTATTCTTTATTTATCAGAAAAAATAATATTCTACTTGGTACCAGTTTACCTCAACTAAAAAAAATAAAGGGAATCCCGCAAAGTATCGATCTTTTAACGATTTTGACCACAGTTTTTGGTCTGGTTGCCGCAATTGGACTGGGAACCACGCAAATTGAAGGCGGTATTAGTCATCTTTCAGATCGAGAGCCGGGCACACTTTGGATAGTGATCAGTCTCGTTTTTCTTATTTGTTTACTGGCCTTTATTTCGGCATACTCTGGAGTAGAAAAGGGGATTAAACGAATCTCTAACTGGAATATTTATATCACCGTAGCACTATTGATTTTCGTTTTTGTTCAAAATGATATCATAGAAATATTTACACAATTTTTAACCGCCACCTGGTATTACCTCAAAGACTTTTTTCAGCTGAGTTTAGCCATAGGTGATTTTAATCCGGGAAAACAATTTTTAACCGACTGGACCTATTATTATTGGGCATTTTGGCTAGCCTGGGCACCATTTACTGGTATTTTTATTGCCAGAATTTCTCAAGGCCGAAGTATACGTGAAATGATATTGGGTGTTTTAATCTTGCCTTCTTTAGGGAGCTTTCTATGGTTTAGTGTTTTTGGCACATCGTCATTTGAGATTATAGAAAACATGGCTGCTTACAATGGGGAATTTAGCGATGTATTCACTTCGGTTTTTAAATTCTTCGAGTCTTTTCCGCTTTCTAACTTTACAAATATTGTGACCGTTTTATTACTGATCAGCTTTTTGGTCACTTCAGTAGATTCTGCGATTTATGTGTTAAGCATGTTTAGCGATAAGGGCAATGAAAACCCTAAAAAGAAATACCGCCTTGTTTGGGCGGCATTAATTCTTATTTTTTCTGAAGCGATTATTCTTTTAGGAAACGTAAAACCAGAAAGCGATGTGCTAGACGCCATGCAAAAATTCCTAATCATCGGTTCTCTTCCCTTCGCTATTTTTACAGCACTAATGATGCTCCTATTTGTTATCGAAATTAGAAAGAAACATTAAGCTTTAGGCAAAAAAACCTCTGCAAGCATACATCGGGCGCTACCGCCACCACAGGTCTCGATCACATTAAGATCACTGCTCAAAATTTCTGAATGCTTCTCGATCTTCGCTACCTGATCTGGTGTTAAACTTTGGTGCGCTCGCTCGCTCATCACCAAATATTTCTTATCAAAAGCACCCCGAACTTGTAACATATTACCTGCAAACTCGTGCATTTGCTCTTCAGAAATCACAATTAGTTCTTTTTTATCCTGCTTTAAATGCTTTAATAGATTTTTACGCTCTTTCGCATCGTCAATGCTATCCAAACAGATTACCGCAAACTCCTCAGCCACACACATCATGACATTGGTATGGTAAATTTGCTTTCGTTTCCCTTCTACAGTTTGGTAAGCATTAAAAATTACCGGAGTAAACTCAAAGTCCTCACAAAATTCTATTAAAAGATCTTCATCGGCTCTTGGAGATAAGGCGCAATATGCTTTTTCGTTTTCACGATCTAAGATTAAGCTTCCGGTTCCTTCCAGAAAAATATCATCATCTTCTGCAGAGGTATAATCTACAATATTGGTGATTTTAAAGCCTTCTTCCTCAAGATTCGCAAAATAATCTAAACGACGCTCTTTTCTTCGGTTTTCAGCAAACATTGGATACAATGCAATTTCTCCATTTTCATGAAAGGACACCCAATTATTAGGGAAAATTGAATCTGGCGTATTATCATCAGCTACATCATCTACAACCACCACCTTTACACCTACGCTTTTAAGTTTTTTTACAAACGCATCAAATTCGGCCTGAGCTTCTTTGTTTACGTCTTTGCCTTTTAGATTTTTCTGAAAATAATTGTTTACCGCCGTTTCTTCATTCATTCTAAATGCTACCGGGCGTACCATTAAAACGGTATCTGTTATCTGATTCATATTAATCTCTAATTAATGGTAAGGTTGAACAACGCAATAAACCTTCTTGTTTTGCTATTTGTGAATACGGAACTTCCTCGACGGTAATCCCGTGAGAGCGCAGCCAATTATTTAAACGAGTAAATTTTTCTTCGGAAATCACTACATCTTCAGAAATAGAAAATATGTTTGAGTTCATATTGTACATTTCGTCTTTGGTGATTTCAAAAACATTTTTTTCTCCAAAAAGATGTACTAACCACTGATATTCCTTGGAATCTAAAAATCCACCTTTATATATAATTGCCTTGTCTTTTCCTACCGGTTGAAAACAACAATCCAGGTGCAGTGCATTTTCTTTAGGATCTTGATTACTTTTCTTAAGGTTGAAAGGCACTACTTTTTTATTAGGAAATAACTGTTGAAGCGCATTTACTGCATGAACATTCGTTCTTGCTGTAATATAATTTGAATAATCTTCACCCGTATACGTTCCCACCAGAATATAATCTCCAAATGGCATAACATCCCCTCCTTCTATATGAGCGTCTTCAGGAAGTTTTATGATTTTATCAGGATCAATCTGATCAACAACATGCTGTATGGCCTTTATTTCTTTTTCCCGATCTGGCAATATATTGGCTTTAACAAATTTATCCTCGATAACAAATGCAATATCCCTAGTAAAAATCTGGTTATAATTTTCTATAACCTGAGGTCTAAAAACTTCTACTTCATACTTCTTTAAAACAGCAGCTACGGCTTCCATTTCTCTCACCATATCTTCTTCTTGCGGGTATGTACCTGCTTTAATATGTTCTATAGATTTTGGATCGTAAGCTTCATTCAGTTTTGGCGGCCCACCATTACTTTTAGCGGTACCTAAAACAACTGCTCTTAGCCTGGAAGTTTCGTTATTAATCTTTAAGTGCATCACTAAAAATTTTTTCAAATATAAAAAAAGCCCCATTTAATAATGGAGCTTTTTAAATGATTTATAATTAAGAAAAGTTTATCTTTCACTTACTGGTTTAAACTCCCTAAGGTTTTCACCCACATAAATCTGGCGTGGTCTTCCAATAGGTTCCTTTTTAAGTCTCATTTCTCTCCACTGTGCAATCCATCCGGGAAGACGACCTAAAGCAAACATTACCGTAAACATTTCTACTGGTATACCTAAAGCTCTATAAATAATTCCTGAATAAAAGTCTACATTAGGGTATAACTTTCTTTTCACAAAATAATCATCCTCTAAAGCTTCTTTCTCAAGACCTTTGGCGATATCTAAAACCGGATCTTCAATTCCTAATCCACCAAGAACTTCATCAGCAGACTTTTTAATAATCTTAGCACGTGGATCGAAGTTTTTGTATACACGGTGACCAAAGCCCATTAAGCGGAAAGGATCCTCTTTATCCTTTGCTTTCTGCATAAACTTATGCGTATCGCCACCATCTTCTTTAATTCCTTCAAGCATTTCAATCACCGCCTGATTAGCGCCACCATGAAGAGGCCCCCATAGTGCAGAAATCCCAGCTGAAATTGAAGCAAACAGACCTGCATGAGAAGAACCTACCATTCTTACTGTAGACGCTGAACAGTTTTGTTCATGATCTGCATGAAGAATTAGTAGTTTATCTAAAGCCTCTATAACAGACTTGTCTACGCTATATTTTTTACCAGGTTTTTCAAACATCATTTTATGTAGGTTTTCTACATAACCTAATGAATCATCTCCATAGTTAAGTGGAAGACTATTTTTCTTTCGTAATGTCCAGGACACAAGCACTGGAAATTTACCAAGAATCTTCACTATAGCTTTATACATATCTTCTTCAGAATCTACGTTTACTGAAGAGGGATTAAAAGCAATTAAGGCACTGGTTAAAGAGGAAAGTACGCCCATTGGATGAGCTGATTTTGGAAAACCGTCCAAAATCTTCTTCATTTCTTCATCTACCTCAGACTGATCCTTAATATCCCCATAGAATTTATCTAACTGTGCTTTATTAGGTAATTCACCGAAAATTAAAAGATAAGCTACTTCAAGAAAATCTGCTTTTTCAGCAAGTTCTTCGATTGCGTAACCTCTATATCTTAATATTCCTTTTTCACCGTCTAAAAAAGTGATGGCACTTTCACAACTACCTGTGTTTTTGTAACCACGGTCTAAAGTTATCATTCCAGCTTCAGATCGAAGGGTTTTAATATTAATACCCAGTTCACCTTCGGTTCCCTCTGTTACTGGAAACTCATATTTTTTTCCCTGATATTCTAATATAGCTTTATCTGACATTGTGTTGAATTACAAAATTTAAATTAATCGTTTGCGAATTTAATAAAATCTAAGCTTCTATTCAATTAAAACCAAGCAATTATACTATTATTAACAGGGGTTTCAAGAGATTTTGGCTATTTATATATAAGAATCTTTTATGCTGGTAATTTGTATAATGATTTGTAATAATCATCAACTGATTTCTCCCATGTAAAGCGTTCCTTTTTTGCATTTTTTTCGATTAGTCGCCATTTGGTTTTATCTTCAAAAAACATATTTAAAACATGCTTAAATGAATCTACCATATTCCTTACTTTTTTATCGTAACTATTACCATCAAACACAAAACCGGTTTCCAAGTGCCTTACGGTATCTATTAAACCTCCTGTATGGTGCACTAAACAGGGATGACCATTACGCATAGCAAGCATTTGGCTAATACCGCAAGGCTCAAACAAACTGGGCATAAAATAAAGGTTTGTTTCCAGATAAATACTATCGATTACATCCTCGCTCTGTCCATTTATGAATAAAAAGTTTTTCTTTTCGTGGCTTATTTTTCTTAATAGCTCTTCGTACTCTGGTGCTCCTGTACCTAGCAGAATAAAAATCCCATTCACCTCTGCCAATAAATCCAGAATTTCTAAAAAAGCTTCTGGTGAACGTTTAAAGAAATAAAACTTTTGTTCGGTAAGTCTGGCTACACTAGAGCACACAAAATCCGGTTTTCTTTTCAAATAGGGCATTACTTTCTCTCCTGTATGTGCTAAAAAATCAGACTTATATTTTTTAGATTCCTGTTGTAACCATTCAAATATTGCTGAAGCTATATTGAAATAAAGATTATTTTTTCGAGCTCTTCGAATATTTCTATAATTACAACCGTTGAGGATCCCAATAAATCTTCCCTCACGATCTGCCTGATTTAAATCTTCCTCCAAACCTTCCCCTCCAATAAATTCTGGTGGATTACTGGGATAAAGCACATCATTCTTATAACTAGGAGAAACCGTATGAACTGCATCGGAAAAACGAATCCCTAATGCCATCATGTTTATACAATCCTGATAACGACGATCTTTAAGCTCATCGTAATTAAAATCCACATCGGGGAAAAAATTACGCACAGAAGAATAATTATTTTCAAATGGGCGAATTCCCTGAATGGCCAGATTATGTATGCTATAGATCACACGAATATTTTTAAGGCAGGCATATTCTTTATGATATCGTCTTAAAAATAAAACCATACTGGCATGCCAATCATGCAGATGAATAACATCCAGATCACCAAAAATATTAGTTTTAACCGCCTGAGCTACAGCAGTACAAAAAATAAAATATTTTATCGCATCTGTATAAAAAGGCTCATTTAGGTCATTATGATAAATATGGGCTATATCACCAGCCTGGATCTCGGGATGGTGTATTACGTAATGAGTAATCCCAGAAAAATCTTTTTTGGGCTTAACTTCATAAATTTCTGCAACATACTCTAGGCCTCGAAGGCTAAAAGATAAATCAGAAATAAATTTTGCATTTTGATGTAGTCTGGAATAAGAAGGAACTACTACATGAACAGTATCTCCTTTTTGAGAAATCTGCCTGGGTACATCACGTATTACGTCACCCATGCCTCCTGCTTTGCAATGGGGAATAGCATCATTCTCTGAAGCTACAAATAGGAAATTATGCATGAAAATCTGGTTAGGATTAGGTTAGAACATTTAATAGGCAAAAGTTAATTATTAATCTTCAAACATTTAATTAAAGGAATATTAAATTAAAATAAAAAAGCCTTTCAAATTAATGAAAGGCTCTATAATATATAATTATGTAAATAAATTCTTATTTCACTTTAAAAGCTTTATCTTTTGGAAAATAAGCAACACTTCCTAATTCTTCTTCAATTCTAATTAACTGATTGTATTTTGCCATACGATCACTTCTTGAAGCAGAACCGGTTTTTATTTGCCCTGTATTTAAGGCTACTGCCAAATCTGCGATAGTATTATCTTCTGTTTCACCAGAACGGTGGGACATTACTGAGGTATAACCAGCGTTGTGGGCCATATTTACAGCAGCAATTGTTTCGGTTAATGTACCAATCTGATTTACTTTAATTAGGATTGAATTTGCAATCCCTTCTTTGATACCTCTTGATAAACGCTCTACGTTAGTTACATAAAGATCATCCCCTACTAACTGCACTTTATCTCCAATCTTATCAGTAAGTGCTTTCCATCCATCCCAGTCATTTTCATCCATACCGTCTTCTATAGAAATGATTGGATATTTAGAAGCTAATTCAGCAAGATATTGAGCTTGTTCTTCACTAGTACGAACCACACCTTTATCTCCTTCGAATTTAGCGTAGTTATATTTACCATCCTCATAGAATTCAGCAGCTGCACAATCTAAAGCGATCATCACTTCATCTCCACCTTTGTAACCAGCTTTTTCAATAGCCTTCAAAATTGTCTCCAAGGCATCTTCAGTTCCGTCTAAAGTTGGAGCAAATCCTCCTTCGTCACCTACAGCAGTACTTAAGCCTCTGTCATGTAATACTTTCTTAAGATTATGGAAAATTTCGGTTCCCATTTTTATTGCTTCAGAAAAACTTGCCGCTTTAACCGGCATAATCATAAATTCCTGAAAAGCGATAGGAGCATCACTGTGAGACCCCCCGTTAATAATGTTCATCATTGGCACAGGAAGTGTATTAGCACTCACACCGCCAACATAACGATACAATGGAAGACCAAGTTCGTTAGCAGCCGCCTTTGCAACCGCAAGAGAAACACCTAAAATTGCATTAGCTCCCAGTTTGGATTTATTCGAAGTACCATCTAAATCGATCATTGCCTGGTCGATTAAATTTTGTTCAAAAACTGAATATCCTAAAAGTTGTTCTGCAATTTTAGAATTTACATTTTCAACAGCGGTAAGAACACCTTTACCCATAAAGTCTTTTCCACCATCGCGAAGTTCTACAGCCTCATGCTCGCCTGTAGAAGCTCCAGAAGGAACAGCTGCCCTTCCTAATATTCCGTTTTCTGTGATTACATCTACTTCAACTGTTGGGTTACCTCTGGAGTCAAAAATTTGACGTGCATGAATATTTACTATAGCACTCATAGTCTGTATTATAATTTAATTAATTGATTAGTCTGCAAGATACAAATACAGCGATAAAAAAACGAGGAATAATTTATAATATAACAAGTATTTTACCTAAAACGTTTTCGATAAAACAAGATTCTTTATCTTCTAGTAGCAATCTCTTAACTTTAGAAAAAAAGAGTAGATTCTGCTTACTTATTTCTCGGATACTCCTAAGAGTTATTAGAAACAAATATTTAAAAAATCAAAAAGAGGTTGCGAGATTTAATAAAATGGAAAATCATTCACCCCTTCGAAGCATGCCTTTAAGATATATACTAAAGAATAATTATTATATCAACGTTATAAGATATAAATATGTACTGAAAGAAAAAAGCCGGAATTATTCCGGCTTGTAAGTAAAATAGCTCGTGGCATATCCATAAGACATTTACATTTGTTCGATTCTTTTTATTTAGAAGCATCTCTAAAGCTATCGGAAAGCAGCATTAAATCTAAATTATTAGCCAAATTAAACTTTTACCTGCTTAATACGATCGATAAATTCATCGAACAAATAACTGGCATCGTGTGGGCCAGGACTGGCTTCTGGATGGTACTGCACAGAAAAACAGTTTTTATTCGTCATTTGCAGTCCGCCTACAGTATCATCATTTAAACAAATATGGGTGATCTCTACATCCGGATGAGCTTCTGTAGCAGCCTTATCTACAGCAAAACCGTGATTTTGTGAAGTAATCTCCCCTTTACCTGTTTTTAAATTCTTAACAGGATGATTAATCCCTCTATGCCCATGATGCATTTTATAGGTAGGGATTCCATTTGCCAAAGCAATAATTTGATGGCCAAGACAAATTCCAAATAATGGATGATCTTTCTCTATAATATCTTTAGCCAATTGAATAGCTCCTTTTAGCGGTTGCGGATCTCCCGGTCCGTTTGATAAGAAAAAGCCATCTGGATTCCATTCACTCATTTCTTCATAACTGGCATCATAAGGAAATACTTTTACGTAAACATCGCGTTGGGCCAGATTTCTTAGAATATTTCTTTTAATACCTACATCTAAAGCAGCGACTTTATAGGTAGCATTTTCATTACCAAAATAATAGGCTTCTTTAGTAGAAACTTTAGATGCCAGCTCAAGGCCATTCATATCAGGTACTTCAGCTAATTGAGCTTTTAATCCTGCAATATTATCCACATCTGTAGAAATAATTGCGTTCATTGCTCCATTTTCACGAATATATGTCACTAAAGCGCGTGTATCCACATCAGAAATAGCAAACAAATTATTGTCCTCTAGGAATGCTTCCAAGGTTTGATCTGCTGCTGGTCTTGATTGGTCATAACTAAAATTTTTGCAAATTAAACCGGCAATTTTGGCTCCATCAGATTCATTTTCTTCTTCACTTGTTCCATAATTACCAATGTGCGCGTTAGTTGTTACCATTAACTGGCCAAAATACGATGGATCTGTAAAAATCTCCTGATAACCAGTCATTCCAGTATTAAAACACACTTCACCAACAGCACTACCTTCTTTGGTTCCCACCAATTTGCCATGAAAAATGGTTCCGTCTGCTAATAAAATGATAGCTTTTTTTCTTGTTTGATATTTCATACTAAAAAAATAATACGACCTAAATTTAAGGAATATTAAAAATGTATACTTATTAGATATAAAAAAAGGACAAACCCGGTGAGTTTATCCTTTTAAAAATTATTGATAGTAAAGAATCATTTACTCTTCTTTTTTATCGTCTTTTTCTTCCTGCTTCTTTTCTTCAGCTTTAGGAGCCTCAGCAGTTTCAGCATTAGTCTTTTTACCAGCTCTACGAGTTGATTTCTTTTTAGCAGGCTTATTAACGTTATATGTTTCGTTAAAGTCTACTAGCTCGATCATCGCCATATCAGCGTTATCCCCTAAACGATTACCCAATTTGATAATACGGGTATAACCCCCTGGACGATCTCCTACTTTAGGAGCTACTTCACGAAATAATTCACTTACAGCATACTTATCACGAAGTTTACTGAAAACGATTCTTCTATTATGTGTAGTATCTTCTTTAGACTTAGTTACCAATGGCTCGATAAAAACTTTTAAAGCTTTTGCTTTAGCCACAGTAGTGTTAATGCGTTTATGCTCAATTAGTGAAGACCCCATATTTGCCAACATCGACTTACGATGAGCGGTCTTTCTACCTAAATGATTTATTTTCTTTCCGTGTCTCATTACTATTCTTTTTAGAGTAATTCACAAAAGTGAATTAGTCCTTATCCAATTTATATTTTGAAAGATCCATACCAAAGTTTAATCCTTTGTTACTTACCAGCTCTTCAAGCTCTGTTAATGATTTCTTACCGAAGTTACGGAACTTCATAAGATCATTTTTATTGTAAGAAACAAGATCACCTAAGGTATCAACTTCAGCCGCTTTTAAACAATTTAATGCTCTTACCGAAAGATCCATATCCACTAATTTAGTTTTTAGCAGCTGTCTCATGTGAAGAGATTCTTCATCATAAGTTTCGGTTTGAGCTATTTCATCAGCCTCTAACGTAATACGCTCATCAGAGAACAACATGAAATGGTGAATTAACGTCTTGGCAGCTTCAGTTAACGCATCTTTAGGATGAATAGAACCATCACTAATAATTTCGAAAACAAGTTTTTCGTAATCAGTTTTTTGTTCTACACGATAATTTTCGATACTATATTTCACATTCTTAATTGGAGTGTAAATAGAATCGGTAAAAATAGTGCCTAAAGGAGCATTGGCCTTTTTATTTTCTTCTGCCGGAACATAACCTCTACCCTTTTCAATAGTAATCTCCATATTGATATTAACTTTGCTATCAAGATGGCATATTACTAATTCAGGATTAAGTACCTGAAAACCAGAAATAAATTTCTGGAAATGACCAGCGGTTAATTCTTCTTCACCAGAAACAGAAATTGTAACGGCTTCGTTATCTATTTCATCAATTTGCCTTTTGAATCTAACTTGCTTTAGATTCAATATTATTTCTGTAACATCTTCCACAACTCCAGGAATTGTTGAGAATTCGTGATCAACGCCTTCGATACGAACCGAAGTGATCGCGAATCCCTCTAAAGATGATAACAGCACTCTTCTTAAAGCGTTACCAACGGTTAACCCATATCCAGGCTCCAAAGGACGAAATTCAAATTTCCCTTCGAAATCTGTAGAGTCAATCATTATAACTTTATCGGGCTTCTGAAAATTTAGTATTGCCATATTACGACTTCTGTGAATTATTATTTCGAATATAATTCGACGATGAATTGTTCATTTATGTTTTCTGGAATCTGAACTCTTCCAGGTACAGAAACAAAAGTTCCTTGTTTTGTTTCATTATTCCAAGTAATCCATTCATAAACATTGCTATTATTAGCTAACGAATCCTGAACTACCTGTAGAGATTTAGATTTCTCTCTTACTCCAACCACATCACCAGCTTTCAATTGGTAAGAAGGAATATTTACTAACTCTCCATTTACGGTTATATGTCTGTGAGAAACAAGCTGTCTAGCCGCTCTTCTTGATGGAGCAACACCTAATCTAAAAACAACGTTATCTAACCTTGATTCACAAAGCTGAAGTAAAACCTCACCGGTAATCCCTTGAGATCTTGTAGCTTTTTCAAACATGTTTCTAAACTGACGCTCTAATATACCATACGTATATTTTGCTTTTTGCTTTTCCATTAACTGGATAGCATACTCAGATTTCTTACCTCTACGACGGTTATTACCATGTTGTCCTGGAGGATAATTTCTTTTTTCGAAAGATTTGTCATCTCCGAATATAGCCTCGCCAAATTTACGAGCTATTTTAGTCTTAGGACCAGTATATCTTGCCATTTAAAAATGATTTATAGAGAGGGATTATGAATTAAGGCATACGTCCTTCGATAATCGTAATTTCCTCTCTTAATTATATAATTAATTATACTCTACGTCTTTTAGGAGGACGACATCCATTATGTGGAAGTGGAGTAACATCAACGATTTCAGTTACTTCGATACCACTATTATGGATAGATCTGATAGCTGATTCTCTACCATTACCAGGCCCCTTAACATAAACTTTAACTTTACGAAGACCAGCTTCATGAGCTACTTTAGAAGCATCTTCAGACGCCAATTGAGCAGCATAAGGAGTATTTTTCTTAGATCCTCTAAATCCCATTTTACCGGCTGATGACCAAGAAATAACATCTCCTTTTTTATTTGTCAAAGAAATGATAATATTATTAAAAGAAGCAGTAACATGAGCTTCTCCAATAGACTCAACGTTTACTTTACGTTTCTTTTGAGCAGTTTTTGTTGACTTTGCCATATTACTTATTATTTAGTTGCTTTTTTCTTATTAGCAACAGTTTTTCTTCTTCCTTTTCTAGTTCTAGAGTTGTTTTTAGTTCTCTGACCTCTTAAAGGTAATCCAGATCTATGACGAATACCTCTGTAACATCCAATATCCATTAGACGTTTAATACTCATTTGAACTTCAGTACGTAATTCTCCTTCGATTGTGTAGTTACCTACCGCTTCACGGATACGACCAATTTCATCATCGTTCCAATCTGAAACTTTCTTACTTTCATCAACTTTAGCTTCAGCAAGTATTTCCTGAGCCCTGCTTTTGCCAATTCCGAAGATATAGGTCAATGCTATAACTCCTCGCTTTTGTTTAGGTATATCTACCCCTGCAATTCTTGCCATAATTAGCCTTGTCTTTGTTTAAATCTAGGATTCTTTTTGTTAATCACGTAAAGGCGCCCTTTTCTGCGAACTATCTTGCAGTCGGCACTTCTTTTCTTTATTGATGCTCTAACTTTCATCTTTCTAAATTTTTATAACGCCGGATGCAAAAATAAAATTTACATAAGGCTTATTTGCCTAATAATTTTTTCAGTGTGCAAAAGTAAGGAAAAAATTATTAATAGCTTAATTTACTTCTTAGTATCTGTAAGTTATGCGCGCCTTACTTAAATCATAAGGGCTCATTTCCAATTTCACCTTATCGCCGGGTAGTAATTTAATATAATGCATACGCATTTTACCCGAGATATGAGCAGTCACAACGTGACCGTTTTCTAACTCTACACGAAACATTGCATTAGACAATGCTTCGATAATCGTTCCATCTTGTTCAATTGCTGGTTGCTTTGCCATAATTAAGCTACTGCTTTTCTATTTTTACCTGTTTTCATTAATCCGTCATAGTGTTTATTCAACAAATAAGAATTTACCTGCTGCATAGTATCGATTGCAACTCCAACTAAAATTAATAGAGAGGTACCTCCAAAAAACAGTGCCCATCCTTGTTGAACACCTAACAACTTCACAATTATCGCAGGAAAAATGGCAATAATTGCTAAAAATACAGATCCAGGAAGTGTAATTTGTGACATGATTCGATCTAAGTACTCTGCAGTCTCAGAACCTGGGCGAATACCCGGTATAAATCCTCCACTACGTTTAAGATCATCTGCCATTTTATTTGTTGGTACTGTAATCGCAGTATAGAAATAAGTAAATACAATAATCAATAGTGCGAAAACTAAATTATACCAAAAACCAAATATATCACTAAATGCAGCAGTCACACCTTGCGCTGCATCAGAATCTGAAAGACCGGCCAAAGCTACTGGGATAAACATAATAGCCTGAGCAAATATAATTGGCATTACACCTGAAGCATTAAGCTTAAGAGGTATATATTGTCTTGAACCAAATACATTTTTCTCATAGCCACCAGTAGCTGACCTTCTGGCATACTGTACAGGTATTTGGCGAACAGCCATTACCAACATTACAGCAGCTAGAATAATCGCAAACCAAATAGCCAACTCGATCAATACCATAATAAGTCCGCCACTACCATCAAACCTAGAGACAAATTCCTGAAGGAATGCTTTAGGTAGATTGGCAATAATACCTACCATAATTAATAGAGAAATACCATTACCAATTCCTTTATCCGTAATCTTCTCTCCAAGCCACATAGCGAAAATCGTTCCTGTAGTAAGGATAATCACAGAAGAAACAATAAAGGATAAACTATCTCCTAATAAAAAAGCATTTTGTGGCAAGGTATTAAACAGATTATAAATATAACCTGGTCCCTGAACTAAGGTAATTGCTATGGTTAACCATCTGGTAATTTGGTTTATTTTTTTACGACCACTCTCCCCTTCTTTTTGAAGCTTTTGCAAATAAGGAATTGCAATCCCCATAAGCTGAACAACAATAGAAGCTGAGATGTATGGCATAATACCTAGCGCAAAAATAGAGGCATTAGAAAAAGCACCTCCTGTGAAAGCGTTAAGTAAACCTAATAAACCGCTATCTGTCTGATTAGCTAAGTTCGCTAACTGACTGGCATCTATCCCAGGAAGTACAACCTGAGTTCCAAAACGATAAACTAAAAGTAAACCGAGGGAAACTAAAATACGGTTTTTTAGTTCCTCGATTTTCCATATATTTTTTATAGTATTGATGAATTTCATTTGGCTATCTATTATAAAGTAACAACTTCACCTCCTGCAGCTTCAATAGCTTCCTTGGCTGAGGTCGTAAATTTATGAACAGATACTTTTAATTTAGCCTTTAATTCACCTCTACCTAAGATTTTAACTAGCTCATTCTTTCCAGCTAAACCGTTCTCCACAAGTACACTTAAGTCTACCGTATCTTTAACTTTACCATTATCTACTAATGCTTGTAAAGTATCTAAGTTAATACCCTGGTATTCTTTACGGTTTCTGTTGTTAAAACCAAATTTTGGCACACGGCGTTGAAGTGGCATTTGCCCTCCTTCAAAACCTATCTTCATAGAGTAACCAGAACGTGATTTAGCCCCTTTGTGACCACGAGTAGCGGTACCACCTTTACCGGATCCTTCTCCACGGCCAACACGTTTATTGTTACTTTTAACTGAACCTTTTGCAGGTTTTAAGTTACTTAAATCCATGTAAACCTATTATTTTGTTTCTTCTACAGAAACTAAGTGTTTAACTTTATTTATCATACCAAGGATGTTTGGTGTATCCTGGTGCTCTACAGTATGTCCTATTTTTCTAAGACCTAGTGCTTCTAAAACTCTTTTTTGATTCTGAGTTCTATTAATTGCACTTTTTACTTTAGTTACCTTTATTTTTGCCATCTTATCCCTGATTTTATCCTTTGAAAAGTTTTTCCAACGTGATACCTCTTTGCTTAGCTACGGTATCTGCACTTCTTAATTGTAATAGTGCATCAAAAGTAGCCTTCACAACATTATGAGGGTTAGAAGAACCTTGATTCTTAGAAAGTACATCATGTACTCCTACAGACTCCAGTACGGCACGAATCGCACCACCGGCAATAATCCCTGTACCAGTTGCAGCAGGTAATAGTAAAACTCTTGCTCCACCATATTTACCTTTTTGCTCGTGTGGTAAAGTTCCTTTATGTAAAGGAATACGTACCAAATTCTTTTTTGCATCTTCAACGGCTTTTGAAATAGCATCGGCAACCTCTTTTGATTTACCTAAACCTTGTCCAACAACACCATTTTCGTCACCAACTACTACAATTGCAGAGAAACCAAATGCTCTACCACCTTTAGTAACCTTAGTAACACGTTGCACTCCTACCAAACGATCTTTAAGTTCAAGACCTCCTGGTTTTACATGTTCTACGTTTTTATAATCTTGATACATATCTTCTTAGAATTTTAGTCCTCCTTCACGAGCACCTTCTGCTAATGATTTAACTCTACCGTGATACAAGTACCCCCCTCTATCGAAAGAAATAGTTTCAACTCCGGCTTTTTTCGCTCTATCTGCTAAATTTTTACCTACTAACTCAGCAATATCACTTTTAGTACCTGAAGCATCTTTTACTTCCTTATCTCTAGAAGAAGCTGCAGCTAAAGTTTTACCAGCTACATCGTCTATAATCTGAGCATAAATTTCTTTATTACTTCTATATACAGACAATCTTGGACGGCTTTCAGTTCCGCTAATATTCTTTCGAATACGCTTTCTTATCTTTAATCTTCTTTTTTCTTTTGAAAATGCCATAACTAAACTTTATTAAGCTGATTTACCTGCTTTTCTTCTAATTATTTCTCCTTTAAATTTAATACCTTTTCCTTTATAAGGTTCTGGTACTCTGAAAGAACGAATCTTTGCAGCAACTTGTCCTAAAAGCTGTTTGTCATGAGAAGTAAGTTTAACAACCGGATTTTTCCCTTTTTCTGATATTGTTTCAACTTTAACCTCTGGAGCTAAATCTATAACAATATTATGGGAGTACCCAACAGCTAAATCTAATTTTTGTCCCTGATTGGAAGCTCTATAACCAACACCTACTAATTCTAACTCTTTAGTAAATCCATTAGTTACTCCTTCAATCATATTATTTACTAACGCACGATATAAACCATGCTTAGCTTTTTGATCACTTTTCTCAGAAGAACGCTCAAAAGATATTACATTATCTTCTACATTAACCTCAATATCGTTAATTTCTTGCTTAAGCTCTCCTAATTTTCCTTTTACCGTTACAAAACCATCTTTAAAGTCTACATTAACACCTTCTGGAATTGTAATTGGGCTTTTACCTATTCTTGACATTTCTTGTTATTTTAAGAATTAGTAAACGTAACACAATACTTCACCACCAACATTCTCTGTTCTGGCCTGCTTATCTGTCATTACTCCGTGAGAAGTACTAATGATTGCAATACCTAAACCATTTAAAATACGTGGTAATTCTCCAGCACCGGCATATTTACGTAAACCAGGTTTACTTATCCTCTGGATATCTTTTATTACAGAGTCTTTGGTATCTCTATCGTATTTAAGAGCTATTTTGATAGTACCTTGCGCGGTATTATCTTCAAACTTGTAACTTAAGATATATCCTTGATCGAATAAAATCTTAGTAATTTCTTTTTTAACGTTAGAAGCAGGAATTTCAACAACCCTGTGGTTTGCTGCTACCGCATTTCTAATACGCGTTAAAAAATCTGCAATTGGATCTGTATTCATTTATATTAATTTGCGATTATGGTTTTCCTACACTATGGAACCTATAATCAATTTATAATTTACCAACTAGCCTTTTTAACTCCTGGGATAAGACCATTATTGGCCATTTCTCTAAACATTACACGAGAAACACCAAATTGTCTCATATATCCCTTTGGTCTACCAGTCAGCTTACAACGATTATGCAAACGTACTGGAGAAGAGTTTTTTGGTAATTTTTGTAATGCCTCATAATCGCCAGCTTCTTTTAAAGCTTTCCTTTTTTCAGCATATTTATCTACCAATTTTTGTCTCTTCACCTCACGGGCTTTCATTGATTCTTTAGCCATGTCTTAATTCTTTTTAAAAGGTAAACCTAGTTCAGTTAATAAAGATTTCGCTTCTTTATCAGTATCAGCAGTAGTAACGAAAGTAATATCCATACCTGCGATTCTATTCACCGCATCGATATCAATTTCAGGAAAAATAATTTGCTCAGTAATACCTAAGTTATAATTTCCTCTACCATCAAAACCGTTAGCTTTAATCCCATCAAAATCACGTACACGTGGAAGTGCAGAGGTAATTAATCTATCTAAAAATTCGTACATTCTATAACCACGTAAAGTAACTTTTGCACCAATTGGCATTCCCTTACGAAGTTTAAATGTAGCAACGTCTTTCTTGGAAATAGTTGCAACTGCTTTTTGACCAGTAATAGCTGTTAACTCATCTACTGCATGATCAATTAACTTTTTATCAGCAACAGCACCTCCAACTCCTCGGCTTATAACGATTTTCTTAAGCTTAGGCACTTCCATTACATTGCTGTAACTATATTCTTCTACAAGAGATGATTTAATTTTATCATCATACTCTTTTCTAAGTCTTGGTACGTATGCCATAACTATAATACTTCATTTGATTTTTTAGAAAATCTCACCTTTTTTCCATCTTCTTCTCTATAACCTACTCTGGTTGCTTTACCATCTTTGGTCATTAAAGAAAGATTAGAAATATTTATTGGAGCTTCCTTCTTAGTAATTCCGCCCTGTGGATTAGAAGCACTGGGCTTCTCATGTTTAGAGATCGTATTAACCCCTTCCACAATCGCTTTATTCTTGTCTGGAAATACTTTTTGAACCTTACCCTGCTGACCTTTATGATCACCAGCAATAACTAGAACTGTATCTCCTGATTTTATTTTAAGCTTTGCCATTTTTTTAATGTATTAAAGCACTTCAGGTGCCAATGATACAATTTTCATGAATTGCTTATCACGAAGTTCTCTTGCTACAGGACCAAAAACACGTGTTCCACGCATCTCTCCAGCCGGGTTTAGAAGCACACACGCATTATCATCGAACCTTATATAAGATCCATCAGGTCTACGCACTTCTTTCTTGGTACGAACAACAACTGCTGTAGAAACCGCACCTTTTTTAATGTTTCCATTAGGTGTAGCCTCTTTAACGCTGACAACAATTTTGTCTCCAACAGAAGCGTATCTTTTCTTTGTACCTCCTAATACTCTAATAGCTAAAACTTCTTTAGCCCCAGTATTATCTGCTACTTTTAGTCTAGACTCTTGTTGTACCATAATTACTTCGCTCTTTCAATTATTTCTACTAATCTCCAACATTTAGATTTACTCATAGGTCTAGTTTCCATGATCCTTACAGTATCTCCTTCGTTGCAGTCGTTTTTTTCGTCGTGAGCTACGTACTTCTTAGTTTTCAATACGAACTTTCCGTACATAGGGTGTTTTACTTTCTTAACTTCAGAAACCACTATAGATTTCTGCATTTTATTACTGGTAACTACACCTATTCGCTCTTTTCTTAAATTTCTTTTTTCCATCTTTCAGCAGAATAACACTTATTGTTGTTCTCTTTTAGTTAACTCGGTAGCTAATCTCGCTATACTTCTCCTTACAGCTCTTAACTGTATTGGGTTCTCTAATGGCGAAACAGCATGAGCCATTTTTAAATCTGCATATGCCTTACGAGATTTACCAAGCTCTTCCTGCAATTCTGCAACAGACAATTCTTTTACTTCTGATTGTTTCATAATTCAAAAAAATTATTCTTGATAATCTCTAGCTACGATAAATTTAGTTCTTACCGGAAGTTTTTGTGCTGCAAGACGTAGCGCCTCTTTAGCAGTTGCCAATGGCACACCACCAATTTCAAACATAATTCTTCCAGGTTTTACAACAGCAGCCCAATACTCCACGGCACCTTTACCTTTACCCATACGAACCTCAAGAGGTTTTTTAGTGATAGGCTTATCTGGAAATATTTTAATCCAGATAGAACCTTCTCTCTTCATATAACGGGTAGCAGCAATACGCGCAGCTTCGATTTGACGAGCTGTAATGAAACTAGAATCAAGAGACTTGATCCCAAATGTTCCATTCGAAAGACGGTGACCTCTTTGAGCCACACCTTTCATACGCCCCTTCTGTTGCTTACGATATTTCGTTCTTTTAGGTTGTAACATTTTTCTTTACTTTAAAATTACTTTCTACGACGTGATTTATTATTACCACCTCGTCCGGAACTTTTACCTCCTTGTTTCTTAGCTAGACCTACTAGCGGAGATAAATCTCTTTTTCCGTAAACTTCACCTTTCATGATCCATACTTTAACACCCAATCTACCATAAGTAGTGTGTGCTTCAACTAAAGCATAATCAATATCGGCCCTAAAAGTAGACAAAGGAATCCTACCATCTTTATATGCTTCGGAACGTGCCATCTCAGCACCGTTTAAACGACCTGAAATTTCAATTTTAATTCCTTCAGCATTCATTCTCATTGCAGCCGCAATAGCCATTTTAATTGCACGACGATAAGAAATCCTGTTCTCAATTTGTCTTGCAACACTGGCCCCAACTAAATGGGCATCCAACTCTGGCCTTTTGATTTCAAAGATGTTAATTTGAACCTCTTTGTCTGTGATCTTCTTAAGCTCTTCTTTAAGCTTGTCTACCTCTTGACCACCTTTACCGATAATAATACCAGGTCTGGCAGTAGTGATAGTAACGGTCACAAGCTTAAGGGTACGCTCTATTATTACCCTGGATACACTCGCTTTAGAGAGGCGAGCATGGATGTACTTTCTAATCTTATCGTCTTCGGCTAATTTATCACCGTAGTCATTTCCTCCGTACCAGTTGGACTCCCATCCTCTAATGATACCAAGGCGATTACCGATTGGATTTGTCTTCTGTCCCATACTCTTCTTAGCTTTGTGTATTATTGTTTTCGCCAAGCACTAATGTAACGTGATTGGATCTCTTTCTAATTCTATGTGCGCGACCCTGCGGAGCAGGACGAAGTCTTTTTAGCATACTTCCTCCATCTACACGAATCTCCTTCACAAATAATTCAGCATCTTCAATACTTGCATCCTCATTCTTAGCCTGCCAGTTTGCGATAGCAGATAACAATAACTTCTCTAAGCGAGAGGAAGCCTCTTTTTGACTGAATTTTAAAATTTGAAGCGCTTTTTCTACTTTTTCACCTCTTACCAAATCCGCTACTAAACGCATTTTTCTTGGTGAAGTAGGGCAGTTATTTAACTTAGCAAAAGCTGTCTGCTTCTTAGCTTCTTTTATTTGCTCTGCTCTTTCTTTTTTACGAACTCCCATAGCTTCAATTATTTTCTTCCTTTATTTTTAGCACCTGCATGTCCTCTAAAAGAACGTGTTGGTGAAAATTCTCCTAACTTATGACCTACCATATTCTCAGTAACATAAACAGGAACAAATTGTTTACCGTTATGAACAGCAATAGTTTGCCCTACAAAATCTGGAGTAATCATTGAAGCTCTAGACCAAGTTTTGATCACCGCTTTTTTACCAGAATCTACGTTATCTGCTACTTTCTTCTCTAGTTTATAGTGAACGAAAGGTCCTTTTTTTAATGAACGTGCCATACTCTATTATTTCTTTCTACGTTCTACAATATATTTATTACTCGCCTTTGTTCTTGTACGGGTTTTAAAGCCTTTTGCAGGTAAACCTTTTCTAGAACGTGGATGACCTCCTGAAGCTCTACCTTCACCACCACCCATTGGGTGATCGATTGGGTTCATCGCTACTGGTCTAGTTCTTGGTCTGATACCTAACCAGCGTTTTCTACCAGCCTTACCAGAAATTTGTAACTGATGATCACTATTAGACACAGCGCCTATGGTTGCCAAACATACAGAAAGGATCCTTCTAATCTCACCAGAAGGCAACTTTACAGTTGCGTATTTCCCTTCTCTTGCTAACAATTGTGCAAAAGCACCGGCACTTCTCGCCATAACAGCTCCCTGACCAGCTCTTAATTCTATACAAGAAACTACAGTACCCAATGGAATATTTGCCAACGGCATAGCGTTACCAATTTCAGGAGCAACCGCTTCGTTAGAAGCAACAATATTTTGACCTACCTGAAGTCCATTTTGAGCAATAACATACCTTTTCTCACCATCCTGATAGTTCAATAAAGCAATAAAGGCCGTTCTGTTTGGATCATATTCAATAGAAGCTACAGTTGCAGGAACACCGTGTTTATCACGCTTAAAATCTACAATTCTGTAACGTCTTTTATGACCACCGCCTTTATAGCGCATGGTCATTTTCCCTTGACTGTTTCTACCACCTGACTTTTTTAACGGAGCAAGTAAACTCTTCTCCGGCTTATCAGTAGTAATGGCGTCAAACCCATTAACTACTCTAAAACGCTGACCAGGAGTAATTGGTTTTAATTTTCTTACTGACATTTTTTAATCTTAAAGATTACTGTATAAATCAATAGTTTCACCTTCCGCCACCTGTACCATAGCTTTTTTATAAGCTTTAGTTTTACCAGTGATCATACCAGACTTAGTATATCTGGTTTTACGATCTGGACGGACGTTAATTGTACGAACAGAAGTTACTGAAACGCCATAAGCAGATTCTACTGCATCTTTGATTTCAATCTTATTCGCCTTATTACTCACCTCAAAAGAGAAACAATTTTTAAGTTCGCTCTCTGCGGTAGCTTTTTCCGTAATAATTGGTTTTATTAAGATACTCATAACGCTTATTTAACTTAAATTCGACTCTAATCCTTCTAGAGACCCTTCCATAAACACAACACTTTTCGCGTTTAATATCTTGTAAGTACTTAATTCTGAAACACTTACAACTTCAGAGCCTTTTAAATTACGTGACGACAAATATACGTTTTTATTTGACTCACCCAACACTATAAGAGATTTTTTCTCCTGAATACCAATGGCTTTCAAAACTTCAATGAAGTTTTTAGTCTTTGGAGTATCGAAAGAAAAATCTTCTACAACGGTAATAGCATTATCATTTGCTTTAATAGATAAAGCAGATTTTCTTGCCAAACGTTTTAAGGCTTTATTTAATTTAAAACCATAGTTTCTTGGACGAGGACCAAATATTCTACCTCCACCTCTAAAAACAGGCGACTTAATACTACCCGCACGAGCTGTACCAGTACCTTTTTGCTTCTTAAGTTTACGAGTAGAACCTGTTATTTCAGCACGTTCCTTAGCCTTATGAGTACCCTGTCTTTGATTAGCAAGATATTGCTTAACATCAAGATATACAGCATGCTCATTTGGCTCTATTCCGAAAACAGCATCAGCAAGGCTCACCTTCCTACCTGTTTCTTTTCCTTTAATATCTAAAACTGCTACTTCCATTACTTTCTAATGATTACGTAAGAGTTTTTATGCCCTGGAACACATCCTTTAACAACTAAAAGATTTTTCTCAGCCACTACTTTTAAAACTCTAAGGTTTTCAACTTTTACTTTTTCACCACCCATTCTTCCGGCCATACGCATACCTTTAAACACGCGTGCAGGATAAGAGGCAGCACCAATAGAACCAGGAGCTCTTAGACGGTTATGCTGACCGTGAGTAGATTGCCCTACTCCGCCAAAACCATGTCTTTTAACAACCCCCTGGAAACCTTTTCCTTTAGAAGTACCAGAAATATCAACGAATTCACCTTCTTTAAAGTGTTCAACATTAATGGTATCTCCTAATTTGTAATCTCCTTCAAATCCTTGGAATTCAACGACTTTTCGTTGCGCAGCAACTCCCGCCTTCTTAGCATGCCCTGTAGCAGCCTTGTTTGCAGTCTTTTTGTCATCGAAACCAAGTTGAAGTGCTTCGTACCCGTCAACCTCATTGGTTCTGACTTGGGTAATTACGCATGGACCAGCTTCAATAACGGTACAAGGAATATTCTTCCCATTTTCGTCGAAAATACTAGTCATGCCTATTTTTTTTCCTATTAACCCAGACATAATTATTGATTATTATTACTTATTTATAAAAAAACAGGACAGAAAAATACTTCTGTCCTGAATGTATCTTTCCCGTTTTTCCCTTGCGAAACGCTCAGGACATTTTACCCGCTAAAATTTTAAACAGGTTTCTTTAAGATCACACTTTGATCTCTACTTCAACACCACTAGGAAGCTCCAGTTTCATTAAAGCATCAATGGTTTTGGAAGAAGAACTGTAGATATCAAGCAATCTTTTATAAGAACTAAGCTCAAACTGTTCTCTAGATTTCTTGTTAACGTGAGGAGACCTTAATACAGTAAATATCTTTTTATGCGTTGGAAGCGGAATTGGTCCAGTTACAACAGCACCTGTAGTTTTAACTGTCTTTACAATCTTCTCAGCAGATTTATCTACTAAATTATGATCGTAGGATTTTAATTTTATTCTGATTTTTTGACTCATTACCCTAAAATTATTCGTTAGATCCTTTAGCTGCTTTAATTACTTCTTCTGAAATGTTAGAAGGAGTTTCAGCATAGTGTGAGAATTCCATAGTAGAAGTTGCTCTACCAGAAGAAAGTGTTCTTAATGTGGTTACATAACCAAACATCTCTGATAATGGCACATCTGCTTTTACGATTTTTGCTCCTGATCTGTCTGACATATTGTTTACCTGACCTCTTCTACGGTTAAGATCCCCTACAATATCCCCCATGTTTTCTTCCGGAGTCACTACTTCCATTTTCATGATCGGCTCCAGGATCACTGCTCCGGCTTTTTTAGCAGCAGCTTTGAATCCCATTTTTGCAGCCAACTCGAAAGATAGCTGATCGGAATCAACCGGGTGAAAAGATCCATCTTTAAGAACTACTTTTAAAGTATCTACCTGAAATCCTGCTAAAGGACCATTCTTCATAGCTTCTCTAAATCCTTTCTCCACTGAAGGGATAAACTCTTTAGGAATACGTCCACCTTTTATTTCATCAACAAACTGAAGTCCTTTTCCTTCAAAATCATCATCAACAGGTCCCATTGTGAATACAATATCCGCAAACTTACCACGACCACCAGACTGCTTTTTATAAACCTCTCTATGATCTGCAGCTCTGGTAACAGTTTCCTTATACTCTACCTGCGGCTGGCCTTCATTTACCTCTACCTTAAATTCTCGTTTTAAACGATCTACCAAGATTTCGATATGAAGCTCTCCCATACCTGAAATTACAGTTTGACCTGAAATTTCATCAGTTTTCACCTGGAAGGTAGGATCTTCTTCAGCCAATTTAGCTAAAGCCATACCCATCTTATCAACATCTGCCTTTGTCTTAGGCTCAACAGCGATACCAATTACGGGCTCCGGAAACGTCATAGACTCCAAAATAATTGGCTTATTCACATCAGTTAACGTATCACCGGTCTTAATATCCTTAAAACCAACTGCCGCTCCAATATCACCCGCTTCAATTTTATCTATAGGCTCTTGCTTATTAGAGTGCATTTGATAGATTCTAGAAATACGCTCTTTCTTACCAGAACGAACATTAAGAACATATGAACCAGCATCCAAAGTACCTGAGTACACTCTAAAGAACGCTAAACGACCAACAAATGGATCTGTAGCAATTTTAAACGCTAAAGCTGAAAATGGAGAATCCACGTTAGGCTTACGGCTTTCTTCTTCACCTGTATCAGGATTTTCCCCTACAATAGCATCTACATCCACTGGCGATGGCAGGTAACGCATTACCGCATCAAGCATCGCCTGAACTCCTTTATTTTTAAAAGCAGAACCACACATCATTGGTATAATAGACATATCGCAAGTTGCAGCTTTCAACGCAGCAATAATTTCATCTTCAGTGATAGAGTCTTCATCTTCGAAGAATTTTTCCATCAATGCCTCATCATATTCTGCAACAGCTTCAACAAGCTCAGCTCTGTATTTATTTACATCAGCCTGTAATTCTTCAGGAATATCGATAGTCTCATAAGTCATACCCATATCCTCTTCGTTCCAGATAATCGCTTTTTTAGAAATTAGATCCACAACGCCTTTAAAGTCCATTTCCTCACCAATTGGCACTTGTAATGGAACAGGGTTTCCTCCTAACATTTCTCTTACCTGACGGCATACATTAAAAAAGTCTGAACCTTGACGATCCATCTTATTAACAAAACCTAATCTAGGTACACGATATTTATCCGCCTGTCTCCATACAGTTTCAGACTGTGGCTCTACACCGTCAACTGCTGAGAACAATGCAACAACACCATCAAGTACACGTAATGAACGCTCTACCTCTACGGTAAAATCAACGTGACCCGGAGTATCGATAATATTCACAGTATACTCGTGACCGTTATATGGCCATGTACAATGTGTAGCAGCAGAAGTAATAGTAATACCTCTTTCCTGCTCTTGCTCCATCCAGTCCATAGTAGCAGCACCATCATGAACCTCTCCAATCTTGTGACTAATACCTGTATAATAAAGTATACGCTCTGTTGTTGTTGTTTTACCAGCATCAATATGAGCAGCAATACCTATATTTCTTGTAAATTTTAAATCTCTTTGTGCCATTTTATCTTAGAATCTAAAGTGAGAGAATGCTTTATTCGCTTCTGCCATTTTATGAGTATCTACTCTTTTCTTAACAGCAGCCCCTTCTTCCTTAGCCGCAGCTAAAACTTCTGCAGCAAGTTTCGCAGCCATTGTTTTCTCGTTTCTCTTACGAGCAAAACTAATAAGCCATTTCATCGCAGTAGAAACCTTTCTATCTGGTCTAATTTGCATTGGAATTTGAAAAGTAGCACCTCCAACCCTTCTACTCCTAACCTCTACATGAGGCATCACATTAGAAAGCGCATCTTTCCAGATTTCTAGAGCTGATTTCTCTTCATCTTGCTTTTTTTCTTCTACGATAGCAATAGCATCATAGAAAATCTTAAAGGCAACAGATTTTTTACCATCCCACATCATCATGTTTACAAAACGCGTAACAAGTTGATCATTAAACTTAGGATCTGGCAAAAGTGGTCTTTTCTTAGCCTGTCTTTTTCTCATTTCTTTACATTAAAAGTTTAATAAATTACTTCTTAGGGCGTTTTGCTCCATACTTAGATCGACGTTGAGTTCTACCCTCAACACCTGCGGTATCTAAAGCACCACGAACAATGTGATACCTTACACCTGGTAAATCTTTTACCCTTCCGCCTCTAACTAATACTATCGAGTGCTCTTGCAGATTGTGTCCTTCACCAGGTATATAGGCATTCACCTCTTTACCATTAGTCAACCTTACCCTAGCTACTTTTCTCATAGCAGAGTTTGGTTTTTTAGGAGTAGTAGTATACACACGTGTACAAACACCCCTTCTTTGAGGGCACGAATCTAAAGCAGCCGATTTACTCTTCTTAGTTATCTTGGCTCTTCCTTTTCGTACTAATTGTGAAATTGTTGGCATAATTTCTTTTACACTAATTATTAATTTAAACCACCTTCTATAAAAAAGGTGCGCAAAGGTAGAAATAAATTTCAAGTATTCAAACAGTTAGGAAGAAAAATAAAAAACACAAGTTCAATGCTTGTATTTTTCTCAGTAATTTCCAGGAAAGGTTAAAATAAGTGTTATGAAAATCCTAAAATTCCTATTCAATTTGTTAATTATAAAAAAAACACAAACTTTAACACTACAACGCTTACCCCTATAAATCAAACAGATAGACCTTAATTTTAACAAAAAAGGGAAATAACGTGCCTTTTAATAGGTTTGCTATGTTTGATTTCTTAACCATTTATTAGCACATTTGACATGGCTAATTCAAACAAATTCAAAATGAAAACAAAACTAAGTAGTATTTTAACACTACTGCTGGCATTGATTGCGCATGTTAGCTTTGCGCAGGAAAAGACCATCAGTGGTACGGTAACAGACGAAGAAGGCTTACCTCTTCCAGGTGTAACTGTGCTGATTAAGGGAACCAATACAGGTACTCAAACAGATTTTGACGGAAATTATTCTGTATCAGCAGACCAAGGAGATATTCTGGTATTTTCGTTCATAGGAATGGAAACTGCAGAATATACAGTTAAGAACATTGACACCATAGACGTCACAATGACGACTGATTCTGCCCAACTTGATGAAGTAGTAGTTACAGCACTGGGAATTTCTCGAGAAAAAAAATCATTAGGATATGCCACGCAATCAGTAGATGGTGCAGAAGTATCCGATGTCCCTACACAAAACTTCATGAATTCTCTTTCTGGTAAAGTAGCTGGATTGCGCATTAACAATTCTGGTACTGTAGGAGGATCTTCTAATGTTGTGATAAGAGGTAACTCTTCTTTAACAGGTAATAACCAAGCATTATTTGTTATTGATGGAACACCTATTAGTAATGATACTCCCAATACTTCTGGACAAAGATCTGGACAAGGAGGGTACGATTACGGAAATGCAGCATCAGATATTAACCCAAATGATATTGAATCGATCAATGTTTTAAAAGGTGCCGCCGCAACAGCACTTTATGGAGCTCGAGCTGCTAATGGTGTTATTATTATTGAAACAAAGAAAGGATCAAAAAGAAAAGGTATTGGGATCTCTATAAATTCATCCCTAACCATTAGTCATGTAAATGATAATACTTTACCAGTTTATCAAACCGAATACGGTGCAGGTTACGGACCTTACTACGACACACCTTATTTCAACAATTATGACAATCTAGATCTTCCTGGTGGTTTTGACCCCTCTATACCATTTACACCATTTACAGAAGATGCTTCTTTTGGAGCTCGCTTTGAAGGTCAGCCAGTGTACCAGTGGAATTCTATTTATCCTCAGCTAGAGGACACTTATCAACAAGCAACTCCATGGAGAGCGGCTAGAAATACACCAAATGCGATTTGGGAAAGCGGTCATACTGCGATCAATTCTGTAGCTTTATCAGGAGGTAGCGAAACTGGAAAATTTAGATTAAGTGTTACCAATTTAGATCAAGAGGGAAATCTACCTAATAGCAGCATTAAAAGAAATAACATTAAATTTAGTGGGCAACAGGACTTAACTGATAACTTTAGTGTCGGAGCAAATATCACTTATACTAAAACAGATGGAAAAGGTAGATATGGAACGGGCTACGACTCTGAAAATCCAATGCAACAATTTCGCCAGTGGTGGCAAATGAATGTAGATGTAAAAGAGCAAAAAAATGCTTACTTCAAGACAGGAGACAACATTACATGGAATCCAAATAGCCCATTAAACAGAAATCCAATATATTCTGACAACCCTTACTGGACACGTTACGAAAACTTTCAAACCGATACACGTAATAGATATTTTGGAAATCTAAATCTTAATTATGAAATTAATGATATATTCAGCGTTTTAGGGCGTTTCACATTTGACACTTATGACGAGTTACAAGAAGAAAGAAGAAATGTAGGGAGTTCAGGAGTTTCTGGATATACGCGTTACAATGGAAGATTTGCAGAGTATAACTATGATCTTATCTTAAACTTCAATACAGATATTGCTGAAGACTTAAATCTTGATGGAAACCTAGGATGGAATCTAAGAAGAAATGACAATAGTTTTATAAGAGCATCTACCAATGGCGGTCTTAGTCAGCGCGGGATATACGCTTTATCAAATACTGCGGCTCCACTTCAGGCCCCCGATGAATATGATGCAACTAGAATGCTGGATGGTGTATATGCAAGAGCTAGCTTAAGCTATCTTGATACCTATTTCATAGAAGGTACTTTACGTCGAGATCGCTCATCTACACTTCCAATTGATAATAACGTATTTTACTATCCTTCAATATCTGGAAATATAATTTTGTCCAACCTAATTGAAGCAGACTGGCTAAGTTTTGCAAAGTTACGCGCAAATTATGCCGAAGTTGGTAATGACACAGATCCTTACAGAGTTATTCAAACTTATCAGATTGAAATGCCTTTTCAAGGTACAGGAGTTGCAAACAATAATGGAACACTTAACAATCCTGATCTTAAACCTGAACGTACAAAATCTTATGAAATTGGCTTAGAAGCGAATTTCTTTAATCGTAGAATTGGTTTCGATGTTTCATATTATAATATGAAAACAGAAGATCAGATCACTCCAGTACCAGTATCTAGAGCTACTGGTTTTAGCAGAATATTATTTAATGCAGGAACCATTGAAAACAAAGGTTTTGAAGCCTCGCTTCGTCTAAATCCAATTAGATCCGAAGATTTCAACTGGAACATGAATGTTAACTGGGCTAGAAACCGAAGTGAAGTTGTAAGTTTAGCGCAAGGAATTAGAAACTTAGAACTAGCTTCTCTTCAAGGAGGTGTCTCTATTAATGCTACTCCAGGACAAGCCTATGGTGCTATTAGAGGTACTGATTATGTTTATGATGAAAACACAGGACAAAGAATAGTTGGTAGCAATGGTTATTATCTAACTACTTCAAGCTCTAACGAAATCATCGGAAACATACAACCAGATTGGACTGGAGGTGTTCAAAACACATTTCAATATAAAAATATAACGTTGAGTTTTCTTATCGACGTTCAAAAAGGTGGAGACATATTCTCTTTAGATACCTGGTATGGTTTCGCAACAGGATTATATGACAGAACAGCTGGCCTTAATGATCTTGGTAACCCATTAAGAGATCCTGTTACAGATGGAGCAGATAGCGGCGGGGCTATTTTAGAAGGAGTCACAGAAAGTGGTGAGCCTAACCAAACTCGCGCAAGCTTTACAACCTACGCGAACCCATACGGATATGCTAGGGATGCCAACAAAGGACATGTATATGACGCATCATTTGTAAAACTTAGAGAGGCAAATATCACTTATGACTTCGGGGAAAAAATAATCGAAAAATTACCTCTTACCAACGCTTCAATCTCATTAATAGGAAGAAATTTATGGATTATACATAAAAACATCCCTTATTCTGATCCAGAAGCAGGACTTAGTGCAGGTAATATTCAAGGGTATCAATCTGGAGCCTATCCCGCGATAAGAGAAATAGGTGCTAGCCTTAAACTTAACTTTTAATTAGAACCATGATGAAAAAATATATATTAACATTCATTGCTTTAGCAACGTTATGGTCTTGCCAAACAGATGAACAATATCAAAATCACAATCAAGATCCTAAAAATCCTACAGATGTAGGGGATGATTTTCTTTTCACTTCATCCGTAAAAAACCTACAGGATCAATTGGCTAGTCCTAACGTAAATTTTAACATTTTTAGATTCATTTCGCAATATTGGACGGCCACCACTTATCTGGATGAACCAAACTATAATTTAAATAACCGAGGTATTCCAGACAATCACTGGTCTCAATTATATCGTACTGTAATATTCAACATTCAAGATGCTAAAGAAAGAGTTCAGAATAATGAATATATCAGCGAAGGAGAAATAAATGCAAGAACGGCTCAATTAGAATTAATTGAAATATATACCTGGCAAATATTGGTTGATACTTTTGGAAATATCCCTTATTCAGATGCGCTTCAAGCAAGAGAGAATACTTTACCTAAATATGATGACGCTCAGGAAATCTATAACGATCTAATTTCTAGAGTTAGAGCAATTGATTTCGGAGATTCTCAAGGATACTCATCAGCTGATGTTATTTATGGTGGAGATATGAGCAAATGGGAATTATTTGCAAATTCTATTCAATTACGTTTAGGTATGAGAATTGCTGATTTTAACCCTTCCCTTTCTCAAGAAGTTACTGAAGAAGCCTATAGTAATGGAGTTTTCAGCAGCAACTCAGATAATGCTATATTAGCATACGAAGCCAACCCACCTAACACAAATCCTCTTTGGGAAGATTTAGTTCAGAGTGGACGATCAGATTATGTGACAGCAAATACGATAGTTGACATAATGAATAACCTGGAAGATCCTAGAAGAACAGCTTATTTTGATGACAACCTGAATAGTGGTGATTATATAGGGGGTACTTATGGAGCAAGTAATTCTTTCCAAAATTTCACTCACGTAGGCGAAGCTTTTAGAGAACCAACCCATCCAGGGATTCTAATGGATTATGCGGAAGTTGCATTCTTACTTTCTGATGCTGCACTAAACGGATATTCTGTTGGAAGTTCTGCACAAGAACATTATGAACAAGGGATTACAGCATCTATACTTTATTGGGGAGGAACACAATCTGAAGCGGATTCGTATCTCTCTCAAGATGATGTATCATACAATGGTTCCGAACAACAGTTAGGTACCCAATTTTGGATCGCAATGTATGATAATCCATTCCAAGGATGGAATGCATGGAGAACTTATGATGCACCAGAATTTAATTTACCTGATGATACTGGAAATGAAGTACCTTTAAGATACACATATCCAATCGATGAACAAAACCTTAATGAAGGCAATTACAATGAGGCTTCAGAAGCAATTGGAGGTGATGAGCAACAAACTAGAATTTTCTGGGACGTAGACTAATTGATATATTATAAAACTATCAGTAACAAAAACCACCCACTCCAGGGTGGTTTTTTTATTAGATAATTTCTATGCCTACAGAAATTAAAGTATTTTTGCATTATGAAAGAAGCTACAACAATTTTTGGAATAAGAGCAGTTATTGAAGCTATTGAAAGCGGAGAGAGTATTGATAAAATATTTATTCAAAAAGGGCTTTCTGGTGAGCTTTTTTCAGAATTAAAAAGAACTTTATCTAAAGGAAATTACAACATTTCTTATGTTCCGCAAGAAAAACTCTACAAACTTAGCAAAGGCAATCATCAGGGCGTTGTCGCTAAAATAAGTCCAATCGCTTTTAAAGGACTTGAAGAAACTGTAGAACCTATATTAGCTAAAAAAGAAGTTCCCTTTTTTTTACTCTTAGATCAAATAAATGATGTACGTAATTTTGGAGCGATTATCAGAACGGCAGAATGCTGCGGAGTAGATGCCATCATTATTCCAGAGAAAGGCGCGGCTCCTATAAACGCTGATACTGTAAAAACTTCAGCCGGTGCAGTATTTAATATCCCTATCTGTAAAGTCAATCATATAAAAGATGCCGTTTTTTACCTGCAGTCCAGTGGGATTCAAACCGTAGCGGCTACCGAAAAAACCGATAATTTAATTTACAATATAGACTTCAAAAAGCCTACGGCAATCATTATGGGAAATGAAGCCAAAGGAATCTCCCCATCTATCCTAAAAACGATAGACCATAAAGCTAAATTACCTATGCATGGCGAAATTGCCTCCTTAAATGTTTCTGTTGCCTGTGGTGCTTTTTTATATGAAGTAGTTCGACAACGAATCTAAATCTTCTCCCTATAATCATAAAATTGATTTCGACCTTATCTTCCAGCCCGTTTTCATAAGCTTCATCGGGTAATTCTTTCTATAAACTTCTATGCTCATCAAAATGACATACAAATCTATTAGAATTAGATATGTCTATATACGTTTTGGTATTTTTCATCATCCCATTTCTAAATAGAAAACGTCATAACAATTTATAAAAAGAATTGATTCACAATTTTTTTATACACATCTATCCCATTTATAAAGACGAAATAAGTTGAATGGTCATGGAGCACTCTTGTTAGATAATAACTGATTCGGATTTCTTAATCTATAAAAATAGATAGCTAAAAAAATCGTTCGAAAAACCACGAAAGGGTGAACTTCAAAAGACTACGGTTAATATTAAAATTGAAAAACTTTAGAAAAAAACTCCCTATCAAAAAAGCTAAAACGAATTATCATTAAACTTTTATGATATTTTTAGATAAAATTATTAAAATTTAAAAACACATTATTTTTAGGTTGTATTTATCTCCGTTTTTTCACATATGATCAACATAATATTTAATAAAAAAACAGTTATATCTAAAATAAAACAGAATTAACATAAATTTTAACATATGTAGAGACTTTATTATTGCTTTCTTAACTTTTTATTATCATTTTTGAAACGGCTAATTCAAACAATTTTTAAAAATGAAGAAAAAAACTATGATTCTACTGGTGTTTCTTTTAACACTGGTATCACAGGTAGCTCTTGCCTACCAACAAAACACCATAACCGGTACGGTTACCGATTCTGATGGCTTGCCCATCCCAGGTGTTAATGTTATCGTAAAAGGTACTGACAACGGAGTTCAAACAGATTTTGATGGAGTTTATTCTATCGACGCAACAGAGGGCGACATTTTGGTGTTCTCTTTTATTGGTTTAAAAACGGCTGAGTATCCCGTTTCAAATGTTTCTACAATAGATGTAACACTTGAAGAAGATGCATCACAACTAAGTGAAGTTGTAGTTACCGCTCTTGGTATTAAAAGAGATAAGCAAAGTTTAGGTTACGCTCAACAAACCGTTGATGGAGGTAGTCTGGTGAAATCCAGAGAGACCAATGTTAACAATGCTTTAGCGGGTAAAGTAGCAGGTGTTCAGTTTAAAGGAGCACCCAGTTCTGGTTTTGGTAACTCCAATATCCGGTTACGTGGTAACACGGGTGTCCTTTACATAGTAGACAACATAAAGGTACAGAATCCTTCAGATATTATTACAGATGATATTGCAGACATGTCTGTACTTAAAGGTGCCGCCGCTACTGCTTTATATGGGCCTCAAGGGCAAAATGGGGTAATCATTATTACAACAAAAAGTGCGAAAAATGGGCAAAGTAATATTACTATCAATCACAGTACTGCTATAGAAAGTTTATATATCTTACCTGATTACCAAAATGAATACGGTGGCGGATACTCTCAGGACTTTAACACTTTTAATTACGATCCTTCCATTCACCCATCAGATTGGGCTTCTTTTGACGGTCAACAAATGGTGGAGTATTATGCTGATGAGAGTTGGGGGCCTAAGATGGAAGGTCAAATGGTAAGACATTGGGATTCTTGGATTCCAAATACACCAGAATTCGGTAAATTAAGAGCTTTTACACCTCAGCCTGATAATGTTAGAGATTTCTTTGATACAGGAATCACAACAAACACTAATCTTACCTTTTCTAAAGGGGGAGAAGGTTACTCTGTAAGAGCATCCTTAGCTAAAATCGACAGAACTGGAATTATTCCAAACTCAGAACGAAATACCGTTCAAGGATCTATTTCAGCTACTTTAGACATTACAGAAAAGCTTGTTGCTTTTGCAAACGTAAACTATCAAGATAGAAGAACTAATAATTTCCCAAACAACGGATACGGAAATATTGCCTCTAACTTTAACCAATGGTGGCAAAGACAATTAGATATCGATCGTCTAAGAGATTATAGGCGAAATGGAGAAATTGTTTCTTGGAACATTAACGGTCCAACAAACACTTCTCCGCTATATTGGGACATGCCTTTTTTCGATACCGAAGAGAATTTAAATCCCCAGGATAAAAATTCATTCTACGGAAGATTTGGCTTAACATACGATATAACTGATGACTTAAATGCCAGTGTAGAGATCAGAAAAACGCTAAATACTTACGAGAGCTCAGACAGATTTGCTTTTGGAGGTTTAGGGACTCCTTTTTATTCCGAAAGCGAAAATACTAAAGGTACTGATGAAGTATTTGGTATTTTAAATTATGAAACCGACTTATCTGAAGATTTCGACATTAGCGCTAGTTTAGGATTTGAAATTTACGACCAAAACTACAAAAGCATTTATGCAAGTACTACAGGAGGATTAAACGCTGAAGGTTTTTATAGCCTGAACACCTCAACAGGCAGACCAGATGTTTCCAGTTATGTAGAAGATTTTGCTAGAAAATCCACTTTTGCAAAAGCTTCTATAGGTTTTAGAAATATGTTATATATAGATGGAACTGCTCGTTTTGACTGGCAATCTACCGCAGACTCAGAAGCGAATCGAGTTGAAACTTATGGTGGATCTTTAAGTTTCATATTCAGTAAGTTATTAGAAAACAATGATTTCCTTAGTTTTGGTAAATTAAGAGCTAGTATAGCTGAAGCTCCTCTTTTCCCAAATCCTTATCAGCTTTCAGAAACCTTTAGTGTTGGTACACCTTATGCTAGTTATGGTAAACTTTCTGTAAAATCACAGTTATTCAATCCAAATTTAATTGGAGGTGTTAGACAAGAATATGAATTTGGTACTGAACTTAGATTCCTAAATAGTAGGTTTGGTTTAGATGTAACTTACTTCACTAAGAAAGATTCTGAACTACCAGTTGCAGTTACCCTAGATCCTGCAACCGGATATAACTCATTCTTAACCAACTCTGGTGAGCAGACGTATAAAGGTTGGGAATTTGCTTTGAATGTAATACCTATTAAAACAGATAATTTCACTTGGGATCTTACTGCAAACTTAGCAACACTTGAAAGAACTGTAGATAAAATTGCCGATGGTACAACTACAAATGTGTTAGCTGAAACTTGGCGTGGAATTCAGCTACAAGAAAGAACGGGTGAAGAATGGGGCGCTATTTATGGTAGAGCATATCAGCGAGATGATAATGGAAATATTCTTTTATCTTCAACTGGATCACCACAATACGACACAAATCAGTACTTAGGTAACCTTCTTCCAGATTTTACTGGTGGTGCTTCAAGTTACATGACGTTTAAAAACTTTAGTTTAGGTTTAGATTTCGACTTCCAAAAAGGAGGAAAACTTTTCTCTGTAACCAGAATGTTTAATGCATACTCTGGATTAGGTGCAGAGACAATAGGAAACAATGCCTTAGGAAATCCTCAAAGAGATCCAGTAACAGGTGGGGGTGCATCGGTAGCTCTTGCAGATGCAGATACAGACTCAGGTGGTATCTTGATCGAAGGTGTAGACAGCAACACAGGGGAGCCTGTTTCATACCTAGTAGAAGCCCAAACATACTGGGGTAGATTATTTGCATTACATGAAAGATGGTTATATGATGCATCTTATTTCAAATTAAGACAAGCAAGGTTAGACTATACTATTCCTAAAAATGTGCTTGAAAATACCTTTATCAAACAGGCAAACATAGGTGTATTTGCGACCAACCTTTGGTTAATTTATACATCTGTTGATGGAATTGACGTATCCGAATTAGAGGATAACCAAGGAGCAGGAGAGTACGGATGGACAGAAGGAGGACAATCTCCTAACACAAGAACTATCGGACTAAACATTAGTCTAACATTTTAAAAATTTAAAGCATGAAAACAAGAATAAAAAAATCGATAGTTATGCTTTCAGCAGCAGTAATGTCTCTTACTGCCTGCGAAACAGCCGAATTTGGATCATTAAACGAAAACCCAAATGAACCAACAAGCGCTTCACCAAGTATTTTACTATCAAATGTCGAAGGTGCAGTTTCAAATTACGTAGCTGCCACGACTCCAAATCTATATGTTCAATACTTATCAAATGGGCAGTATGACGAAGAATCCAGATATCAAACACTAAATTGGTCATATGAATACTGGTATGGCGTTTTAACCGATTTAAATAGAATAATTGCACTCAATACAAATGAGGAAACTAAAGAAGAAGTATCTGCCAGTGATGCATCAAATGCAAACCAAATAGCTGTAGCTACTATATTAAGAGTTTATATATTTCAGGGAATGACGAACCGTTGGGGCAGACTCCCTTATACAGAAGCTTTAGGAGGATTGGGTAATCAATTTCCTGTTTATGATTCTCAGGAAGAAATCTACAAAGGGCTTTTTGCAGAACTTGATTCCGCTTTAGGAATGATTGAAGCTGGTAGTGGTCCCAATGGAGATTACTTATTTGGAGGAGATATGACAAGATGGGAACAATTTGGGCAAACTCTCAAAATGGTTATGGGCTTAAGACTTTCTGAAGCAGATCCTACATTAGGAAAAACTAAATTCAACGAAGCTCTCGGTAACGTAATCACTTCGAATACAGAAAACTTTTTTTACCCTTACTTAGGTGATGAAAATAATGATAACCCCTGGGAAGATAGGTTTTATGCTCCAAGTTTCCGTAGAGATTATTTAGTTAGTGATGTTTTTGTAAATGCTCTGATAGGATCTGGAAACTCCACCACTCCTGAAGATCCCAGACTAGCTAAAATGGCAGAACCTGCATTAAACAGCGGTACTTTTGTTGGAGCTCCTTACGGAAAATCTAACTCTGACACAGATAGTTACTCATTCATTACTCAAGATATAATTAATAATATGCAAGCTCCACTATATATGTTTACATATGCAGAGGTCTTATTTGCTAGAGCTGAAGCCGCTGCATTAGGATGGACTTCTGAAGATGCATCAAGTTTATACGAAGATGCAATAGCAGCTTCTATGGCTCAATGGAGAGTTTCTGACTCTGCTGCAAATGCTTATATCGCGTCCAATCCATATACAGGTTTGGAATCTATAGGCTATGAAAAATGGGTTGCTCTTTACTTACAGGGATATGACTCTTGGGCAGAATGGAGAAGAATGTTAGCTGCCGGTTACGAAAAAGAGCTAACCGCTCCTGAAGATCTATTGAGTAATGCAACAGACATTCCAGACAGAGATGGATATCCGGCTACAGCACAATCTGTAAACGAACAAAATTATAATGATGCGATAGAAGCCCAAGGACCAGATCTGTTAAATACAAAACTTTGGATTTTTAAATAAATTTTATTTAACAATTAAAAACCAGCCACTTAGCTGGTTTTTTTTTATTTTAGAACACATTCATCACTAATCTACGAATAATGAAAAAAATAAAAACTTTTGCAGTATACGCTATATTTATTTCTTCACTTTCTTCTCTAATGACTGCTCAAACAAGCCTGGGATCTTCTAATCTTGCCGACGGTGTAAAAGTTATGAGAAGCAATAGGAATTCTACTCCATTTTTAATGAACGAATTCAAAGTAGGCTATGGCGTTTATGAGAATGGCGAGACCACAACACCACAAAAGATAAACTATGATGCTTATGGCAATTCCCTAGTTTATAAGGATGCGGGATCGGGACAGACCCTTAAAATGTTAGATGCAAAATTTGTAGGATTTATAATTAAATCTGAAGAAGGTGATGTAATCTTTGCTAAAATTGAAGGGAATGCTTTTGACAAAGAGAAGAATGAAGAAAGGTATTATCAATTGGTTTCTCCCCCGTCCAAAGCAGTTATTATTGAGTATGAAAAAGAATTCGATGATCCTAACGCAAATGGATGGACAAGTAGCCAGAACAATACAAAAACTGGTGAGTATGACATGGATACGAAATATTACATATTAAATAAAAACAAGAAATATGAAGAAGTAAAACTTAAAGAAAAATCTTTACTGAAAGTATATAAAGACAAGAAAGATCAATTATCAAAGTACATTAAAACTAATAACATCGATATAGATTCACCTGAAGATATGGTTCCCCTTGTAGAATATTATCTATCACTATAAATACTTTTTCAGAAACAACTGTATTAAAAAGAAGAGTTTAACTACTCTTCTTTTTGATTTCATAAAAGTTATTAAATAATATACTTTCGATTTGGAATATTCGAAATACAATAGATAGCTATATTGAGAAACAGAGAAAATATTGAAAATTCAGAACGACAAAGTGATATAGCGCAGATACGACTATTATTCCAGAAAATGTTGGGTAATATAGAGACCGCAAAAACTTCAGCGGGAACCGCACTTATCCTCCCTTATCTGTAAAAGCGATCATATTAAAGATACCGTTTTTTATATTCAGTAGACAGGAATTCAAAACGTTGCCGCTACAGAAAAAACTAATGAATAATCAACAATATCGACTTTAAAAAGCCTATACTAATCATTATTGAGCTTAAGCCAAAATAGTCCCTCCATATCCTATCCTAATAAATCAGCGATCAAAAAGCTAAACATACCCTTCATCACACTGAAAATGCATCCTTAAATGTTTCTGTAGCCTGCAACCCTTTTTTCTATGAAGTAGTCCAAAACGCATTTAATCTTTCTTATTTTTTTGCTCTTTATAGATATAATTGATTTCGATCTTATCCTCCTGCTCATCTTCAGTAATTTCATCGGGTAGTTTTTCTATAAAATTCCCATGTTCATCGAAATGCCGCATAAAGTCATCCTCTTCTTCATCATAATCAGGATGCTCCCATATATATTTAGGAGGTTCTGCTATATTTTTTTTAAAAATAAATGCAAAAAATAAGCCCACAATTAACCCAGAAAGATGTCCCTCCCATGAAATTTCAGGATCGATCGGCGTAACATACCATAACAATCCCCCATAGAGAAAAACGACCATTAGCGAAAGCGCAACTAATCGATAATATTTGGAGAAAATTCCCTTAAAAAATAAAAATGAAGCCAGTAAATAAATAATTCCACTGGCCCCTATATGATAAGCAGGTCTTGCTATTAACCAGGTAATAAAGCCAGTGAATAAAAAACCATATCCTAAAACCTTCCAGCTAATACTTTTATAGAAATAAAAGAGTGCCATTGAAAGCACAAAAAGCGGTATAGTATTATTGAATAAATGTTTTATTCCACTATGAATAAAAGGTGAAAAAATAATACCCAACAAGCCACTAAGCTTTCTGGGAAAAATCCCCAAATAATTAAAATTTACCCCAAATCGAACTTCTATCCAAAAAACAATCCAGATAGCAAGGATAAACAGCACAGGATAGCCCACTACACCCGGGGTAAAATTAAAATCAGTTTTTCGATTCACACTTAAAAGATTTAAAATAATACTACAAAAAAATAACCAATATCACTTAACAGAGATTTTGTCATTCTAATTTTTACATTTGCAAAATGAATGAGCCATTAGCAGAGAGACTTCGACCAAAAACATTAGACCAGTATTTGAGTCAGACGCACCTTATTGGCGAAAAAGGTGCTTTACGCCAACAAATTAAGCGAGGTATTATCCCTTCCATGATTTTTTGGGGACCTCCAGGTGTTGGCAAGACAACTCTAGCTAATATTATTGCCAACGAATCAGATCGACCTTTTTTCACTTTAAGTGCAATTAGTAGTGGAGTAAAAGATGTACGTGAAGTTATTGAGAAGGCGAAGCGAAGCGATGGATTATTCACGACAAAAAGTCCGATTCTATTTATCGATGAGATTCACCGCTTTAGTAAATCACAACAAGACTCCCTATTAGGAGCGGTAGAAAAAGGCTGGGTTACCTTAATTGGTGCTACTACTGAAAATCCAAGTTTCGAGGTCATCTCGGCTTTGCTTTCCAGATGCCAGGTATATGTTTTAAAACCCTTTTCTAAAGAAGATCTAATCGCATTGCTAAACAGGGCAATGAAAGAAGATAAAATAATTGCTTCTAAAAATATCAAATTAAAGGAAACCGAGGCTATTTTAAGACTCAGTGGTGGTGATGCCAGAAAATTGTTAAACATCTTTGAGTTACTGGTAAACTCCAGCGATGAAGGCACTGAAATTACGAATGATATGGTTTTTGAAAAAGTACAACAAAACACTGTGCTTTACGATAAAACCGGGGAACAGCATTATGATATCATTTCAGCATTCATAAAATCCATTCGGGGTAGTGATCCTAATGGAGCGGTATATTGGTTAGCCCGAATGATTGAAGGTGGTGAAGATGTAAAATTTATCGCAAGAAGAATGCTTATTTTAGCCAGCGAAGACATTGGTAATGCTAACCCTACTGCTTTGGTTATTGCCAATAATACCTTCCAGGCTGTAAACACCATTGGTTACCCTGAAGCCCGGATTATATTAAGCCAATGTGCTACTTACCTGGCCACCTCGCCAAAGAGCAATGCGGCGTACGAAGCGATTGGTAAAGCTTTGAGCCTGGTTAAAAAAACCGGCAATTTACCAGTACCCCTGGAAATTAGAAACGCTCCAACAAAACTAATGAAAGATTTAGGCTATGGTGAAAATTACAAATATGCCCATAGCTATGAAGGCAATTTTGTTAAAGCTGAATTTTTACCGGACGAGATTCGAAATACCATTCTCTACGAACCGGGAAATAATTCCAGAGAAAACTCACAGCGCGAATTTCTTAAGAAACGTTGGTCTGGTAAATACAATTACTAATGCTGAAGTTTATATGTCGTTTTAACAGACTTACCGGCCTGACGATCAAAAATTTCCACAACAAGATCCCCGTTATCGGCGAAATAAGCCATCCCCTGTTTTGTTAGGGAGTTATAAATAAAATTATCCGATCCATCTGAATCTATGAGCATGGCAAAAGGTTCTGCCATTCCTTTTTGATAAAAACCGTAACCCGATTCGTTTTCTTCTAAAAAATAAAGAGCCTTGTCATTGGTATAAAACTTACCTTTAGTTGCTCCTATAGTAGCATCTTCTACGTCCATTTCATTTTGCTCAACGTCTTCAACTTCTTTCTCTGCTGCATTGGTCGCTTCAGTGGTACTAGAAACTGCTACTGATTCTTTTTTTGGAGTTTCGGCAACTATTGGGTCTTCGCTATATGTATAATTTAGATCCTCTAAAGAGGTAAAAGCATCTCTTAAAGCTTCATGATAAGCTTTTTTATAGTCCTTCTCTCTACTCCTACCCTCTTCCGAAGCATACACCACATTCCCATAACAATCTTTTAGCTGAAAAACCATCTTAGTAACAAACAGTCCTGAATTATTCTGAACATCAGCTTCCAGTGCCAGACAATTATTAGATTGCAGTTCTGCCGGCTTTTCTGCGCTTTTCATTACGGTTGAAAAGCCATATTTTTCTAATAAAAATTTGGTCAATGCATTAAGCTGATACTGATTTTTCTCTTTGGCAAATTCAAACTTTTCAGGTACGATTACATATTTATAATCGTTAACACTTTTTTGCCCATAAGTAATTACCGTAAAGAATATCGCGAATAAAACTAAAAGTTTTTTCATAATTATAAGTATTTAAAAATCGGTGTAAAATAACAAATATGGCTTGTATTACCTAAATTAGAGATACAGATTAATATTTTTTAAATTATTCAAACCTATAACATCATTATAGGTCGACTTATTGTAATAGTCAAAATAAATCGTCTGCAAACCAAAATCGGCAGCACCAATAATATCAGCTTCATAATTATCACCTATCATTACTGATGTTTGCGGTATTGCATTTGCTTTTCTTAAGGAGATATCAAAAATATCAGGGTGTGGCTTTTTTACTCCTGCTTCCTCAGAAGTAGTGATGGTATCAAAATAGCTTAGGATATTAGAGTTCTTCAGTTTTCTATGCTGAACTTCTTCAAATCCGTTAGTAATAATATGAAGCTTATATTTTTTAGAAAGATAATCTAATGCTTCTATTCCGCCTTCCAATAGATGATTATATTCAGAAAGATAAAGAATATAATCGTTAGCTAATTTATTTACCATTACGTCTTCAACCTGATAGGAAAGCGCCACAAAAGAATCTTTTAATCTACCGTAACGCAATTTTTCTTTAGACACCAGATTTTTTCGATAATTCTCCCAATATTCATAATTGATAGGAATATAAATTTCCAAAAACCGTGGAAGGTCCAGATCAATTTGATTCAGTTTAAAAATATATTCGAAAGTAAGCGCCGAGTTTTTATCGAAATCCCATAAGGTATGGTCCAAATCAAAAAAAACATGTGCTATATTATTCAATTTCATGAATCTGCTTTAATAGTGAATAATATCTTTTATTATTGTAATATTCAGAAAAATCCTCATTCTTAAAAATCGCCCTAAAAGTTCCGTCTACTTCTTTGACCCTTTCATGAATTTTAGCGATTTCCTTTTTCAATTCTTCAGAACCATATTTTTTTCCCACATTAGAATTAAAAATATAAGGGTGTATTTTAAGCGGACTGGTAATTTCTAAATTAATATCATAAAACAAATAAGAAAAACTAGTTCCCGCCCTAAAACCCAGATCGTCTGGATAGCCCATAGAGTAATCGTTGTCAAATTCCAATTCTGCCAGGGTATTAAAATGTTCTGGAATTCCTAAATCATAACGGGCATTTAAAACATTTTCTAATGGATAATGGATAATATTTTCTAAACGGAATTTTTCTGTCTTAAGTACTTTTAAAGTTTGTGAAGAATAGTGCCCTAACAGCAAACCGATTTTAGCATAATCTGAAACATATTTTATATTAGATCGATATGGGATCCTGTTATAATTTATATTCCTATCATACAAAGTAAAGTCGGATACTTTAAACATGAATATTGCTGAAATTGAATGCTTTTTTATAAGGGAGACTAAATCATCAAAAACATCAAATGGATCTTTCTTTATCTTCATCCAGGATTTTACACGATCAAAAAAACGATGAAAATGTAACTTCATAAGATCATTGCCCCAACCAACCACACTTCTAATAATCCCTTTATTATTAAACACAAATCCTTGTGCTACCGCAAAAATACTTTCTACCTGAAACTGGGCATTTTTAAATTCCATCTCTGGGAATTTATCCTTTAAAACCTTTTTAAAATTCTGTACCCAGAGATCTACAACCGGAGTTTTTAAAAAACTCTCTTTATAGGCAAGACTTTCTGAAACCGGAAATCTGCCCGCTTCATCTTTTACATGTGGCAGATATTCTTCGTAACGGGTAAGTAAATAAAAGGATGCCGCAAAAATATCGAAAGGCAAATCACTATTTTCGCTAACGGGAAAGAAACAAACGGTATTACCCCATGGCTGTACTTTTATCTCTAATTCCCCAAAACCATGCTCTAATAAAATATCGGTATTCTGAATAAAAAACTCGTTTCCCAAAGCTTGTTTTCCGTAGGACATTTTAAAGCCATCATGCGCTACAAACTCTTCGATTTTAGAAGTAAATTTTATCTGAATCCCAAGCATATTAGTACAGATATGCTTAAAGATATAGATAATTCTCGGAGTAACTTTTTGAGTGTAGACCAGTAGCATTGAGGGTAGTTTTATAAGATCGCTTCGTCTGCAAAGCTAAAATAGGACATTTCAGTTACAATTATATGATCCAGCACTTTTATATCCAGACTTTCTGAAGCAATCTTTAGTTTTTGGGTTAAATTCTTATCAGCTATACTAGGTTTTAAAGTTCCGGAAGGATGATTGTGCGCAAGGATTATAGCAACGGCTCCAAGCTCTAAAGCCTTTTTCATCGTAAGCCTTACATCTACTAATGTTCCTGTAATTCCACCTTTACTGAGTTGAAGCTTATCAATCACCTTATTGGAATTATTTAAATAAATAATCCAAAATTCCTCGTGTGGTAATTCACCAATTAAGGGCTGCATTAATTCAAAAACAGATCTGCTTGATGTGATTTTGATTCTTTCTAAGGCACTTTCTAAACGTCTTCTTCGGCCAAGCTCTAAAGCAGCGATTATAGTAATTGCTTTCGCTTCTCCAATTCCTTTAAACTTACAAAGCTGGCCAACAGAAAGTTTCCCTAATTCGCTAAGATTATTTTGGGTAGCTGCTAAAATTCGTTTACTAAGCTCTACTGCGGTTTCTTTACGATTACCAGAACCTATTAAAATAGCTATTAATTCAGAGTCACTTAAAGCAAGCTTCCCCTTTTTAAGTAATTTTTCCCGAGGCCTATCGTCTATAGCCCACTTTTTAATACTCAAGCCTTTTGATTGCTCTTCCATACCATTAAAATACAATAGATTACGAGAGCAATAAAGATTTTTTACCAATTAATTTTATAATTCGTTTACCAGTTGCTCTAAATCTATTCCTCCGTAATTTCCGCTACTCATAAAAAGTAAGACTGAATTATCGAAATTCGATGTTTTAAGGTAATTTTCTAAATCTGCCGTTTCAGTAATAATTCTTAGATCGTCTCTTCCAAAAGCAGATGTTATAATCGCAGAAGAAATAGGCTTCAAATTTTTATGAGTCACGGCTTCCAAAGAGTAAAAAACAATAGCTTCATCTGCTGCATTAAGTGAATTTTTATATTCAGTAATAAAATCTTCGTTTAAGCTACTAAAGGTATGAAGCTCTAAGCAAGCAATTATTTTTTTACCCTGGAACTGTTCCTTTACTGCTTTCAAACTGGCGTTTACTTTAGAAGGGCTATGGGCAAAATCCTTAAAAGCGATAAAATCACTAGATTCCTTAATTTTCTGAAGTCTTTTTGAAGCTCCTTTGAAGCTTGCTATAGCCTCATAGAAATCTTCCTCATCTATCCCCATATGCTGGCAAACCCATTTAGCTCCTGCAAGATTACTAAGATTATGCTTTCCAAAAATCTCTAAAGGCATATCTCCTTCTGGTGTTACCAAAATTGTCTCACCATCCTCTATGTAATATTCGGGAGTATGGTAAGGATGTTTTCGAATAGGATTAGTGCTATTTTCAACCATCTTCTTTAATTCGGGTTCCTCTTCATTATATACCAGTATACCACCATTAACTATCTTGCTTACAAAAATCCTAAACTGCTCTATATAATCTTCATAGGTAGGAAATACGTTAATATGATCCCAGGCAATACCGCTTAACAATGCTATATTAGGTTCATAAAGATGAAATTTTGGTCGGAGATCTATAGCTGAGGATAAATATTCATCCCCTTCAATGACAATAAAATCATTATCATCATTAAGCTGAATAGTATTCTCTAATCCTTCTAATTGTGCCCCAACCATATAATCTACCTGCCGATCGTGATAATGCATTACATGCAAAATCATACTGGTAATTGTCGTTTTACCATGAGAACCACCAACTACCACTCGGGTTTTTGTCTTGGATTGCTCGAAGATAAACTCTGGATAAGAATATATTTTTATACCTAATTCCTGGGCCTTGAGAAGTTCAGGATTATCTTTCTTGGCATGCATACCAAGGATCACGGCATCGAGATCGCGAGTAATTTTTTCTGGAAACCAACCAGGATTTGATGGCAAAATCCCGGATTTTTCAAGGGCAGATTTAGACGGTTCAAAAATAGCATCATCACTTCCAGCAACGTTAAAACCTTTTTTATGTAGTGCTATGGCTAAAGCATGCATCGCACTCCCGCCAATAGCTATAAAATGAATGTTCATTATATCGATTTTCAGCAAATGTAATTATTGCTGTATTAAAAGAGAAGCTATACATTACATATCCTTAATATCTTCCTGAAGTTCTAAAGCAACCTCGGCTTCAGCATCATATTCCAAAGATTTTGTAATATATTTTTTAGCTCCTATCTTATTTCCTTGTTTTTTTGAAAGTTGTGCTAATTTAAGATAAGCTTCGGCAGGTGTTTTAAGATCCAGATAATTAAAACCTTTTACAAACTTTGCCATTAACTCATCAACTTCTGAAGAAGCCACCTGAAAGCGCACAGCCTCCTGAGCTAATTCAAAATACAGGTAGTTCCTAATTAATAAAGAGGGATCTTTCTTTGCCTCCTGTATAGCTTTATTTATAAAATCTCCAGCAGTCACAGTATTATCTTTATAAGCATAAATAAAAGCCATAGCAATGCAGTAGTCCAACCTGCTTAGCTGCTTTATTTTTTTGGCTTGAGATAAGGCTTTTTCAAAATCACCTCCTAGCATCGAAGGCAATTCAAGATATAATTGTGATAAAGCTCGATGACTTTCTACATGATTAGGATCTAAACTTACCGCTTTTTCCAGATACTTTTTAATATCTGGAATTAAAAATGCAGCCTGGAATTTACTTATTTCCATAGCTTTCATCCCAAGAGCACCGCCTAGTTTAAAATTATAAAGTGCGCAATCTGGTTTTAACTCCAACAATTCCTGATAATAACTTATAGCACTATCCCATTGTTTCAGATGGCTATTAATATCCCCCAAATAGAGTTTTCCGTATTCCGAATCAGCATAATTCTCTTTTAAAAAATCCTTCGCGTGAAGAATTTTATTTTCGGCTAACAAAGTTTCTACAATTTCTAATTTTTTCTGCGAAAAAGCGGAAAAACTTGCCCCTATTAAGAGAACAAAAAATAGTCTTTTTACCTGCAATCGTTAATTTTTTTAAGAAATTGAATACAAATTTTAAGATTTTCTTCAAAAGGATTTTAACACAAATCCAATTATTAGGGGAAAAATACTAATAATTAGTAAATAGCAACACTTTTACAACGTACATATTAAAAATTATTTTAATATTTGTGCTACAAATATTTTAACTTTATTATTTATTATTCGAATTTAACACCTAGCCTATGCAAAATTTTACTTTGAGGATTAGGGGGACTAAATTGTTCCTTTTGTCCTTTGTACTATTTATGGGAGGTTTATCAATGTATGGACAAACTGGATGTCCTACTACTGCAAACACTCCCTCTAATCAGAGTTTCTGTTACCTACAAACCGTAGGTGATATAAACACTGATGGAACTACCATTTACAGAACCGAAACATCTACTACGCCTATTCCTACCAATGAATTATTGGAGAATACCGTGTATTATGTTGGGAATGCTGATGGGAATTGTACTACCAGAATTGAAGTAACAGTTAATGTAGATTCTTCTCCGGCTCCCGTAAGTGGATACGGAACTACATTTTCACCTGCTTTAGGATCTCCTGCAGATTCTTATAACGTAGATGATTTAATTGCTACCCTTCAGGAAGACAACCCAGGTGATAACCTTGTTGTTTTTGCTCAACAGTATGCAGAAACTCCTTTAAGCGGGACTACCGAACTAATCGCTGAAAACTCTTATTTTGTTGGAATCGACAATGGAGGCTGTCCATCTGCAAGATTGGCAATGCGATATGATCCTATCGTAGCCGTTGCTCCAACAGGAGATGCAGCACAAACTTTTTGTGCCGGAGCGACTGTAGGTGATTTAGTGGCTCAAGGAACCAGTGAGAACACTCAGGCGATCCGTTGGTACAGCACAGCTACTTCTAATCCAAACTTAGATGATACGGTAGAATTAGTTGATGGAGAAACCTATTATGCTACTCAGATTATTAACAACGTGGACTCTCCACTTCCTCCTACAGAAAGTGAAGATCGATTAGAAGTTACTGTAACCGTTATAGCCCCTGTTAATGCTGGGGATGATAACAGCGTTGCATTATGTTCTAATGATGCCGTTCTTGATTTATCCACACTTCTTTCTACAGATGCTGATACTGATGGTACATTTACTTTAGAAGGGACAAACCTTAACGGTCAATTCGATCCTGCAAATTACGCTGCTGGAACATATACCGTGACTTACGCGGTAGAAGATGATTGTACTGCAGATGAAGCTTCTTTCACAATTACACTTACAGAACAACCTGATGCTCCAGCTATCGCAGATCAGGAATTTTGTGAAACTGACAATGCTACTGTAGCAGATTTAGGTGCGGATACGAATGTTGACATCTACGATGATGCGTCTTTAACTACAGCTCTTGATCCTACAACTGCCTTAACCAATGGAACATACTATGCTACAGCAACTAATGCTTCTTGTGTTTCAGATGCTACTTCATTCGAAGTAATAATTTCTGAACAACCTGATGCTCCAGTAATCGCAGATCAGGAATTCTGTGAAATTGATAACGCTACCGTTGCTGACTTAGGAACTGCCGATGACGTAGAAGTTTTTGATGATGCTTCGTTAACTACAGCTCTTGATCCTACAACTGCTTTAGCCAACGGAACATATTACGCTGCGGCAACTAATGGTTCTTGTATTTCAGATGCTACTCCTTTTGAAGTAACTATTACCCCTGCAGTAACACCTGAAGCTGGTGACGATATGGACATCACTTCATGTACTACTGAAACTATAGAACTTACCGATTATCTAAGTGACGATGCATTATTAACCGGTGAATTCTCTGGTGACGGTGTTACCGGAACATCTTTTTCTGTAACTACAGCTGGAACATATACCGTAACTTATACTGTAAATACCAGTAATAGTTGTGTAACGGCAGGAACTTCTGACTCGGCTACTTTTACCATCACTGTAAACGCTCCAGCGGATGCTAATGCAGGAGATGACATGGCTTTCGATGCTTGTGTAAACGAGTCTATCGACCTTTCGGCTTATCTTTCTGATGATGCGATCACTTCGGGTGAGTTCACAGGAGATATGGTGACTGATGGAATGTTCATGGCTACTGCTGCTGGAACATATACCGTAACTTATACTGTAGACGAAAATGATTCTTGTGTAAATGCAGGAACTTCAGACTCGGCTACCTTTACCATCACTGTTAACACTCCAGCTGATGCTAATGCAGGAGATGACATGGCTTTCGATGTTTGTACAAATGAAACTATTGATCTTCTTTCTTATTTAAGTGCTGATGCTAATGATTCGGGAGAATTTACTGGTAACGGTGTGACTGGAACTTCTTTCACTGCTACCACTGCTGGAACTTATACGGTAACTTATACTGTAGATGATCAAGACAACTGTATTACTTCAGGAACTTCAGATTCTGCTACCTTCACGATCACAGTAAACAATCCTGCCGATGCTAATGCAGGTGAAGATGCTGAAATTACAGCTTGTCTTAATGAAAATATAGATCTTGATGCATATCTCTCTGATGATGCAAGCACTTATGGTGAATTCACAGGCGACATGGTTACAGATGGTATGTTCATGGCAACTGCTGCTGGAACGTATACCGTAACGTATACCGTAGACGAAAATGATACTTGTGTGAATGCAGGAACTTCTGACTCGGCTACCTTTACCATCACTGTTAACACTCCAGCGGATGCTAATGCAGGAGATGATATGGCTTTCGATGCTTGTGTAAACGAGTCTATCGACCTTTCGGCTTATCTTTCTGATGATGCGATCACTTCTGGTGAGTTCACAGGTGATATGGTAACTGATGGAATGTTCATGGCTACTGCTGCTGGAACATATACCGTAACTTATACTGTAGACGAAAATGATTCTTGTGTTAATGCAGGAACTTCTGACTCGGCTACCTTTACCATCACTGTTAACACTCCAGCGGATGCTAATGCAGGAGATGATATGGCTTTCGATGCTTGTGTAAACGAGTCTATCGATCTTTCAGCTTATCTTTCTGATGATGCGATCACTTCTGGTGAGTTCACAGGAGATATGGTAACTGATGGAATGTTCATGGCTACTGCTGCTGGAACATATACCGTAACTTATACTGTAGACGAAATGATTCTTGTGTTAATGCAGGAACTTCTGACTCGGCTACCTTTACCATCAATGTTAACACTCCACGCGATGCTAATGCACGAGATGATATGGCTTTCGATGCTTGTGGAAACGAGTCTATGGATCTTTCACCTTATCTTTCTGATCATGCGATCACTTCTGGTGAGTTCACAGGAGATATGCTAAGTGATGGAATGTTCATGGCTACTGCCGCAGGAGCATACACCGTAACTTATACTGTAGACGAAAATGATTCTTGTGTAAATGCAGGAACTTCTGATTCGGCTACCTTTACTATCAATGTGTTTAGTACAGACAGTATAGGAGAAATAGAAGATCAAACCTTCTGTTCTAACGTTGAAACTGATCTTTACACTATTTTAGGAGATGGAGTAAATAACACAGGTACTTTTGAAGGATATACTGACGGTATCTTCAACGAAACTACTCCAGGTGAATATACCGTAACTTATTCTCTTGATGATAGTGCTCCTTGCGTAAATGGACCACTTTCAACAACATTCACGGTAACCGTTCTTGAAACGGTAACTGCAGGCACAGACATGAGTATTTCAGTTTGTGAGAATGATAACGAAATAACATTAGCAGATTACTTAAACTCGGATGCGTCTCCAGGAGGTGTTTTTACAGATGAAGATGATAACACGGTAACAACTTTCGATCCAACGACAGTAGGAGACTTTACGTTCACCTATACGGTAACTACAATTAATGAATGTGGTAATGAAACCGCTACACTTACTGTTACTGTTAATGACCTTCCTGATGCACCAGCTGTTTCAGATATGAGTTTCTGTGCTGCTGAAGGCGCTACTGTTGCAGATCTTAACATTGCTGGTCAAAATGTCACTTATTATTCTGATGCCAATGCTTCGAATATGCTTGCGGCTACAGATGTATTAACTTCAGGAACATACTATGCAACGCAGTTTAACGACTCCGGATGTGAATCAGTAACTGCTGCAATTAATGTAACAGTTAACGATCCAGGAACTCCAACAATCGATGCTAGTCAATTCGAAATTTGTGAGTACGACGAAAGAACTGTTGCTTACTTAACTGATGGAATTACAAGTAGTGGAGATATCACTTGGTATGATGCTGCTGAAGGCGGAAGTGCTATAAGCGAGAGCGCTCTCTTAGTAGATGGCATGACCTATTATGCTAGTGCCTACAATAGCACTACTGGATGTGAGAGTACTGAAAGATTAGCTTATACAGTAAACTTTACAGAATGTGCACTTGTATTCCCGGAAGGTATTTCTCCAAATGATGATGGTCTAAACGACACTTTCGATATCCAATATCTAGAAGATGAATATCCAAATTACGAGATAGAGATCTATAATAGATGGGGTAATATGGTTTACAAAGGAAATGCTAGTACTCCAAACTGGGATGGTACTCCAACTGAATCTTCTCTTGGAGATGATGTACTACCTGTGGGAGTATACTTCTACGTGATTGAGTTTAATGACGGATCAACTCCTGCTAGACAAGGAAAAGTATACTTAAGCAGATAATCAGGATAAACACTAGAAAGAAATGAAAAATACAATCACAAAATACCTAATATTTATAGGCATTATCCTTTTTTCTATAAAAGGTATGTCTCAACAAGATCCAGTATTCACACAATACATGTATAACATGAGCGTAGTGAACCCTGCGTATGCAACAGATGATCCAGGGATATTAAACCTTGGGGGAATATATAGAGCTCAGTGGGTAAATGTTGACGGTGCACCTCGCACCGCCAACTTCTTCGCTCACACTCCAATTAGTGAACGAATTGAACTTGGTTTAACAGTAGTTAATGACGAAGTTGGAGACTGGGTAAAAGAAAATAACATCACAGCAGATTTCGCCTATGTTTTACCAATAAGCCAAAACAGTAAATTATCTTTTGGTGCTAAAGCAGGGGTTACAACCTTCGATTCTAACACAAACGGAATTAATCTTAACCATCCAATAGATGCCGCTTTTGAAAATTACAGTGAAGCATTTCCTGTATTTGGTGTTGGTGCATTCTGGTTTAGTGACAACTATTATTTAGGTGTTTCTGCTCCTAACCTATTCACTGCTACTCACCTTGAAAATTCACAAGGTATTCAGGGAATTGGCGAAGAAGAAATTCACTATTATATTACTGGGGGTTACGTATTTGATCTTAGTCAAAATGTGAAATTAAAACCAGCATTTATGGCTAGAGGGGTACAAGACTCTCCTTTATCTGTAGATGTAACAGCAAATGTTCTTTTATACAATCGCTTAGAAGCTGGTCTTGGATATAGATTCGACGAATCTGTAACAGGATTAGTGAACTTTAAGATCACTCCTCAACTTCGTGTAGGATATGCTTACGATTATACTACTACGAATTTTGGAAACTACAACGACGGTACACATGAGATCATGGTATTGTTCGATATAGATTTATTCGGTTTAAACAAAGGATACGACAAGTCTCCTAGATTCTTCTAAAAAAGATTAATATGAAAAACATTTATAGCACATTAATAATACTTCTTGTAAGCATCGCAGCTTTCGGTCAAAAGGCCGAAATTAGGAAAGCAGACAAGCTTTTTGCTCAGCGTGCTTATGTAGATGCTGCCTCGACCTACGAAGGTGTGGTAGATAAGAACCAGGAAGTTCTTCAGAATCTTGGAGACGCCTATTTCTACACAAATCAAATGCAAAACGCAGCTGAAGTTTATGGAACTTTATTCTCCAGATATGAAGCTACAGTAGAGCCAGAATACGAATTTAGATATGCTCATTCTCTTCGTGCTACAGGCCAGGATGATGAAGCAGATAAATATTTCGCTTCTTATTACGATAAAGATGTAGATATTACTGAATTTGAAGAAAGCATTGTAGACTCTAGCAACCTTTACATCTACGAGCCAGAAATGCTTCCAGCTGAAAATGCTGCATCTTCAGATTTTGGAATCTCTTATTTTGGTGAAGACAAAATCACTTTTGCTTCAACTAGAAATACAGCTCGTCCTATCTACCCTTGGAACAAAAAACCTGCATTAGATTTATATACAGGTGAAATTTCTGAAGAAGGTGAGATTAGCAATATTGTTCTTTTCTCTGACGCTATTAATACAGATGAACATGAAAGTTCAGCAGCATTCAACAAAGAAGGAACAATCATGTATTTTGACAGAACCAACGAAAAACGCTTTAAAACTGAAGAAGGCTTAAGAGTAGCTAACATCAGAATTTATAAAGCCGAATTAGTTGACGGTGAATGGACAAATGTTGAAGCGCTTCCTTTTACTAGTGAAGAATATTCTACAGAACATCCTGCATTAAGCCCTGATGGTTCTACGCTTTTCTTTGCTAGTGATATGCCAGGTGGACAAGGATCTTTTGACCTTTACAAGGTTGCTATCAACGAAGATGGGACATATGGGACTCCAGAGAACTTAGGTCCTGGAATTAACACTGAGCATAGAGAGCAGTTTCCTTTTGTAAGTGAGGACAACATTCTTTACTTCGCTTCAGATGGTCACCTAGGATTTGGTAATCTAGACGTTTACAAATCTCAAGGAAATTATTCTGAAGCTGAAAACTTAGGAAGCTCTGTAAACAGTGCTTATGACGATTTCGCTTTCATCATTAACGAGGGAGAGAAAAAAGGTTTCCTAACTTCTAATAGAAGTGGTAACGATAATCTTTATTCTTTCACAAGAACTAAATACGTTAAGAAAACAAGACAAATTGATATTCCTCACGAAAATAGAATTTACTTCGAATTCGATAAATCTAAAGTAACTGAAGAATATCAGGAAGTTTTAGATAAAGTAATCGACATTCTTAAAGGTAGCGATGCAACTGAAATTAGAATCGCTTCTCATGCCGATGCTAGAGGTACTGAAGAGTACAACCTTAAGTTGTCACAAAGAAGAGCTGATGCTACAAAAGACTACTTAGTAGCTCATGGTATTTCTTCTAATAATATTACGACTAAAGGTTACGGTGAATCTCAACCGGTAAACGATTGTACTGAAGAGAGAGGATGTTCTGAAGAAGAATATGCTAAAAACCGTAGAAGTGTAATTACATTTACTACAATGGAAGTTGTAGAAGATTAATTGCATCTCTAAGAATAAATTAAAAGCTCCGGTAATCCCGGAGCTTTTTTTATTACAAGACTTTCCGTAAATTACGTAGTACTTCCCTACTATACATCAAAGCATCAGTCATGAAAAAACTTCTAGTATTTCTAATTATTACGATTTTCAATTTAAATACCATTATCGCCCAGGATTTCTACAAAATTCAATGGAGCAAAGTTGAAGAACAGGAAATAATAGGAAACACTAAAACAGCTAATAAACTGGTAGAAGCAATTGTAAAAAAAGCTAAGGAAGAAAAAAATGACATTCAATTCATTAAAAGTCTTTTCTATCGTTCAAAATTTACAATGAATCTCGAAGAAAATTCGGCAGAAGTAATCCATGACATGATCTCTGCTGAAATAAATAACGTAGATAATGTTTCCAACTCAATCCTATTATCAATTTTAGCCGATTTTCAATCGCAATATCTCCAGAAAAATGCCTACAGAATTCGCGATCGCACCAACACTGAAAATGACACTTCTAACTTTCAATTTTGGAGCGTAGAAAAATTCAATTCTGAAATAATAACAAACTATCAAAAATCGCTCAAAGAAAAAGAGGCACTAAAAAACACCAATATTGCCGATTATTCCTATTTATTGGATACGGTTGATACTCCAACAATTCCCTTCAGCAACACTTATCAGCTTCTTGCCAGTCGTGCCCTGAACTACGCTAAGTCTACTAATTATTATCTGACAAAAAGCTCAGAATCGTTTAAGATCACAAAAAAGTACCTGATTCCTGCCAACAAGTTTATAGCAATTGATTTAGACTCTTCTTCACTTTTCAATAAAGACTATCTCGCTCTAAAACTTTACCAAGAACTTGAAAAATCACTCTTTCAAAATAAAGAATATGAGCTATTGGCCTATTTTAGTTTAGATCGATATAAATACATAAAATCGAAAATTCCTATTTCTGAAAGCCAATTTCTAGAAGCTATAGAAGAACTGGAAAATAGATTCAAAAATCCACTTGCAAAAGATCTAATATCGCTTGAAAAGGCGATGAGCTTAAAACGAAGAGCCAACAAGCAGGAATATCCGCTGGATAATAATAAAGCTATAGCTATTGCTAACAAAATCATAGAGCATAACTTAAATCCCCTTCTGGTAAATAATGCAAAAAATATCATTTCTGAGATCTCCAGTAAAGAACTTAGCGTTCAGGTAAATCCTTACCAAAGCCCAAATAAAAACTTCCCGATTTTTATTTCATATAATAACCTGGATTCTTTAAAATTGAAAATCTATAGTATTAGTACTGCCGACTTCGAATTTCTGGATAAGAAAAATTTTTATTCCGAAGAGCAACATAAAAAACACCAAAATCTTCTAAAAAAGTTAATTTCAGGTGAGGCTGAATATTCCAATTCCATTAAACTATCCAATAAAAAACAACATTTAAAAAGAACTACAGTAACAATTGCACCACAACTTGAAATTGGTAAATATGCAATTCTTTTACTCGACAAAAATTTAGACCATTTATACGCGCTACAAACAATACAAGTAAGCCAGTTAAGCCTAATATCTAGTCAGGATGATAATATCAGCCTAAAAGTAGTTCATCGTGAAACGGGTAAACCCATTGCTAATGCTATAGTTAAAGCTACCTTCTCTTCGCACAATAAAACTAATTCTAATGAAGAAACATCAGATAAAAACGGAGATTTAAGCTTCCCTTCTATTTCTGATCGTTTACGAAGTATTAAATATCATATCAAAAAAGATAAAGATGAAATTGTTCTAAACCATCGCTATTCTTATTATCAAAAAAATGATGAATCCGATAATACAGAACGTGGTTTTCTATTCACCGACCGTAGTATTTACAGACCGGGACAAACCATCTACTTTAAAGGAATATTAGTTTCTAAAAAGAACAATGTTACCCAGGTGATTGCCGGCAAAAAAATATGGATCAACTTCTTAGATGCCAACGGAAATGAAATTGAAAAAAAACAGGCCAAAACCAACAATTTCGGCAGTGTTTCTGGAAGTTTCGAAATTCCAACAGGCTTAAAAACCGGACAATTTACAATTCAACTTAAAGAAGATAGCAATAATGAACCGCAATATTATATCACTAAAAGTGTCTCTGTCGAAGAATATAAAAGGCCCAAATTTAAAATAGAATTTAAACCAATGATAGAATCCTTTGCCGTAAATGATTCGGTAGTTATTGAAGGATTTGCTGAAAGTTTCTCCGGAGCTCGGTTAAGTAACGCCGGCGTGAATTATCGCATCTTAAGATTTGAAGATTATGGTTACGATTTTAGATTTCCCAGAATGAACCCTGAAGAAATTGCCAATGGAGAACTAAAAACAGATGAAAATGGAGATTTTACGATAGAATTCATAGCAAAACCGGAAACCTCACCAATACAACAAAAACACCAGGTTTTCTCGTATCGCATTGAAGTTTCGGTAACCGATATTAATGGCGAAACGCAATCTGGAGAAACTACCGTACATGCCGCAAACCATTTAAATATACTTCGGTTTTCAGGACCCGCCGATCATTACAAAGAAAACGGTATAAAATTCACGCCAAAACTCACCAATCTTAATAATGAAAAAGTTGATTTACCGGTGACTGTAGAAATCTACAAACTACAAGCGCCAGATAGAGTTCTTAACTTCGGAAATAACATGCCTTCGCCAGATACTTTAGCCATAAGCAAAGATGAATATCATCAATTATTACCTCATACTGCATTATTAGATGAAGATGATACATCCCAATGGAAAAACGCTAAACTTTGGTATCAGGACACCAAATCCTCAAATCAGGAAATTGAGCTCAAAAACCTTAAAAAATGGCCTGCCGGAAGTTATCGAATAGTCTTAAAGACAAAAGATAAAAAAGGAAATGAAATCGCTCAAGAAAGCATTATCAATCTGCAAGATAAAAAAGCTAAAGTAGCTTCAGACCATCAGCTTTTTCAATATCATATCATCAATAAGGATTTTACTGAAGATGGCTTTATTGAAGTCTCTTTATTAACGGCAGCCAAAGAGTTATTCATTAATCTAGAAGCCTTTATTGAAGACAAATCAATATTTCAAGAGTACGTTCATCTAAAAAAAGAAGTTGAAACTATTAAGATTCCGGCGAAAAATCATGAAGGTAAAGTATTAACATTACGATTTAGTAGTATTAAATACAACTCTTCGTTTACAACTACTAAAAGACTTACTCTTGAAACTAAAAAGCCAAAACCAAAAATCATTTTAAACACCTTTAGAGATAAGATTGAACCGGGAAGCCGCGAAAAATGGACGTTAAAAATTATCTCTAAAAATAAAAAAGATCAATTTGAAGTACTTGCCGGGATGTACGACGCTTCTTTAGATCAATTTAGAAAACACTCATGGTCAGAGAATATTAACATTGGCGGGCGATATTACCAACTTCCTAATCTAGACCTTCTCGAATTTTCCCCAGTCAATTTTAGTTTACATAATCCAGACTATTTCTATTTTTCTTATGCGCAACCTAAGCTACCCAAACTAGATTATTTTGGATTTAGCTATTCTCAGCCTTATCAGGCGAAGCGGAAATACCTAATGCAGTTACTATTTAAGGGCAAAGATTTTAAAACAGCATACACTTCTAAAGGCGGACTTATAAAAGGAAAAGTACTTTCTATCGCCGATCGAAATCCGCTACCAGGAGTCATAATTAAAATTAAAGGTTCCAACAGGGGAACAAAAACCAATTTTGATGGTGAATTTGAAATTAAAACTGAAAAAGGCGATCAATTAGACGCATCTTTTGTGGGATTTCAGGGAGCCTATTTTATAGAAAATGACGATAAGAGCCTGACTATTTTAATGGCCGAATCTATCGAAGCTCTAGAAGAAGTAGTTACTGTCGGCTATGGAAGCAATGTTAGAATACGAGGTGTAAGTAGCGTACAGGCAGAAGCAGTAGAAAGCATCCCTTTCGCTGTAGTTAATGATAATGCTGAAATGAAATTACCAGAATCGGACCTGAAGGTTAAAGCTCGGCAAAATTTGAATGAAACTGCATTCTTTTATCCAAACTTAAAAACCGATACTGAAGGAAATATCAATTTAGAGTTTACTTCTCCCGAAGCCTTAACGCAATGGCGATTAATGTTGTTTGGACATAATCAGCAAGCTGAATCTGCCTATAAAGAAGCTTACACAGTTACTCAGAAAAAGTTAATGCTTACGCCCAATGCTCCACGATTTTTAAGGGAAAAAGATAGCATCGTTATTTCGGCTAAGATTAGCAATTTGAGTGACGAATTGTTATCTGGTGATGCTCAATTAAAATTATTTAATGCAGAAGATGAATCCAGAATCGATATCGACCTCAGCAATACCAAAGCCATTAAGGAATTTACTGTAGCGAAAAATGGAAACACTCAGCTAAGCTGGAAACTTTACATTCCTGAAGGCTTTAACCTGATTCGCTATGAAGTTATTGCCAAAACCAAACAATTTGAAGATGGTGAAACCAATATACTACCCGTGCTTAAAAATAGAATGCTGGTGACTAAGACCATCCCCATTTGGCTTCAGGGACAAGAAGAAAAAGAATTCAGTTTAAAGAAAAATGATTCCGAAACCTTACAAAATCACCAAATCACTTTAGAATATACGTCCAATCCTGCCTGGACCGTACTACAAGCACTGCCCTATCTTATGGAATATCCTTACGATTGTAGTGAACAAACGTTCTCCAAGTATTTCGCAAAGGCTATTTCGGAAAAAATACTCAAAGAAAACCCGAAAATCGCAGCAGTGCTAAAAGACTGGAATAAAAATTCAGAAACCAACAAATTAGCAAAAAATGAGGAACTAAAAAGCATTCTTTTACAGGAAACTCCCTGGCTAAATGATGCTAAATCTGAAGCCGAAAACATCCAAAACCTATCAAAATTATTAGATACCAAAAACCTGCAATCTTACCTTTTAAAATTGCAGAATATGCAAAATGGTGATGGTGGCTTTCCATGGTTTAAAGAAGGCCGATCTAATTTTTACATCACCAGCCATATCCTTGGTGGTTTTGCGTATTTGCTTCAGAACAACTCGATCGAATTAAATAAAACTTCTGAAGAAATCATCGAAAATGGACTCAGATTCTTAAAAGAGTACATGCTAAAACATTACGCAGACAAGTTTAACAACCACCTTACCGGCGCACGCTTCTCTCCTAACGAAATTCTATATCTCTACATCAAAACCATCCTGGCAGATGAATTTTACTTTGAGGAAAAAGAAGAAGAATTTATCGAGAAAATGATAGAAAATCTTAAACAAAACTGGCTTAACCTTAGCCTGCAATCTAAGGCAATGCTAGCCGTAAGTTTCCAAAATTATGATGAAGAAGCGGAAGCTGCAAAAATTGTGAACTGGTTTAAGCAAAATAGTATCGAAGACGATAAAGGAGGCATGTATTTTAAAAACAATACTGCCGGAAGGTTTTGGTACCACCACCCTATCGAAACACAGGCAAAAATCATCGAAGCTTTTGCCGCTGTAAATCCAAAAGATAGTGACATCGATAAACTAAAAAACTGGTTATTGCAGCACAAACGTAAAAATAGTTGGGCTACTACAAAATCGACTACGATGGCGGTAAATGCGTTTCTTTCTCATGGAAAAAACTGGCTTCAGGAAAGTAATCAACCTAATATAAAGATGAATAACCAGCCTATTCCTCTCGATTCCATTTTTTCCAATAGGAACAACTTAGGCTACCTTAAGAAAACATGGAATGATAAAAATGAACTTCAAAAAATAGCGAATTTCACCATAAAAAATAACAATAACGCACCGGCATACGGTGGCATTTACCATCAATATTTTGAAGATCTGGATAAAATTGAGCGATCTAAAGGGGAAGAAATCATCATTAATAAGACGTTATTCCTGAAAGAAAATACTAGTGCTGGGCCACAGTTAAAATCCTTACCAGAAGTACTAAAAGTTGGCGAATTAGTCACCGTTCGTGTAACTATTAAAGTAAAATCTGATTTTGAATTTGTGCATTTAAAAGATATGCGCGCCAGCGGACTTGAACCTACAAGTGTGCTTTCTAGGCATCATCATAAAGATGGCTTAAACTATTACCAAAGCACCAAAGATGCGACTACACATTTCTTCTTTGATTATTTACCAAAAGGAACGTATGTATTTGAATACGACTTAAGAGTAAACAACGCAGGAGATTTTTATAACGGAATTACGCAAATGGAAAGTATGTATGCCCCGGAGTTCTCTAGCTTTTCTAAAGGTATAAGAATTAAAATCGAAAATTAATCTTTGGGCGGATAGCCCTCTAACGCTTTGGCAAAAACTTTATCAAACAGAGCCTGACGCTGATCTGGCTCCGCATTATAGTTGAACTTCACCTCGACTTCTGCTTTCCAGACTAGAGCATCTTTTTTAACGTCGATAAAATCGATAATAAAACGCACATAGTCTTTTGGGCCGCCAAGCGGAATTCCGCCAGAGACTCCTACTCCAACATTTCCACCCCCGCTGCCTACACCTACGCCAAGGGTATTACTACTTTGTTCCTGAAATTTTTCAGTATACACATTGATGTACAGATCTGGATTTTCCTCAGCTAAAGCTAAATTCTCCTCACGCATAAAATGATCGATACTATTGATGATCCTCTTTTCGTCTAACTGACTCATATCAGTTCTAAAATCAGGAAATAACTTATAGGTTTTATATTGATCAAAATTAGTTTTTGCATCGTAATCGAACGTAGTTCTTGGTGTATTACAGGAACTAATGATCAAACAAAATAAAACGAGTTTAGCGACTAACTTCATATTGGATAATTTTTGACTACTTTTTAAAAGTACACAAAAATCAACCCACTTCTAAGCTCTCTAAAAAATTAGCAAAAAGAAGTTTTAAAAATCGCAAAATTAGATAATTAAAGTTACTGTTTGTCCTCTGGATCTTTATTCAGCATTTCCCAAAGCTTGTCTTTAAGCTCGGTTAACCCCTGTTGGGCCACTGAAGATATAAACAGATATGGAACCGGAAGGTTCTCGTCTAATTCAGCTTTCAATTCGGCTTTCAGTTCATCGTCTAGCATATCAGTTTTCGAAACGGCTACCAAACGATCTTTATCGAGCATCTCTGGATTATACCTACGGAGTTCATCCAGTAAAATTTCATATTCCTTCGCAACGTTCTCTGCATCTGCCGGAACCAAAAACAATAGTGTTGAATTTCGTTCAATATGCCTTAAGAAACGATAACCAAGTCCTTTTCCTTCGGCAGCTCCTTCTATAATCCCCGGAATATCGGCAACTACAAAAGATTTAAAATCACGATATTTTACAATGCCAAGATTTGGCTTTAGGGTAGTAAATTCATAATCGGCAATTTTGGGTTTTGCCGAAGTAATTACCGATAGTAAAGTAGATTTTCCGGCGTTTGGAAAACCTACTAAACCTACATCGGCTAAAACTTTAAGCTCTAGAGTAATATCTAATTCCTGACCATCGATACCCGGCTGTGAATAACGAGGAGTTTGATTTGTAGATGTTTTAAAATGCCAGTTTCCCCGGCCTCCCATACCGCCTTCGGCGATTATGATTTCCTGACCATCTTCAGTAACCTCATCAATAATCTCTTCAGTTTCGGTATCTCTAATTACCGTACCTAGCGGCACATCTACGATTTCGTCTTGCCCATCGGCGCCAGAACTTCGTTGCTTACCACCATTACCGCCATGCTCGGCACGAATGTGTCTTCTAAAGCTAAATTCAAATAACGTCCAAAGGTTTTTATTCCCACGTAAAATCACGTGACCTCCACGACCTCCATCTCCTCCATCCGGGCCACCTTTTGCCACATATTTTTCACGGTGCAAATGCGAAGATCCAGATCCTCCATTTCCCGAAGACACATGCAACTTTACGTAGTCTATAAAATTCCCTTCTCTCATTATCTAGTTTCGAATTATAAGTTATCGATTACTTTGCTGATTCTTTCGGTAATTTCTTCTATAGAACCTACCCCGTCAACACCGTAATATTTATTTTGCTTTTTATAATATTCTTTTAAGATCGCAGTTTCCTCATAATAAACCGTAATTCTGTTTCTTATTACCGCTTCGTCTGCATCATCTTTTCTCCCAGAAGTTTTCCCTCTTTCTAACAAACGCTTCACTAAAACTTCATCTTCAACCTCTAAAGCGATCATCGCTTTAACTTCAGTACCTTTTCCTTTAAGAAGTTCAGCTAAGGCATCTGCCTGCTTTTCGGTTCTTGGAAACCCGTCAAAAATAAAGCCATTAGCTTCAGCGTTTTTATCTACTTCGGTATTAAGCATATTTATAGTAACCTCATCTGGCACTAACTGGCCTTTATCGATAAAAGACTTTGCGGTTAACCCCAATTCTGTTTCATTTTTGATGTTATATCTAAAAACATCTCCGGTAGAAATATGTACTAACTGATATTTCTCTTTAAGAATATCTGCCTGTGTTCCTTTGCCCGCTCCCGGAGGGCCAAAGAGTACCAAATTTGTCATGTGTATTTATTTACGATTTACGTTTGTATACAGAAGTAAGATTACGTCCCAGACCGTCATAGTCCAATCCATAACCTACAATAAATTCATTGGGAATTTCAATTCCTGTATAATCTAATGTGAATTTTTCCCGATACATAGAAGGTTTATAAAAAAGTGTCGCTATTTTATATTCAGCAACATTCTTTTCTTTTAAAATTCGATCCAGTTCTTTAAGAGTTCCTCCTGTATCCACTATATCTTCCAGGATGACCACTTTCTTACCAGCTAAAGATTTATTTAAACCAATTAATGTCCTTACATTTCCGGTAGAGTCCGTTCCTTCATAAGAACCGAGTTTCACAAAATGGATTTCACATTCCTCTTTAAACCTCTTCATTACTTCAGATGAAAACATAAAGGAACCATTAAGCACACTTAAAAAAATTGGACGTTCCCCCTTAAAATCCTCGTTTAATTTTTCAGCAATAGTTTCTATCGCCTTATTAATTTCTTCACCGCTTATGTAAGGCTCAAATACAAGATCGTGTAGTTTTATCAAAACTTTCAAATTTTAAAGAGGCAAAGATAAGGAATCTCATTTACACCTCTCTACCAATTTCTATAAGAATAAATAGGGCAATCTGAGCTAAAAATTTATTTTTGCACAAACAGCACGACTATGATTAATTATTTTTCTTCAGATTTTAAACTAGGAATCCTTGGCGGAGGGCAGTTAGGAAAAATGATGCTATACGACACCCGTAAATATGATATTCAAACCTACGTTTTGGATCCCAGTAACGAAGCTCCCTGTAAAATTGCGTGTAATTATTTTGAACAGGGCGATCTTATGGATTATGATACGGTTTTAAACTTCGGAAGAAAAGTAGATGTGCTCACTTTTGAAATTGAAGGCGTAAACATAGAAGCCTTAAAAACACTGGAAGCTGAAGGGGTTAAAACCTACCCAGATGCTGCAACGCTAGAGAAAATTCAGAATAAAGCAATACAAAAGCAGTTTTATACTGAAAAACAAATTCCAACCGCTGCGTTTAAAACCTATCAAAAAATTGAAAATCTTATCGCTGATGTTGAGTCTGGCGCAAGATCTTTACCTTTTGTTTGGAAAAGTGCCACAGGTGGTTACGACGGAAAAGGAGTTTCTGTAATCAAAGTAGCCGATGCTTTAAAAGATCTACCGGATGCCGAGTGTATTGCAGAAGAAATGATTCCCTTTAAAAATGAACTTGCAGTTATTGTTGCCAGAACACCCGGTGGGGAAGTAAAAACTTATCCTGTGGTAGAAATGGAATTTCATCCAACCGCCAATCAGGTAGAATATGTAATTTGCCCTGCCCGAATTGAAGATCATGTTGCTGAAAAAGCCAGAGCCGTGGCAACACAAGTTTCTGAAGCTTTTAAACATGTGGGACTTTTAGCAGTGGAAATGTTTCAGACTAAAAATGACGAAATTCTTGTAAACGAAGTAGCCCCCAGGCCTCACAATAGCGGACATTATAGTATCGAAGCAAGCTATACCAATCAATTTGAACAACATCTGCGTGCTATTTTAGATTTACCTTTAGGAAACACCGATAGTAAAGTAGGCGGAATCATGGTAAATCTTGTGGGCGATAAAGACTACGAAGGTGAAGTAATTTATCAAAACATCGATAAGATCATGAAAATGGACGGTGTTACTCCACACATCTACGGAAAAAAGATCACACGTCCTTTTCGAAAAATGGGCCATGTCACCATCGTAAACGAAAATATCGACGAAGCACGAAAAGTTGCGGAGAAGGTTAAAGAAGAAATTAAAGTAATTAGCAAAAGTTAGAAGTCACCGTGAACTTATTTCAAGGTCCCACTAGATTTTTTAACTAGGATGAGATTCCGTGTCAGTCACGGAAGGACAAAAACAAGAGATACTATAAATTAAAAGTTTAGTCGCTAAAAAATATAAACTATGAGCAAAGTAGGAATAATAATGGGAAGTACCAGCGACCTGCCGGTAATGCAGGAAGCAGTAGATATTTTAAATGGATTTGATATCGAAGTTGAAGTAGATATAGTTTCAGCACATCGAACTCCGGAAAAATTATTCGACTACGGAAAAAATGCTCATACCCGCGGCATTAGCGTAATTATTGCCGGTGCCGGTGGTGCCGCTCACTTACCCGGAATGATCGCTTCACTTTCTCCTTTACCGGTTATTGGTGTTCCCGTGAAATCCAGAAATTCTATCGATGGTTGGGATTCTGTGTTATCGATTTTACAAATGCCGGGCGGAGTTCCGGTAGCAACCGTTGCTCTAGACGGAGCTAAAAATGCCGGAATATTAGCCGCACAAATCATTGGCGCTGCCGATAAATGCGTTCAGGATAAAGTATTGGTGTATAAAGAAGGGCTTAAAGAAAAAGTGATCAAGGGCGCTGAAGAGGTTAAGAAGAAGTAAAGATTAGAGCGCTGCGCTGTTAGATGTTAGAATTGAGTATTGAGACGCTTCGCTTTTAGATTTTGAGGGATGATAAATTTATTTTGAATTTTGAATGCTTAATATTGAATGAGATTTCGCCATTTCTTTAGAACTAATCTGTAATGAAATTTGCTAATTACTGAAAGCTAAAGACTGCCTACTAATTGATAACTGTTTATTGATTATTGCTAATTGACATCCTGCCAATTCGTCCGAAAAAAAGCTTCAAAATCGATAATTCTGGCAATCAATCTTTAAAACCTGAAATAAGATACCTTTTCAAGTTTATGGCTTAGGCTTTGCTCATTTTATTTTCGAAAAAAATTGAAGGTATTATGAGTACAGATAATCCGTTATTGCAAGACTTCAAATATGCTCCGTTTTCAAAAATTAAAACGGAACATTTTAAGCCTGCCATTACCGAAGCCATAAAATTAGCAAAATCAGAAATCGAAACCATCGCTTCAGCTGAAACTGAACCGACTTTCGAAAACACTATAGAAGAATTAGAATTTTCGGGAGAAAAACTAGATCGCGTCACCAGTATTTTCTTCAATCTTAATTCTGCAGAAACTAATGCTGAAATTCAGAAAATAGCTCAGGAAGTTTCTCCGCTACTCTCTGAATTCAGAAATGACATTATCCTAAACGAAGATTTGTTTAAACGTGTAAAAGCGGTTTACAAGCAAAAAGATCAGCTTAATCTCACCACAGAGCAAAAGACGCTATTAGATAAAAAATACAAAGCTTTTTCTAGAAATGGTGCCAATCTTCCAAAGGAAAAACAGGAAGAATTACGGGAAATCGATAAGCAACTTTCTGCGTTAAGCCTAAATTTTGGTGAGAATGTTTTGGCAGAAACCAACAAATTTGAGCTCCAGATCATCGATGAAAAAGATCTTGACGGTTTACCGGAAAGTTTTAAAGAGGAAGCAAAAAGCGTAGCTGAATCCAGCGACAAAGAAGGCTGGATTTTCACTTTAGACTACCCTAGTTATATCCCGTTTATGAAATATGCTAAAAAACGTGAGCTTCGTAAAAAAATGTCCATTGCTTTTGGCGCAAAAGGATTTCATGGTGATGACTTAGATAATCAGAAAAATGTACTAAAAATCGCCAAACTAAGATATCAGCGAGCGCAACTTTTAGGTTTTGACACTCATGCACATTTTGTATTACAGGAGCGAATGGCTGAAACACCAGAAAAGGTTGATAATTTCTTAAATGAACTTCTGGAAAAAGCAAAACCAGCTGCTGAAAAGGAATTTGCTGCCCTTGAAAAATTCGCCAAGGAATTAGATCAAATCGACCGACTGGAAAAATGGGATTCAGCATACTACAGTGAAAAATTGAAGCAAAATTTATTCAATTTGGATGACGAAAAGCTAAAGCCTTATTTCAAATTAGAAAATGTAATCGATGGTGTTTTTACGGTGGCAAGCAAGTTATACGGACTTCAATTTAATGAAACCAAGGAGATAGAAAAATATCATCCAGATGTAAAAACCTACAATGTTACCGATGAAAACGGCAATGATGTAGCCTTATTTTATGCCGATTTCCATCCAAGACCGGGAAAACGCGGTGGCGCCTGGATGACCGAATATAAATCACAATACGTTAAAAACAAAAAAGAAGAGCGCCCCCATGTATCGATTGTTTGCAATTTCACAAAACCTACAAAATCAGAACCTTCATTATTAACTTTTAATGAAGTAACTACGCTTTTCCACGAATTTGGTCATGCCCTTCATGGCATGTTAGCCAACACAGTGTACCCAAGTTTATCGGGACCTAATGTATATTGGGATTTTGTAGAATTACCCAGTCAGGTTCTGGAAAACTGGTGTTATGAAAAAGAGGCGCTACAATTGTTTGCTAAGCACTATAAGACCGATGAGGCCATCCCGATGGAATTAGTAGAAAAAATTAAAGAGTCCTCTAATTTCCAGGAAGGAATGCAAACCCTTCGCCAATTAAGTTTTGGAATGTTAGATTTAAGCTGGCATGCGATTAACCCGTCTGATATCGACAATGTAAAAATGCATGAAAATAAAGCTTTTGAAGCTACGAAATTATACCCCGATGTTCCAGAGAATTGTATGAGTACGGCTTTTTCTCATATTTTCCAGGGAGGATATTCAGCGGGATATTATTCGTATAAATGGGCAGAAGTCTTAGATGCCGATGCATTTGAATACTTCAAAGAACAAGGAATTTTTAGTAAAGAAGTAGCTGATAAATTCAAAAACAATATTCTTTCTATGGGAGGAACAGAGCATCCGATGACGCTTTACAAACGCTTCCGCGGAAAAGAGCCGCAACCCGATGCGCTATTAAAAAGAGCAGGATTGATCGAAAAATAGAATGTTAAGAATAGTCGTCATTCCATACTAGATCCGGATTGGCGACTTACTATCATTTTAAGGATATTCAAAGTATATAAACCTTATTCAGAGTAAATAAGTTTTCTTATTTTTGGCTGATAATCTCACGACAAAAACAATGTCAACGCATATCATAGATCCTACAAAGTGGGTAGACAAATACTCAGATTATCTCTTCAATTATACAATTGTAAGAGTAAATGATCGTGAGATTGCTAACGATCTTATTTCAGAAACTTTTCTTGCCGGTCTAAAATCGATGGAAAATTTTAAGGGTGAAGCTAGCGAAAGAACCTGGTTAATTTCGATCCTTAAGAGAAAAATTATCGATCATTACCGTAAGATGAATTCTAAGAAAGGTCAGGCTGAAGTTCATATTAATTATCGTGATGGCGAAAATGATGGCGACTGGCTGGAAGAGCAGGTAGCTGATCAATTTGACAAAACTGCCGAAGATGATATGGAAAATACCGAACTCGGGATGGCCATATTGGATTGTTTAGAAAAAATAAATGCTAAACACGCCGAAATTTTTAAGATGAAAACGATAGATGGTGTGGATACCGAAGTTATTTGTAAAGAATTCGACATCACTCCGTCTAACCTCTGGGTGATCATCCACAGAGCCAGAACGGCATTAGCTGCTTGTCTGGAACAAAATTGGTTTTAATTATGCAGGAAGAAAAGAAATATATTGATTGTGATAAGGCCGAATGCTGTTGTGATAAAGGCCAGTATAAAGAAGCTGATAATATTGAAAAAATTCAATTATTAGAACATTTGGCCGAATGCCCTCGTTGCAGAGAATACAGTGAAAAAAACACACGCCTTACTGAGCTTATCGAAAAAGCAAAACTGAAATGTTGCAGTGAAGAAGAAAAAGAGTGTTGGCGTAAAGCTATAGAAGAAGAACTTAAAAAATCACATTCAGAATAACCAAAATCAGCACCCAGAAAATGGGCGCTGCCTCTACCCAAAAAGCAGCATAAAATGGCTTTTGCTTTATTCTAGAAGCCCAGAGCATCAAAACTACCACTATAGAAAATATGCTTAGACCAGTTAAACTATGATGACCAATATTGGTTCTAAAAAACGAAATACTTACCGCTAATACCATCAATACAACACCAAAAAGTTTCGTATTTTTCACCCCTACCAATTGCGGAATTGTTTTTAAAGAAGGATCATCAAATCTTAGATCCCGAATTTCGAAAGGCAACATTAAGACAACATGAATCAATATTCGTTGAAAAATTGCTAAAAATTTATCCTGAAACGAAACATCGTATTGATGAAGTAACGGCAATAGAACTCCGGTCCCTGTAGCTGTTATAGCAATAACAAAAACCTTAACACCTGCGATATTTCTTAGATTTTGGTGTCCCCTTAAAACCGGAGTCGCGTAAAGTAAGGTAAGCATACCCAAAATAGAAGATGCAAACAAGGTTTTATAATCCTGCTTTAAGGTGAACCACAAAAGTGCCACAAAACAAAAAAAAGAAAATACCTGTATTATCTTAAGATTCCCGGCTAAACTGGAATGATGTAATCTCGCGACACTGGCATATTTTACAAAATTATAGCTGGTAATGGTCCCGAAGAAGATAAAACCCAATAGATTATGGTCGATTTTAATCCCGAACTCTAAAAAAGTGACCAGCGTAAAACAAACCACCGCAATCCCGGTATGAACACTAGAGTTTATATAAAGTTCAAAAAGATTTTTAAGCCGTTTCACGGGGCTAAAATAGCGATTTAAAACTTCAGTTTAATACTGGGCTAAATCAGATTCAATTTTATTAATTTTCAACAACTTAGATCAGGTTAAAAAATCTTTAAAAGTGTATCCCCTAATCATTAAATATTTACATCGAAATTATGTAATTTCGCGGCATCAAAAACACAACTATTTTATTTAATGAGAACAGATTCTTTTGCCCTTCGCCACATTGGTCCTAAAGAAGAAAATCTTAAAGAGATGCTTCAAACTATCGGTGTTTATAGTTTAGAACAACTTATATACGAAACTATCCCAGACGATATTCGTTTAAAACAACCCCTAAATCTACCAAAAGCGCTTAGTGAAAATCAATACGCAGAGCATATTGGGAAATTAGCAGCTAAAAACAAGGTTTTTAAATCTTACATCGGGCTAGGTTACCACCAGGGAATTCTACCTGCGGTAATACAGCGTAATATTTTAGAAAACCCGGGATGGTATACTGCATACACCCCTTATCAAGCAGAGATTGCTCAGGGAAGATTAGAAGCTTTATTAAATTTCCAGACGATGGTAAGCGATCTTACCGGGATGGAAATCGCCAATGCGTCTCTTTTAGATGAGTCTACTGCAGCAGCAGAAGCTATGGCTTTGTTGTTTGCCGTTAGAGATCGTAAGCAAAAGAAAGATGATGTAAATAAGTTTTTTGTTTCTGAAGAGGTTTTACCACAAACCATCTCGTTAATTAAAACCCGTGCAGAATTTTTAGGTATCGATATCGTACTTGGAGACCATGCAGAATTTGATTTTTCAGCCGAATTCTTTGGAGCTTTAATACAGTATCCTGGAAAATACGGACAGGTTTTTGATTATGCAGATTTTGTAAATAATTGTAACCAGAACTCTATAAAGGTTGCGGTTGCCGCAGATATTTTAAGTTTAGTAAAACTACAGGCTCCTGGTGAGCTGGGTGTAGATGTTGTGGTAGGTACCACCCAACGTTTTGGAATTCCGTTAGGTTACGGTGGCCCACATGCTGCTTATTTTGCTACTAAAGAAGCTTACAAAAGAAACCTTCCCGGTCGTATAATTGGAGTCACCAAAGATGCAGATGGCAACCATGCCTTAAGAATGGCTTTACAGACCAGGGAACAACATATAAAACGTGATCGTGCAACTTCAAATATTTGTACCGCTCAGGTTTTACTGGCCGTAATGGCAGGAATGTATGCGGTCTATCACGGACCAAAAGGATTGCAATACATTGCAGATACCGTTCACTATTCTACGACAAGCTTAGCTTCTCAATTAGAAAAATTAGGATACAAACAGGTAAATTCAGCTTACTTCGATACACTTCAGGTGAAAGCAGATGCTGAAAAAATTAAAGCTGCTGCGGAAGCTAAAGAATACAACTTCTACTATCCAGATGAAGAAACGGTTGTTATTGCTTTAAACGAAACGACAACTACTGAAGATATAAATACAGTGGCCTCTATTTTTGCTGAAGTAGCTGGTAAAGAAACCGAAGTACTTTCAGCATTAAAAGAAATTAATGCCATTCCAGAAGGAGTTTCAAGAAAAAAAGATTTCTTAACTCATGAGGTTTTTAACGCATATCATTCAGAAACCGAATTGATGCGTTATATCAAAAAATTAGAACGTAAAGATCTTTCCTTAAATCACTCGATGATTTCTTTAGGATCCTGTACCATGAAGTTGAATGCTGCTTCAGAAATGCTACCGCTTAGCAATCCACAATGGGGTAATATCCACCCGTTTGCTCCGGTAGAACAGGCAGAAGGTTACCAGATCGTTCTTAAAGAACTGGAAAATCAACTTACAGAAATTACCGGCTTTTCAGCTACTTCGTTGCAACCAAACTCTGGGGCGCAGGGAGAATATGCAGGATTAATGGTCATTAGAGCTTACCATGAATCTCGTGGTGAAGGCCATCGTAACGTATGCTTAATTCCTTCTTCTGCACATGGTACCAACCCGGCTTCTGCGGTAATGGCAGGATTGAAAGTAGTGGTAACTAAAGCTACCGAAAACGGAAATATAGATATTGATGATCTAAGAGAAAAAGCGATCGAGCATAAAGATCATCTTGCTGCTTTAATGGTTACCTATCCTTCTACACATGGGGTATTCGAATCGGCTATTCGCGAGATCACCCAGATTATTCATGACAATGGGGGGCAGGTGTATATGGATGGCGCTAATATGAATGCTCAGGTTGGTTTAACCAATCCAGGAAATATTGGAGCCGATGTTTGTCACTTAAACCTACATAAAACCTTTGCCATTCCTCATGGAGGCGGTGGTCCAGGTGTTGGCCCTATTTGTGTTGCAAAACAACTGGTGCCATTTTTACCAGGTAACCCCGTAATTAAAACCGGGGGAGAAAAAGCAATTGGCGCAATTTCTTCAGCACCTTGGGGATCCTCTTTAGTTTGTTTAATCTCTTATGGCTACATCAAAATGCTGGGAAGTGGCGGCTTACAAAAAGCTACCGAGTATGCTATCCTGAATGCAAATTATATTAAAGAACGACTTTCAGAGCATTATAAAACCTTATATTCTGGCGAACGTGGACGTGCAGCTCACGAATTGATCTTGGATTGCCGCCCATTTAAAGACAACGGTATTGAGGTTACTGATATCGCGAAACGCCTTATTGATTACGGCTTTCATGCACCAACAGTATCTTTCCCTGTAGCGGGAACGGTAATGATCGAACCAACAGAAAGCGAAAGCAAAGCAGAGTTAGATCGTTTTTGTGATGCTTTGATTTCTATTAGAAAAGAAATCGAAGAAGCAAGTGAAAATGAGCCAAACAATGTACTAAAAAACGCTCCGCATACTATAAAAATGCTTACAGCAAGCGAATGGAATTTGCCATATAGCAGAGAAAAAGCAGCTTTTCCATTAGACTATATTGCAGATAATAAATTTTGGCCTACCGTTAGAAGAGTTGATGAAGCTTTTGGTGATCGAAATTTGATGTGTACCTGTCCTCCTATAGAAGAGTATATGGAAGCATAATCAAAAAATAATAAATTGGTGAAAGGCTATCAAATGTGATAGCCTTTTTTATTTTTTCTAAAAAGCCGTTAACATTTTTTTAGCAAAATCATATATAATTCTTATCTTCACTTTATAATTGAAAACGCAAGATGAATATTAAGATCACAGGAACGGGAAGTTATATCCCCAATGTTATTACGAAAAATGCTGATTTTCATCTGCATGAATTCAAAAATCTGGATGGTACCAGGTTTCCGCATTCCAATGAAGAAACCATTAAGAAGTTTAAAGATATTACAGGTATCGAAGAGCGTCGATATTTAGATGATAATTTAAACGCATCAGATATTGCGTTTCTCGCCGCTCAAAAGGCAATTGAAGCATCAGCTATAGACATTGAAACCTTAGATTATATTATAGTAGCTACTAACTATGGGGACGTTAAAAAAGGTGCTATTCAAAGTGACACCGTACCAAGTATGGCTGCCCGTGTAAAATATCACCTACGTATTAAAAATCCAAGATGTGTGGGGTATGATATACTTTTTGGCTGCCCCGGTTGGATTGAAGCAATGATACAAGCCCAGGCATTTATTAAATGCGGGATGGCAAAAAAATGCTTGGTAATAGGAGCTGAATCATTATCGCGTGTAGTAGATAAGCATGATCGTGACAGCATGATCTTTTCTGATGGTGCCGGTGCTGCAATTTTAGAAGCCAGCGAAAATGGTGGTGGTATTTTAGCCCATGAGTCGGCTACTTATTCTTATAATGAAGCTCATTACATCTACTTTGGAAAATCCAATAGCCCACAAGCAGATCCTAATGTGCGTTACATTAAAATGAATGGCCGTAAGATCTATGAATTTGCATTGATAAACGTTCCTAAAGCCATGAAATCCTGTTTAGAGAAAAGTGGTAAAAGTATCAAAGATCTAAAAAAGGTGTTTATCCATCAGGCTAATGAAAAAATGGACGAGGCCATTCTAAAACGTTTTTATAAACTTTTTGGCGAAGAATTTCCTGAAGGCGTGATGCCTATGACCATTCAGGAGTTAGGAAATAGCAGCGTTGCCACCGTCCCAACTTTACTGGATCTGGTCATCAATAAACAAATTGATAAGCAGGAACTAAAAAAGGGAGATATTATTATGTTCGCCAGCGTGGGTGCCGGTATGAATGTGAATGCCATAGTATACGAATATTAATATGTACGAAAACACATATCCCAACAAACGATTTCAAAAAACACTCGAATTTTTAAATAAGCATATAAAAGCACCTTCCAATATCCTGGATTTAGGCGTTAAAAATCCTTTTTCTGAAATTATGCTGAATCAAGGGTATGAGGTAACCAACACTAACGGCGAAGATTTAGATGAACAATTTGAGATGATCAAAAAGAATTTTAAAGTGGTAACAGCATTTGAAATTTTTGAACATCTTTTAAACCCTTATACCATTCTAAAAAATATAGAAGCCGATAAACTGGTTACCAGTGTTCCTTTAAATCTTTGGTTCTCTAAAGCATATCGCAGTAAAACCGATATGCGAGATCGGCATTATCACGAGTTTGAAGACTGGCAATTCGACTGGCTTTTAGAGAAATCTGGCTGGGAAATAAAAGATCGTTTAAAATGGACAAATCCTGTAAATAAAATCGGAATTCGACCAATTTTAAGACAGTTTACCCCGCGTTATTACGCGGTGTACGCAGAACGAAAATAGATTTTTTAATGAGTTTTGAGCTTGAAAGACATTACAAAAACATTCATGCCAACGGATTAAAATTAGTTAAAAGCGGAAGTTATTTTATAGATAAAAATATTTATAACCCTGAAGATTTGCGTCGGGGAATTACACTGCTTGCACGTCCCGATAAAAAAGTCTCCTCACAAATTCATACTATTCTTCAGGAAATCACAGGCATCGAACCTCTTCAGTATGCATATCCACCAGATGATTTTCACATTACGATTATGTCGATCATTTCCTGCTATTCTGGCTTCCACCTGGATAAAATTAATACTCAGGATTATATTTCAGTAATTAGAAAAAGTCTATCTACTATCCATAACTTCAGAATACATTTAAAAGGAATTTCCCTTAATCCTAGCGGAATTTTAGTAAACGGTTATCCCAAAGATGATACTCTGGAGATACTTCGTAATTCCCTTAGAGAACATTTTAAACAAACAGACTTAACTCAAAGTTTAGATAAACGCTATACCATCAAAACCGCGCATAGCACAATCTTAAGATTTCAAAATAGATTACAATATCCTGATGAATTGATTGAATTTATAGAAAAGCACCGGGACACCGAATTTGGCACTTTTCACGTTAAAAATATCGCATTAGTATTTAACGACTGGTATCAAAAAACCGAAAATACCAAATTGCTTAAAACTTTCATTCTATAAATATCCCTCACAAAATTCATAAAATGAAAATTATCAAGCCTCTCTATATTTTTTTACTTTTCAGTCAGCTTTGCGTTGGCCAATCCCGGGCAAAAAAAATCGATTCTATTAGCCAGATCATCCATAGTAAAAATCCAGAAGTTGCTATAAGCATTGGATTTATAGATCATGGCAAAGAATATTTTTTTAATTATGGGACGCTTAGTAAAACTAGCTCTAAAAAAGTAAATGAAACTACAATTTACGAAATTGGCTCGATCACAAAACTATTAACTGCCAATCTAATCGCACAGGCTCAATTAGAAGGAAGGTTAGCTATTGATGACCCCATAGGCAACTATTTTCCCTCTAAATATAAGCTGCCTAAAAATATACTAGAGACCATTAAAATTTCAGATCTCGGTTCCCATCAGTCGGGCTTACCGGATTTTGATTTTCAAAAACTTATGAAAAGTAATCCAAAACAGCCATTAGCGATTACAGATAGAATACTACATGACATCTTAAATGATAGCACCTCACTAATAGATTATGGAAATTACCGTTATTCCAATATCAGTTACACTATATTGGGGCTGATCTTAGAAAAAGTTTATAACAAAGATTTTGACCAAATTCTACAAGAAAAAATAGTAAAGCCGGCCAAACTAAAAAACACGCTTACCAAACTGTATCACGTAGAAAATAGAGTAACAGGCTATGATATAGAAGAGAAAAAACAAGATTATTTTATCTGGAACCATTTAACGGCGCCGGCAGGACTTCTAAAATCAAACACCAAAGATATGGTGAAATTTATAAAAGTTTTAATAAGCGGTAAGAATCAAATTGCTGCGGCAACGAAACTTACCGAACGAACTTTCTATAAAAATACGAGAAGGGAAATAGGTTTAGGCCAGGAAATGGCACGAGATAATGAGGACTTATTTTTCTATAAAACCGGCGATACATTTGCATGCTCTTCCATCCTAACTTATGATAAAAAATTTGAATGGGGAATGGTTATTTTAGTGAATCAGCATAACTCAGATTTAATACGGGATTTAATTAATACCAATTATGAAGCTGTTTTAAAACCAAATTAAATGTATAGAAAATTGTAAGTTTACATATAAAAAGATTTTTTGAGAATTTATATCGTCATCCCAGCACATAACGAGGCAGATTTTATTAGTTTAACCCTTCAGTCGTTGGTAAAACAAAGTTTTTTGCCTTCAAAAATTGTAGTGGTAAACGACCAAAGTACTGATAGTACCCCAAACATTGTCCAGAAATTTATCGAAGATCATCCTTTTATTCATCTAAAAAATACAACTTCGTCTGAAGCACACCAACCGGGAAGTAAGGTGATTAATGCTTTTAATACCGGTTTAGCCGAGCTGGACGAAAATTATGATTTGATCTGTAAGTTTGATGCCGACCTGATCTTCCCTGAAAACTACCTTAAAACCATCGTCGAAATCTTCAAAAAAGACCCAAAAATCGGCATGGCTGCAGGACATTGCACGATTAAAAAAAACGGAGAATGGATCATCGAAAACCTAACCGACAAAGATCATATTAGAGGTGCTTTAAAAGCTTATAGAAAAGGTTGCTTTAAAGAGATTGGCGGATTAAAAGCTGCAATGGGTTGGGATACTGTAGATGAACTTTTGGCTCAGTTTCATGGATGGACAATTGAAACTACCGAAAAATTACACGTAAAACATCTAAAACCTACAGGAGCAAACTACAACACCAAAGCTTCCCGCTACAAACAGGGAAAAGCTTTTTATCGTTTAGGATATGGGCTTTTAATTACAACAATTGCTTCAGCCAAATTAGCAACCTTAAAAAATGATCTTAGTTTATTCCCGGCCTATTTAAAAGGCTATTTCCAGGCCAAAAAAACTAATGAAACTTTATTGGTTTCCAAAGAAGAAGCAAAATTTATTAGAGCTTTACGATGGAAAAAAATGAAAGCTAAAGTTTTTAAATAATACATTAAAAAAGCCCCTGAAATTAATGAATTTCAGGGGCTTTTTCACTAGTTAATCAAGATTAAAGGTTCCTTTAGACTCCGATTGTTCATTAATTATTCCGAATCTTTATCCAGCATTATTGCTAACGGGTTACCACTGGTTGCATTAGGATATTCTATCCCTAGTAATGCGGCCATTGTAGGAGCAACATCTACTATTTCTGAACGCTCGTAAGTTTCCCCATGTGGTACTCGTGCTCCAAAAAATAATAAGGGGGTATGGGTATCATAGTTAAAAACACTACCATGAGTGGAACCTCGACCGTAACCACTACCAGGATGCTCTACAATCATAATATCTCCGCTTCGCTTCTGGTTAAATCCGTTTTGTACCAAATAGCCTATTCCGTTAGAAAAATTGTTAGACTGCAGTTCTGTACGTGTATATACCTTATACACTCCGGGTTGCTGAATTAAAAAATGTTCGATCTTGGTTTCTACATCCGCAGGGTTTAAATCCTTAGTAGCCATATAATCATAATCAAGAAAAATTTGATCGTTCGAAACATTTTTTATGAGTCCTTCTCCAAACTGCTTCGTAGCAAAATCTGTAAAATCCTTTTTTAATTTTCCATAGTCTAAATTTCCTGTTGGAATCTTAACAGAATTCAAGTAACCACCAACGTGACCACCAGCATGATCTGCCGTTAAGAAAATTGTATACTTACCTTCACCTACATTTTTATCTAAATAAGTTAAAAGATCTGATATATTCTTATCTAACCTCAAATATGTATCCTCTACTTCTTTAGAATTCACACCAAAGTTATGTCCAACTTTATCGGTACTGGAGAAACTAAGAGCTAGAATATCGGTATCTTCATCTTGCCCTAATTCTTCAGCTTCGATAGCGGCAAGGGCAAAATCTAAAGTAATATCATCACCATAAGGTGTTTGTGGGATAATACTATAATTTCCATTTTCTTTACTCAGTTTTTTAAGATCGTAAGGGAAAGTAGCTTTTTCTTTTCCGCGAAAACCACCTTCAAAAGTGTTTTCATCTATACCGCTTTCTACATAGGTTTCAATATCCAGCAGCGTATTCCATTCCTTTAAATAAGAAGCTGCTTTACCGGATGAATTGAATTTTTGCACCCATTTTGGTAACTCGTCCATATAATAAGTACTGCTAATAAACTTTCCATCACCACCACCAGAAAACCAGTAGGCAGCATTTGCCGTATGTCCAGCCGGTAATATAGCGCCACGATCTTTAATGGAAACACCAATGGTTTTTCCTCTAAATTGGGTATGTAACCTATTTTGATCACTTAAAGTTGTGGCTTGCATGCGATGTGGCGACATTTTACCTGCATTAGTTTTAGTACCTAATGATGCTACATCATCGTCCTGTGCACAATATACCATCTCCCCGGTAAACTTATCAAACCAGTCATTACCTATAATCCCATGATTCATGGGACTGGTACCTGTCCAAACCGAGGTATGTCCGGGACCGGTATAAGTTGGCGCATAATTGTAATGGTTATTCTTAAAATTGAATCCGTTATTAATGATTCTTTTAAAACCACCTTCTTCATACTTGTCCCAAAATTTATTCAGGTAATCGTAGCGCATTTGATCGACTACAATTCCCACCACAAGTTTGGGCTTATTTGCATTATTTTGAGGGGTTTGTGCTTTGGATGAAAAAGCAAATAGCAGCATAAACGCCGCTGAAAATATCCGTTTCATAGTAAATTATTTGAAGAATACCTCAAAAGTAATAAACTTAGCACGTTAAAGTTTAATTCTACGTTAAATACTTTCGAAGTAAAATTTAGTATTTTAGCTTTACAAAAATTGTTGAATGACCTATCTCCACTCCATCGGTGAATATTTTTTGATGCTAAAAGGCGTCTTTGGCAGGATGACCAAGCGATCGGTTTTAAAGGATCTTATTTTTAAGGAAATAGATGAGCTTATTATCGGGTCATTAGGGATTGTATGCTTTTTGTCCTTTTTTATCGGGGCTGTTGTAGCTATACAAACCGCACTAAACCTTAACAATCCTCTTATTCCCAAGAGTCTGGTGGCATTTGCAGCCAGACAATCGGTAATATTGGAGTTTTCCCCTACCTTTATTTCCATAATTATGGCGGGAAAAGTGGGCTCATTTATAACATCCAGTATTGGTTCTATGAGGGTTACTGAACAAATCGATGCACTTGAAGTAATGGGTATCAACTCTAAAAACTATCTTATTTTCCCTAAAATTATAGCGATGCTTACTTATCCGTTTGTAATTGCAATCTCTATGTTTTTAGGCATTTTAGGGGCTTATGTAGCTGCCGTATTAGGTGGATTTGTAAAACCTGATGATTTTGTAAGCGGTCTTCAGGATGATTTTGTGACTTTTCATCTTATTTACGCATTTATAAAAACCTTTTTATTTGCTTTTATTCTGGCTACAGTACCTGCTTATCATGGATATTACATGAAAGGTGGAGCCTTAGAGGTTGGCCAGGCCAGTACCACTGCTTTTGTATGGACTAGCGTGGTTTTAATTATTACGAATTACGCTACTACTCAATTATTACTTAGTTAATTATGATAGAGGTAAAAAATTTACGTAAGGCATTTAACGGTGAAGAAGTTTTAAAAGGGCTAAACTTTGTTTTTGACCGCGGAAAAACAAACCTTATTATTGGCCAATCCGGATCTGGAAAAAGTGTTTTCCTGAAAAATATGCTTGGGATTTTCACGCCAGAGGAAGGAACTATAGAATATGACGGAAAGCCTTATAGTGAGTTTACCGATGAAGAACGACGGGAACTTAGAAAAGAAATAGGAATGGTTTTTCAGGGAGGTGCGTTATTCGATTCGATGACGGTAAAGGAAAACGTGATGTTTCCTTTAAAAATGTTCACTAAAATGAAGAAAGCAGAAATGGAAGAACGGGTGGATAACGTTTTGGAACGAGTGAATCTGGTTGGCGCCGATGATAAAATGCCCTCAGAAATCAGTGGAGGAATGCAAAAACGGGTTTCTATTGCACGTGCTATTGTTAACCGCCCCAAATATCTTTTTTGTGATGAACCTAATTCTGGATTAGATCCCACTACCGCAACAGTAATCGACAATCTAATACAGAAAATCACTCACGAATTTGATATCACGACGATTATTATTACCCACGATATGAACTCGGTCTTAGAAATTGGTGAAAAAATAGCTTTTCTAAAAGATGGCCTTTTAGCCTGGACAGGCACAAAAGACGAAATCTTTAAAACCGAAGATAAAACGGTGACGGATTTTGTATATTCATCAGATCTTTTTAAGAAAGTAAGAAAGGCACAATTAAAAGGTTATTAATTAAGTGACTGTACGGTTAGCGTATCTAATTGCAAACGTACGTTTAACCATTTTTCAAACTTCTGCCTGTTGGCTTCTTTTTCTCGCGAAGACACATTGTTTTTCCAGGTTATCGAGAATGTAGGGATGGTATCAGTACTTTTAAAATCCGTAATAATTTGATTTGAATACCCAAGATTTTCGATCTCTTCATAATTTGCCTGAGCTTCTTTACTAAGTCCGTTAAAATCAAAAAGAGAAGTTCTATAACTATTAATCCGATCTTCTAAAAGTTTGATTCGCGAATCTTTATCCTCTATAACCTCTCGATTTTTAAGATAAAGATCTTCCAGGATACCACTTCGTACCTGTGTAGAGAGTTCGTCTAAATTCCCGCCATCTTCAGCACTTTGATGCACAATCAATTTTGATTCTTTTAAGGCTTCAATTTCGATAAGCTTTGAGCGCCAGGTGGCAATCGTTGCTTCAGGCACACGTTTTCCTATCAAATAAATATTAATGGTTTTCTCATCAAAATCGGCTTCCTGCTTTAAAACTTCAGCACCCAGATATCGAACATCGTTAGATACAAAATCTTTGGCTTTAGTCTCAAAAAGAGTTTTATTAAGCAGGTTAATAAAAAGGATAATACTTGGAATCATTACAATGACTGCCACCGCAGATGCTACCTGAGCAGTTCTTCTCCTGCTTTTACTGTTCGCATAGCGCACCAGGGGAAATCCCAGTAATTTAGTCACTGCAAAAGTAGACAACGCTATAAAAACTGCATTAATCGAAAACAAATAAAATGCACCACCTGCATTTTGCCATTGTGAATTGGCCAAACCAAAACCAACGGTACAAAGTGGAGGCATTAAGGCCGTAGCGATTGCAACTCCCATAATTACACTGGCAATAGTTCCTTTTTTCGACTTTCCTACGATAAGGGCCAGACCACCAAAAATAGCTACTAATACGTCCAGTATTGTTGGATATGTCCGTGCCTCTAACTCGGGTGTAATTTCAGTAACCGGAGAAATTTTAAAATATATAAAAGCGGTGAGCACGCTTAAAACTACCATTATACCCAGGTTCTTAATGGATTTTCTAAGCGTATCTACATCATTAATAGCTACAGACATTCCCACACCTACAATCGGCCCCATTAGTGGAGAAATAAGCATGGCTCCAATTACCACAGCGGTACTACTCACATTTAGACCAATAGAAGCCACAAAAATTGAAAAAATAAGAATCCATGCATTATGACCTTTAAAAGAGATATCCTTTCTTACAGCTTCTAACGTAGATTCCCGATCACTATCGGTTCTAATATCCAAAAGGTCATTTATAAAAATCTTCGTACTCTGCAAAAATCCTTTGGCCTGCACGCGGTACTCTTCATTTTTTTCTAAATTGTCATTTTCTTTTTCCATAGCTTCAGAAAAATATAAAATATCAAGCTTTAAGAAGTTCTACTTCAGCATTAGGTTGAAATAAATAAATCTTCCCGGTGCTAACTTCAAGACATTCGTATCGCTTAATTCTTTTTGGTCCTTTTTTAAAAATTTTTCCGTTATAAATTCGAAATAAAGCCCCTGAGGGCACTTCAAAAATATAATTTTTATCGTTAGGCTGGTCGAAACTTTTTAAAGCTATAGAAAGTCTCGCGTCGGTATCACTGCTTGCGGTAGGATTTCTAAAATGGCTGGCTATAATTGGCAATAATTTGGGCGGAAAAATTTCTGGCCGAATAAATGGCAACATTAAATTCCGAAAAGTCAGCTTCCATTCTTGCCCATGAGGCTTTATCCTTCTACCATATTTTTCAAAAGCCAGCAAATGAGCGATTTCGTGCACCAGGGTGATCAAGAATCGATATTTATTAAGGTTTGCATTAACGGTAATTTGCTGTGTCCCATCTGGCATTCTACGATAATCCCCATGTCTTGTACGTCTTTCGTCTACTACTTTAAGGTGCACATTATTATCTTTAATGAGCATAAAAGCGGGCTCTACTGCATGGCTTGGCAAATATCTGGATAACACCTGATTCATTTTAAAGTCTTACGGGGTGCTATTAGAAACCTGAAGTAATTTACCGTTATAGAATTTACTTCCTGTAATACTAAAATCTTTAATGTATGTAGCCATTTCTCGCGCAGAAAGCGGCGCCTCCAATCCCGGGAATGCAGCGGCTAACATTTCGGTTTGGACAGCTCCTAAGGCCAAAACATTAAAAACAGGCCCATTTTCTTTATATTCTTCAGCAAGCAATTCAGTTAATGTAATAATGGCTGCTTTACTTGAAGAATACGCTGATAAACCGGCAAATTTTAAACTTCCCTGAACGCCCCCCATACTACTTATACTCACAATATGAGATTTAGCAGTCATAAAAGGAAGTAATTGCTGAGTCAAACCTATCAACCCAAAGACATTGATCTCATAAATTGCTCTAAACTCCTCTAAAGTGGTTTTCTGAAAGGGTTTATTTAAAAATGCCCCGGCATTATGGATAAGAATATCCACTTTACCGCCCCATTCTTTTTGCACAAAATCTGAAGCTTTTTTTAAATCAGACTCATTTCCCAAATCAAAAGAAAAGCTATTTACATTGTCCAATTTTAGCTTAGCTACGGGCTCTTTATTTCTGGAAAGTGCCAATACGTTAAAATCCTCTTCAGCAAAAAGCTTTACCAATTCAAAACCAATTCCCCGACTTGTGCCGGTAATAACAACATTCTTCATTTCTAATTCATTTTTATCTCTTTCTCTGGAGTATTCAGGATTTGGTGAATTCCGGGAATAATTGCTTTCACTACATTCGCCATGTGTTCGGGATTCATTTCTGAAACTTCATCTTTTACATGATGGTAGTATGGATAATTTGTGAAATCGAATGTACAAATAGTTTGCGCCGGAACATTAAATTCTGCATAAAACGGATAGTTATCACTTCTTTTAAATAAGTTCATTTGTTTGGCTCCTTCAAAGAAGCCTAAAGTGTTTTTTCCTGTATACTCATTAAATTTCTCGGCTAGATTTGTTTCTTCAAAGCCTGTTACATAAGCAAGATAATCTTTATCGGTCATTGGCACCCCTATCATTTCCAAATTGATCATGGTGTAAATATCGATACCTTCTTCTTTAAGTCTTTTTGCGCTATGGTAAGATCCTTTTAAGCCCATTTCTTCTCCGCTAAAAAGGATAAATAAAATACTACGCTTATTATCTTTAATATCGGCAAAATACTTAGCCAGTTCTACAACGGCGGTTGTTCCAGCTGCATTGTCATTCGCTCCGTTTGCAATGGTGTCTCCATCAACCTCTTTACCAACACCAATATGATCATAATGAGCCCCAATAACAACAAATTCGTCTTTAAGTTCAGGATCATTGCCTTCCAGATATCCAACAATATTAAAGGCGTCTACATCACCAATCTTAAAAGAATCACGATAGGTATCATAATAAGGTTTCACCCCATTTTCCTCGAAAATTGTAGTGATAAAATCGGCCGCTTTATCAATACCTTCCGTACCGGTTTTACGTCCCATTAAATCATCAGAAGCCAGGTATTCCAGATTCGTTTTCATTTCGTCTGCAGAAATATGTATCGCTGCGCTTTCCTGTGCATTACAAGAAAGTAATCCGGCTAAACCTAAGGCCAGAATTCCTAAATTTTTAAGTGGTTTTCTCATAAAAGCTAAAATAAAAAAATCCCGCGAGTAAACGCGGGATTCTATAATATTCTAAAATCACCAGCTTGTTAAGCAAGCATAGTAACTGGATTCTCAATATAAGTTTTAAGATCCTTTAAGAAAGCAGCACCTGTGGCACCATCTACCGTTCTATGATCACAAGCCAAGGTAAGCTTCATGGTATGACCAACAACGATCTCTCCGTTTTTCACTACAGGTTTCTCTACAATTGTTCCTACCGAAAGAATTGCTGAGTTAGGCTGATTGATAATACTTGTAAACTCAGTAATACCAAACATTCCTAAGTTAGAAACCGTAAAGGTACTTCCTTCCATTTCTTTTGGCTGAAGCTTCTTGTTACGCGCTTTACCGGCAAGATCTTTTACATTTCCGCCAATCTGCGTCATCGACATTTGATCTGCGAATTTAAGAACAGGAACAACAAGACCATCTTCTACGGCTACGGCAACACCCATATGAATATGTTTGGCTATTTTCATAGCATCTCCAGTCCATTGGCTATTTACCTGTGGGTGCTTACGAAGTGCCATTGCACTTGCTTTAATCACCATATCGTTAAATGAAACTTTCACATCTGGCATCTCGTTAATTTGCTTTCTGGATGCCATTGCATTTTCCATATCTACCTCTATAGTAAGATAGTAATGAGGAGCACTAAATTTAGATTCTCCAAGACGTTTTGCAATCGTCTTTCTCATTTGAGAATTCTTAATTTCTTCAAAACTTTCTTCACCAGCAGGCACATAAGGAGCAGCTACTGATGTTTCTGCTTCTTTCTTAGTTTCTTTTGGAGCAGGAGCCTCAGAAGGTTTGTAAGATTCGATATCTTTTTTAACGATTCTTCCATTTTCTCCGGAACCTTCTACTTTAGAAAGATCAATCCCTTTATCCTCGGCCATTTTCTTAGCTAATGGAGAAGCAAATATTCTACCACCTTCCGACGACGAATCTGAAGAAGTTGTAGTCGTTTCTTCCTTTTTCTCTTCTTTAGCTTCAGACTTTTCTTCTTTTTTAGGTGCAGCTTTTTTGCCAGTAGAATCACCAGTCACATTAGACACATCAGTCCCCTCAGGGCCAATAATTGCCAAAAGACTATCTACGGGAGCAGTTTCTCCCTCAGGAATGCCAATTTTAAGCAAAGTACCTTCGTAGAAAGATTCGAATTCCATTGTTGCTTTATCGGTCTCGATTTCCGCAAGAATATCCCCTTCAGATACTTTATCGCCTTCTTTTTTCAACCAGGAAGCAACAGTTCCTTCTTCCATCGTGTCACTAAGGCGCGGCATTTTAACGATCTCTACACCTTCTGGGATTTCACCAGCTTCAGATGTACTGTCATCATCTTCAGTTTCTTCTTCGGCTGCTGATTCTTCTTTAGCTTCTTCAGTAGAACCACCTTCACCATTTAACAATCCAGAGATATCTTCACCTTCTTCACCAATAATCGCTAAAAGCGTATCTACCGGAGCAGTTTCTCCTTCTTCAATCCCTATATGCAATAGTGTTCCTTCATAGAAGGATTCAAATTCCATCGTTGCCTTATCGGTTTCGATCTCCGCAAGGATATCTCCTTCAGCAACTTTGTCGCCTTTTTGTTTTAACCATTTTGCCACAACACCTTCTTCCATGGTGTCGCTTAATCGCGGCATATTAATTACTTCTGCCATAATTATTATAGTTTATGTGGTAAGAATGGGTAATCTTCCTGTTCGTAAACCACATCGTACATTACGTTCTTTTCTGGGAAAGCCGATTCTTCTGCGAATTGCTCACATTCTTTAACTTTATCCTTAACGCGCTTGTCGATTTTTTTAATATCATCCTCGGTTGCATATTTATTATCGATAATGATGCTTCTCACTTTGGTGATTGGATCTATCTTTTGATATTCTGCAACTTCGTCTTTAGTTCTGTAATGTTGAGCATCACTCATAGAGTGTCCTCTATAGCGATAGGTTTTTAACTCTAAGAAAGTAGGACCTTCCCCTTTTCGGGCACGGGTTATTGCTTCATCTAAAGCTTCAGCAACTTTCTCTGGATCCATAGCATCTACAGGTGCACATGGCATTTCGTAACCATTACCTAATTTCCAGATATCTGTACTTTTAGCAGTTCTGGCTACAGAAGTTCCCATGGCATAACCATTATTTTCAACACAGAAAACTACGGGGAGATTCCAATTTACGGCCATCGTTAAGGTTTCGTGTAATGACCCCTGACGCGTAGCTCCATCACCCATAAAAGTTAAGGTAACCGCATCTCTTTTAAAATATTTATCTGCAAAGGCAAGTCCGGCTCCTAAAGGAATTTGTCCCCCAACAATACCATGACCACCATAAAAACGATGTTCTTTAGAGAAAATGTGCATCGATCCTCCAAGACCTTGAGAAGTCCCAGTACCCTTACCGTAAAGCTCTGCCATTACTCTCTTGGGATCTACTCCCAATCCTATTGGCTGAACGTGATTACGATAAGCGGTAATCATACGATCTTTTTCAGTATCCATCGCATGTAAAGCACCTGCCAGGATAGCCTCTTGCCCATTATACAAATGTAAAAAACCTCTTACTTTTTGCTGAATATAAACTTGCGCAAGTTTATCTTCAAACTTACGCCAAAACAGCATATCCTCATACCACTTTAAATATGTGGCTTTTGTTATTTTCTTCATTTAATTAAAAATTTTTATGGCTTTACAGATAGATTACGCCAAGCGAATAACAAAAATACTATTTATAATAAGAATGTAAAACTGTTTTACTGCAAAAATCTAATAAACTAAAGATTAAATTTATCGAATATAAAAGGCAATAACTCCTTTATCGATTTCGCCCGGTATACCTTCCCTTTTTCTCCCATAAAATAAATAGGAATCCCTTTCTCCTGATTTACTTCATATTCTGAAATAGCCTGACGACAAGCTCCGCAAGGAGGTATTGGAGAAGTAATTTCTTTATGCAAGGATTTTGCAGAAATCGCTATCGCTTTTATCAACATTTGTGGATATTTTGCCCCAGCATAATAAATAGCTGTACGTTCTGCACATAATCCTGAAGGATAAGAAGCATTTTCCTGATTACTACCAATAACAACTTCATTGTTATCCATCAAAAGAGCTGCGCCAACTTTAAAAGAGGAATAAGGTGCATAGGCATGATCCCTGGCTTGGATAGCCTGTTTCATTACCTTCTGAATTTCCTGCGGTAGTTGCGATTGGTCTTCAAAAACATCTAATTCTGCTGAAAACTTTATTTTTTCCATAACACTAATTTCGGGGGAACAAATTAAACAAAAAAAGCACCAATATCATCTTACTGGTGCTTTTACTAGATTTTCTCTATTATTTTATCCGTAAATTAGTTTAGATATGAATCCCCAAAATTAAAAGTGAGCCCAAAACGTAAAGTTTTATCTAAAGGGCTGGGAAATTGTGAAGTTGAGAACAAATAAGAAATATCGATGATTACAAAATTCTCATATTTAAAGCCTCCACCTACAGATACAAATTTACGATAGCCCTTCTCATTACTTTCGTTAAAGTAACCTGCCCTTAATTTAATTGCATCCCTAAAGCTATATTCGGTTCCCAATGCCCAGGTCACTTCTTTAAGCTCTTCACTCAATCCACCTGGAGCATCGGTAAAAGATTCAAAAATTCCTCCTATCGCAGTCGTGGTATTATAAACGTCATCATCTTCCTGATCTATAACCCCATCACCATTAAAATCCTGTGGTGTTGGCACTAAAAGTTTATTAAACTCTAGATACACCCCTAATCTGCTATCGGGATTCAGAATAAAATCAAAACCTCCACCAAGTCTTAAATTCGTGGGTATAAAATTTTCCTGCCCCGCATCATCATAACTCATTTTAGGACCAATATTACTTATATTGACTCCAAATCGCCAAACCCCATCAAAATTATTATAAACAATTTCATCACTTTGATAAAAGGCCGCCACATCTACCCCAAAACTTCCGGCAGCACCTAAATCCTGGCTATCACTTACTCCAAGATCAGACCTTAAATATCTACCTGCTACGGCCATAGAAAAAGTTTCACTTAACTTTAATGAATAGGAAACATCAAAAGTTAATTCATTTGGATTTACTAATAACGGTATTTGCTCGATATTCTGACGGATTTCAATAGTCCCCAGACTAAAATAACGTAGGCTCCCGGCAAATGCACTACGATCATCTATTTTATAATAATAGCTAAGATCTCCTAAAAAAATATCACTCACGATATCACTTAAATAAGGTGTATATGATATTCCTATACCATGTTCTGAAGTTGCAAAAGCAAATTTTGCAGGATTCCATTGCTGTGAAAAGACATCTGGAGAAGTAGCGACACCCTGATCTCCCATCCCTGCCGCCCTGGCATCTGCAGCTACAAGAAGAAAAGGAACGGCAGTAGTTATCACTCTATCCCTAATATCCTGAGCCTGTAACCAACCGGAAGTAAGAATGGAGCCTAATAATAAAATCGTTGAAATTTTTTTCATCTCTTAAACTAAATGATAAACAAATATATATTAATATTATTAGAAGCTAAGTAGCTGCGTTTTAAAATTCGCTTAAAGCACCTTATCATTCGTTGAGCAGAAGAAATTTCAGGATCACCTGAATACCAAAATTCACAAAAAACAGCAAAGATTTATTTCATTAAATGACATTAAAAAAATACTAATTTTGCAGCTAACGCCATTAATTTGTGCATATTTGCCTAACTTTTTAAAAAAGTAAAGGAGTATAGCTATAGCAGCCTCTTATATATTAATATGAAGGCGGTTAGAACAAAATAAACTTGTACTTTTACCGTTAATTATTATATTGCAGAGCCTAAATTCTACCTAAAGAGAACATGAGAATGAGAAAGAAAACTGCTTTTAGAGCAATTTTTACCATCGCCCTTGGCGTTGGTCTAGTAGGATGTAACAATTCCAAAAATTACAAAAACAGCTCAAGAGCTACCGGATGGAGTATTAATTCGAAAGACGGTGGGTTTCAATACGATACAGACTACAAAGAACAGGAACCAGCACCAGGACTGGTATTTATTGAAGGAGGTACATTTACTATGGGCCAGGTTCAGGATGATGTAATGCACGACTGGAACAACACCCCTACCCAACAACACATCCAGTCTTTTTATATGGATGAAACTGAAGTAACCAATCGTATGTATCTTGAATATTTAGACTGGCTAAAAAGGGTTTTCCCTCCATCAGAACAAAACTACAGAAACATTTACTACGGGGCTTTACCAGACACTTTAGTATGGAGAAACCGACTTGGCTATAACGAAACCATGGTAAACAACTATTTAAGACATCCTGCTTATGGAGAGTATCCTGTTGTTGGTGTTAGTTGGGTTCAGGCAGCGGAATTTAGTAAGTGGAGAACAGACCGTGTTAACGAAAAGCAACTGGTAGATGCCGGTTATATCTCTGAAGAGACATTATATAAAACTGATGCCGGAGCAACTTTTAGCACTGAAACTTACATCAATGCTCCAAGCCGGGTATACGGTGGGAATACCGAAATGACACAAAGTGGTAAAACATCTCAAAAATTAGCACAAAATAATACGACCACTCAAACTGACCCTCAAGGCAATACGGTGACAACCTCATCAGGCAAAAAACAATATGTACAACGTAAAGATGGAATCTTATATCCTGAATACCGTCTTCCTACCGAAGCGGAATGGGAATATGCCGCATTAGGCCTTGTAGGAATTCGCGATTATAATATCTATCGCGGCCGAAAAAAATATCCATGGGACGGAAGATACACCCGTAGCGGAGACCTTAGAAAACAAGGCGATCAACTTGCCAATTTCAAGCAGGGTGCCGGTGATTACGGCGGAATTGCAGGATGGAGTGACGATGGCGCAGATATTACAGCCCCGGTAATGAGCTACGAAGCGAATGATTTTGGATTGTATGATATGGCTGGCAATGTAGCAGAATGGGTTGCTGATGTGTACCGACCAATAGTGGACGATGAATTTAACGACTTTAACTACTACCGCGGAAATGTATATACTGAAAATGCAATTAACGAAGATGGTACCGTTCAGGTTGTTGGAGTAGATAACATTAAATATGACACCTTAAGTACGGGAAGAGTTGTTGCTAGAAATTTGCCAGGAGAGATTTTACAAAAACCTATCACAGAAGACGAAACTTACATGAGAACCAATTTCTCAAAAAGTGACAATAGGAACTTTAGAGATGGAGACAAAAGTTCAAGTAGATATTATCAGCCTTTTCAGGACACAGACAATTCTAAAAGAATGTACAACTCTCCAGATTTCGATCGTCTCGCGATAGGAGATACCACTCAGGCAAAACCTAAATACGACGATAAAGAAAGAACCACTTTAATTAGTGACGATGTTAGGGTGTATAAAGGAGGCTCTTGGAAAGATAGAGCTTATTGGCTAGATCCTGCTCAAAGAAGGTTCCTACCTCAGGATATGGCTACAGATTACATAGGATTTAGAAATGCCATGTCTAAAGTAGGAGCAAAATCAATGGACAATGTAAAAAGAGCTAGAAGCAACTAAGTAAGACTTTTAAGTTTTAAAGAAATATTCACAAAAAAGGCCCTAATTTTTAGGGCTTTTTTTATACCTTAAATTCATGAACATAGCTAAAATACATCGTAGGTTTCTTACCAGTTCAGGGGTAAGCACAGACACCAGGAACATCAAACCAAACAGCTTATTTTTTGCACTTAAGGGAGAAAATTTCAATGGAAATGAATTTGCCGAAGAAGCTTTAAATAAAGGTGCCGAAGTTGCCATCGTAGATGAAGAGGCCTATGCAAAAGACCAGGATAATTATATTTTCGTTGAAGACTGCCTTGATGCCTTACAACAACTGGCTACTTTCCACCGGCATTTTCTGGGTATTCCAGTACTCGCGATCACTGGAAGCAATGGCAAAACAACCACCAAGGAATTAATTAACGCTGTACTTACCAAGAAGTACAAAACGATTTCTACAACCGGAAATTTAAACAATCATATTGGTGTACCGCTCACTCTTTTAAGAATGGATGAAACGACGGAAGTTGGCGTAGTAGAGATGGGAGCTAACCACCAGGGAGAAATCGAATTTCTTACTGAAATTGCCCTACCGGATTACGGATATATTACAAATTTCGGAAAGGCTCATTTAGAAGGTTTTGGTGGCATAGAAGGAGTAATTAAAGGCAAAAGTGAGCTTTATACTCATCTTAAAAATCATAAAAAATTGCTTTTTCTTAATCTGGATGATGAAATACAACAAAGACAGGATAGCTATTCTCATGTTTTCACATTTGGAAGTTCGGAAAAAGCAGCCGTAAGCATAGATTATACTATTTCTCAAAATGGCCCTGAATATGCTTCCTTTACTTATAATAACGACGTCTTCGATACTCAATTAACAGGACAATATAACGCTTATAATGCTGCCGCAGCTCTAACCATAGGCTTATATTTTAAAGTGCCTTTTAAAGCTATTAAAGAGGCGATTAAAGAATACTCACCCAGCAATAATCGATCACAAATCCAGAAGACCAAAAATAACACGCTTTTACTGGATGCTTATAATGCCAATCCAACAAGCATGGGTTCTTCAATCATCAACTTTAGCAACCTTAATACTCCACTCTCTAAAACACTAATCATAGGAGACATGCTGGAACTAGGCCAATATAGTAAAGAAGAGCACCAAAGTATAGTAGAGCTTTGCAATAGTAAAGGATTTAAAAATGTTTATTTAGTAGGCAAACATTTTAAAGAAACCTCAACGCCCGAAGAATATCAGAAATTTGACAATACTACCGAGTTAAAAACTTTTTTAACCGCTAATCCCATCAACAATTCCTACATTCTTATAAAAGGCTCCAGAGGAATTGCATTAGAGAAAATCATAGAAAACCTATAGCACTCTGGTAATGATTAAAAATAAAAAAAGCTTCCTAATTAGGAAGCTTTTTCTTTTTGTGGGCGCGAAGGGATTCGAACCCCTGACCCCTTGGGTGTAAACCAAGTGCTCTGAACCAACTGAGCTACGCGCCCTAATGAATGTTTTAGCTAAAAAAAGCTCCCTTTTTGGAAGCTTTTGAATGGTTGTGGGCGCGAAGGGATTCGAACCCCTGACCCCTTGGGTGTAAACCAAGTGCTCTGAACCAACTGAGCTACGCGCCCCATTCATTATTGCGAGTGCAAATATAGACTAGTTTTTCTTCTACGCAAAGAAAAAAATTAAAAATTTTAAATAATTTCAGCTACCGTAAAATTACTACCTCCACAAAAGATCAAATCCTTTGTTCCTGCCGCTTTTATAGCAGCCGCATAAGCTTCTCCCACACTATTAAACACTTTTCCTAAAAGCCCAAATTCAATAGATTTTGCCATTAATTTTTCCGCTTCCAATCCTCGGGGAACATCTGGTTTGCAAAAATAATACGTAGCCCTTTTTGGAAAAATAGGCAATACCTCATCAAGGTCTTTATCATTCACGACTCCAAAAACAAAATGTAAATGCTCAAAAGTTTCGTCTTCTAGTTGATTAAAAACATATTTCAGTCCGTCACTATTATGAGCGGTATCACAAATCACCTTGGGAAACTCCTGGAGAATATCCCACCTTCCCCTAAGATTTGTATTTTTACGAACATTTTTTAATCCCTCCCGAAGATGCTCTTCAGAAATTTTCCAGCCTTGAGAAATAAGCTGTCTAATAACAGCTCGCACCCCTTTAATATTTTTTTCCTGATAACTTCCCAGTAAATCAGTACTTAGATGTCCAGGAGCTTTAAGTTCTTCAGCGAATACAATTGCAGCGTTTCTTTCTTCGGCGGTCTTTATAAAAACCTCTTGTGTTTCAGGATGCTTTTCAGAAATAATAACAGGAACGTTTTCTTTAATAATTCCAGCTTTCTCTCCCGCTATTTCAGGAAGTGTAGTACCCAAAAACTGCGTATGATCTTTACCTATGTTAGTAATTAAACTAACTTCAGGAATTATAATATTAGTAGAATCCAAACGACCTCCCATGCCTACTTCAACAACAGCGATATCAACTTTTTCCTTAGCAAAATACCAAAACGCCATTCCTACACTCATTTCAAAAAATGACAGGCTTTCTGCTTCAAAAAATATCTTGTTATTTTGAATAAAATCGATTACAGCTTCTTCGGAAATATATAAGCCATTAATTCGAATACGCTCTCTGTAATCTTTTAAATGTGGTGAAGTGTACAATCCAACTTTATAGCCGGCTTCCTGTAAAACCGAAGCTATCATATGACTACTAGAGCCTTTTCCATTAGTTCCCGCCACGTGAACACTTTTAAAACCCAACTCTGGGTGATCAAGGTGAGTCGCTAATTTTAAAGTATTGGAAAGATCTTTTTTAAATGCGGAACTCCCCACACGTTGATACATGGGTAACTGCTGAAACATCCATTCAACAGTTTGCTGATACGTCATTGATTATTCTGATAATTTGAAGTTATATACTATGGTTCCTACCTGCCGCGAAGGCGCATCAGAATCACTGTTAAACCGGGTAGCCAAAGCTGCTTTTCTGGCAGGCTCTGTTAAACAGGATGCATTATTTGTAGTACCTTTAACCCCTGGGGTTGCGGCAATAACCTGCCCCTGGCGGTTCACTTCTATACGCACCACAACGATCCCGGATTCATTACAATCCTGCACAAATTTTTCTTTATTTAAAGCACGGCGACCACCTAGACGATAATTACCATCACCATCAAGACCGGCTCCATTACCATAATAACTCTGAGCATTGGGATCACCATCTGGAGAACCTTTATCTCCGGCAGCATTATCATTACCTTCTCCTCCACTTTCTTCACCGCTACGCTCTGGTCCATTTAAAATACTACTCATCGCATCGGTAGTAGATTTATCTGGTTTTGGATCAGGTTTTTTTGCCGGCTCTTCCTTTTTAGGTTCGACCTTTTTAGGTTTCTCGGTTTCAACGGGTTTTTTCACTTCCTTTTTTTCCTCAACAACCGGAGCTTCTTCAATTTCCTGGGTAACCACTTTCTCTTCTACAACAGGTTCAGGCTCTGGTGGAGTAACTTCAGGACTTGTGTTTTTTGGAGCAGACTCTATAGGTTTGGTTGGTTGCTGATTTCCCGAACCTACTTCTGAAGTTCCAAAATTAACCGCTATACCATTTTCAGGTGGAGGGTCTAAATATGTAAAACCAAAAAAGAATAAAATAGCCAACAATAATACATGAAGCACTACTGTGATCGTAAATGATTTTTTTTCGTGATTGGTTTCTAAGAAAGCCATATTTATTCCGGTTTAACCGCTAAAACTATTTTATATCTGTTTCGATTAGCAATATCCATTACGTTCACCGCTTTTTCGATAGGTACTCCTTCTTCAGCTCGTAAAATAATGGTTGGGTTTTCTATACCCGCCAATTTACTTTTTAAAGTACTTTCTAATGCCGAGCTACTTATACGCTCATCATTAATATACACCTGCAGTTCTTTAGTAATGCTTACTGAAACATTCTGCTGGTTAGTGGTCTTCCCTTTAGCCTTTGGAAGTATTAAGTCCAAAGCTTCTGGAGTAATCACCGGAGAAGTTAACATGAAAAATATCAATAACAGAAATACAATATCTGTCATTGAACTCATACTAAACTCCGGGCTCACTTTATTTCTACCTCTTAAATTCATATTAAGCAGGCTCGTTTAATAAGTCTAAAAAGTCTACCGCTGTAGCTTCCATCTGGTGCACTACTTTATCTGTTTTTACCACAAGATGATTATACCCTATATAGGCTATAATTCCAACAATAAGCCCTGCGACCGTGGTTGTCATTGCAGTATAAATACCTTCTGCCAGTAACCCCATTTGTGCCTGCCCACTACTCGTAGCCAGTTCATGGAAAGCAATCACCATCCCAATTACTGTTCCCAGGAAACCAATCATAGGTGCCGCACCGGCAATAGTAGCCAGAATACTCACGTTTTTTTCTAGCTTATATACCTCTAAACGCCCTGCATTCTCGATAGCCGTATTAATATCTTCTAACGGGCTCCCAATCCTGGAAATTCCTTTCTCTGTTAATCGTGCTACGGGATTATCACTTTGGGCACATCTAATCTTTGCAGATTCGATATTCCCATTTAATACACTATCTTTAATTTGGTGCATAAAATTTTTATCTACCTGGCTTGCAGATTTTATCGCAAACAATCTTTCAAAATAGATATAAACCGCTGCAAACAATAACACAAACAAAACAAAAATAATGATCTGCCCGGCGATACCACCACTTAAAAGCAAATCGAAAATCGAAAGCGTTTTTTCTTCTGAAACCTCTGCAGCATCCTGCGCTGCCTGCGTCACGGCATCCTGCTGAATAAAATATAGCATATTAATTGATTAGGGTTTTTAATGTAACGTGATAAACGGATTAAAATTGTTGCCCAAATTTAGTAAAATAATTATCAGAATAACTCCTTATGTGTATTCATTAAGAAATTACTAACACATAAGGAGTTCTAAATATTATACCAATTGTTTCAAAGCAACCTCGAAGGCAGTTTTACTAATATTTGTCTTATCACTATTATTATTGAAGGTATTCTGAATGGCATTTTTAATAGTCATTGAGGTATCATTAAAAATAGCCTCATCGGTCATTTGCACCCTACGCTCCATAAAATACGCGAAAACACGCGCCATCCCACAATTTGATATAAAATCCGGAATAAGACTTACGCGCTCATCAATAAATTCCATAATCGGCCCAAAGAAAATTTCCTTATCGGCAAAAGGAACATTGGCACCACAAGAAATCACCTCTAATTTTTTATCAATAAGGTTTGAGATTTGTTCTCTGGTTACTAACCTGGAAGCCGCACATGGAGCAAATATTTCAGCATCAAGATTCCATATTTTTTGATTGATTTCTTCAAAAGGGATCAATTCATTTGCATTTAGCGTATTCCCTTCTTTATTCAGAAATAAATTTTTAATCTCTTCAAAAGAAAAACCATCTTCATTTATCAAACCTCCAGCCCGATCAATAATTCCTACAACTTTTGCTCCCATTTGGGAAAGATAATATGCAGCTGCAGAACCTACATTCCCAAAACCCTGGACAATAGCCTTCTTTCCTTTAATATCACCGCCATAAATTTGATAATATTGATTCACTGCTTCAGCCACACCAAATCCTGTTATCATATCTGCTACCGTATACTTCCTGGAGATATCTGGTGAATAATCCGTATTTTCAAGAACTTTAATTACCCCCTGTCGCAACTGCCCTATCCTGTTAATCTTATCAGCTTCAGTAGGTCGAAAATGACCATTAAAAACCCCTTCTTGCGGATGCCAAACTCCACAATCTTCAGTAATCGGAATTACTTCATGGATTTCGTCTACGTTTAGGTCTCCACCAGTACCGTAATAACTTTTCAGTAAAGGAGAGACCGCTTTATACCAGCGCTCTAAAACCCCTTTTTTTCTTGGGTCTTTAGGATCAAAATTAATTCCGGATTTCGCTCCGCCTATGGCAGGACCAGAAACCGTAAATTTCACTTCCATCGTTTTTGCTAAAGAAAGTACCTCATTTTTATCCAGGCCTTCTCGCATACGGGTACCGCCACCGGCTGCACCACCTCTAAGTGAGTTGATCACCGTCCAACCTTCAGCTTCCGTTTCAGGGTCATTCCAGTGAAAAACAATCTCTGGTTCTTTATTTTCGTAAACTTTTAATAATTCTTTCATCTAAATATTATGTGTGTGATTTGTTTCAAATATAAGTATTAAGTCATTTTAAAATCAAGAGGGTGTATATATCCTTCCTGACGCGTGATCTTTACTTGCCCCGGTAACCAGGCTTAACACATTCACCTTTCCTTCTAACTTAAGTACGCCCAACAATCCGAAGATCAGTGCCTCCTTAAAATCTATAATTCTGTTTTCAGGGATCACGAATTCACATTTAGAATATGCTTTAAACTTTTGGATTAAAAAATCATTAAAAGCACCACCGCCAGTAACCAGAACTTTTGCGTTTTCTCTGGGATTTAAAACTTTTGTTACTTGTTGGGCCACATGGATTACATACGTATGTAAAATATCCGGAATAAGGAGTTCTACAGAATTAAGTATCGGTAAAACTTCAGCTTTCACCCACTCGATACCTAAGGATTTTGGAGGCTTAAGACTATAAAACTGAAGGTTATTTAATTGATGGAGTAATTCTTTATTCAGCACACCTCCTGCGGCTATTCTTCCTTTATCATCATATTCTTTACCTAGCTGTCTCGTATAGTGATTGAGGACAGTATTCACTGCGCAGATATCGTAGGCCAGGATCTCATCATTTTGTTTTTCAGAAATATTTGCGAAACCTCCTAAATTTAAACAATAGCGATAATCGCTAAAAAGTATTTTATCACCAATAGGAACTAAAGGTGCTCCCTGTCCTCCAAGCGCTACATCCTGTACTCTAAAATCACAAACCACCCTTTGTTGAAGGTATTGAGAGATTTCAGGAAGGTTTCCTATTTGCAGTGTAAAGCCATTTTGTGGCTCATGCTTGATGGTATGCCCATGCGAACAGACCGCATCTAAGCGCTGAATATTATTTTCAGCCACAAATTCCAAAATCACTTCTGCCAGATATTTAGTATATTCTTTATTTAATTCCTGTAACTTATCATCTTCTAAATCGATAGCAGCATCTAATTTCTCGCGCCAGTTTTTGGAATAATCTACTGTCTGAGCTTCCAAAATTTCAAAATTATAGTTATTTTCAACTGCAAAATGAATGTAGGCTAAATCGATCCCGTCTAGGGAAGTGCCAGACATTACTCCAATCACAAAATAGTCTGATTTTTTCATATTCTCAAAATTAACTAATATTTATTGAATAATACATATTTAAAATTTATATTTGGTAACAAAAATTACTTTTTTCTAAATTTATACATAAATGAATTTCGAATTAACTGAAGAACATATCATGATTCGCGATGCTGCTCGCGATTTTGCAAAAACCGAATTATTACCCGGCGTTATTGAAAGGGATGAAAAACAAGAATTTCCCAAAGCCCAAGTTAAGAAAATGGGAGAACTTGGTTTTTTAGGAATGATGGCCTCACCAGAATATGGCGGCGGCGGGATGGATACCATCAGCTATATTTTAGCTATGGAAGAAATTTCAAAAATCGATGCCTCCGCATCGGTAATCATGTCGGTTAACAACTCCTTAGTTTGCTGGGGGCTGGATACCTATGGTAACACAGACCAAAAAGAAAAATATTTATCTAAACTAACTACCGGAGAAAAACTGGGTGCGTTTTGTCTTTCTGAGCCTGAAGCAGGAAGCGATGCTACTTCTCAACGAACTACCGCAATCGATAAAGGAGATTATTACTTATTGAATGGCACCAAAAACTGGATCACCAACGGTGGTACAGCAGATTATTACCTGGTAATTGCGCAAACCGACAGGGAGAAGAAACATCATGGTATCAATGCCTTTATCGTAGAAAAAGGATGGGAAGGTTTTGAAGTTGGCCCAAAAGAAAATAAACTGGGCATTAGAGGAAGCGACACCCATTCATTAAATTTTAATGATGTAAAAGTTCCCAAAGAAAACAGGATTGGTGAGGACGGTTTTGGATTTAAGTTTGCTATGAAAACCTTATCTGGAGGAAGAATTGGTATTGCTGCCCAGGCCTTGGGAATTGCATCCGGTGCTTTTGAACTTGCAAGGGATTATTCAAAGCAACGTAAAGCATTTGGTACAGAAATTAGCAACCACCAGGCCATTGCTTTTAAATTAGCCGATATGTATACGGCTATAGAAAGCTCCAGGCATTTGGTTATGAAGGCGGCCTGGGATAAAGATCAAAAACAAAATTATGATCTAAGCGGAGCTATGGCAAAATTAAGCGCCTCTCAAACTGCCATGGACGTTACGATCGAAGCTGTTCAAATTCATGGAGGGAATGGTTTTGTAAAAGAATACCATGTAGAGCGATTAATGCGTGATGCCAAAATCACTCAAATTTATGAAGGAACTTCAGAAATACAGAAAATCGTGATTTCCAGAAGTATATTAAAAAAATAAGTTCGCAAAATACCCAAAATCAACTCGCTAAATCCTGGCGAGTTTTTTTATATTAAAATCCGATATTTTTCATTGCGAAATTCGGAAATAACCGCCTCATTTATTAAATGATTAATAAAAATTAAGAGTTTATTTAGTTTTGATGAATTTAATAAGCTCTTTCTTATTATTACCTTCAAATTCTTTATTAATTTAGATATTTTTGTAGTAATAATATAAGGAAGATAGGTTATGAGACCAAAAGAGCAGGGGCTTTACTTGCCTGAATTTGAGAGAGATAATTGCGGCGCGGGATTTATTTGTAACTTAAAAGGTAAGCGCACAAACGACATCATCCATAAAGCTTTGGATATTTTAATACGATTAGAACATCGTGGAGCTGTAAGTGCTGATGGAAAAACCGGAGATGGTGCCGGAATTTTGATTGAAATTCCACACAATTTCTTTAAAAAAGTTTGTGATTTTGATTTACCTGAATTTGGAGAATATGCAGCTGGAATGGTTTTCCTTCCTCGATCTAAGAATCAATTAAATATCTGTAAAGAGATTTTTGAGGAAGAAATTATTAATCAGGGATTAAATATAATTGGCTGGAGACAAGTACCGGTCGATAAATCATGTTTAGGAAGTATTGCTTCTTTAAGCGAACCTAATGTTGAGCAAATTTTTATTGGTAAAGACGAAGATACCAGTGACGAAGTTTTTAGAGCAAAACTTTTTGCTGCTCGCAAAATTGCAGAACATAAAATCTATAGTTCTAATTTAGGAGAAGCAGAGTATTTTTACCTTCCTAGCTTATCTACAAAGACTATTATTTATAAAGGATTATTGATGCCACAGGACATCAATATTTACTATACAGATTTAAATGATCCAGATCTTGTAACTAAACTGGCCTTAGTACACCAACGTTTCTCTACCAATACTTTTCCTACCTGGGATTTAGCACAACCATTTAGATATATGTGCCATAATGGAGAGATCAACACTTTAAGAGGTAACCTTAGCCGAATGAAAGCGAGGGAAGAACTTTTTGAAAGTGAGATTTTTGGAGAAGACATCAAAAAAATCGTACCGGTTACCTTAGAAGGAAAATCAGATTCTGCTTCTATGGATATGGTTTTGGAAATGCTGTTACAAACCGGCCGTTCTTTACCTGAAGCTATTATGATGATGGTGCCTGAAGCCTGGGAGAAAAACCCTTCGATGGGCGATAGCAAAAAAGCCTTTTATGAATATAATGCCTGTATCATGGAGCCATGGGACGGTCCTGCTTCTATTCCTTTTACAGACGGGCAGTACATTGGTGCTTTGCTAGACCGTAATGGTCTAAGACCGTCGCGCTATACCGTTACAAAAGATGGTTATGTAATCATGTCTTCTGAAACCGGGGTTGTAGATGTAAAACCTGAAAATGTAGAATTACATGGGCGTCTGGAACCAGGAAAGATGTTCCTGGTAGATATGGTTGAAGGCCGAATTGTAGGCGACGAAGAAGTTAAGGAACAGATTGTATCTAAACGCCCTTACAGAAAATGGCTGAATAAAAATTTACTTCCGTTAGCTGATGTTCCTTATACTGGGAATAAAACTCCCGTAGAACCCGTAGATTTTAAAACGAGACAAAAAGTTTTTGGGTATACGATAGAAGATATCAAAACCATTATCAGTCCTATGGCTACAGGCGGAAAGGAAGCTATAGGATCTATGGGAACAGATACGCCATTAGCAGTTCTTTCAGATAAACCACAATTACTCTTTAATTACTTTAAACAGCTTTTCGCGCAGGTAACCAATCCTCCATTAGATGGAATTAGGGAAGAGATTGTAACTGATATTAGTTTATCTATTGGGGAAGACAAAAATATATTTGACATTACCCCAGAGCATGCGCAGAAGCTTAGAATCCAGAATCCGGTAATTTCTAATGAAGATCTTGATAAAATAAAATATATAGACCATCCCGATTTTCGTGCAAAATCAATCTCTATATTATACGAAATTGAAAAAGGATTAAATGGTCTTGAAGAGAGACTTGAACAAATTGTTCTGGAAATTAAAAAAGCGGTTGATGAAAATAGAAATATTATTATTCTGTCCGATAGAAATGTGAGCGATAAGCTTGCTCCTATTCCTTCGCTCTTAGCTTGCTCTTTTGTTCATCATGAACTTAAAAAACATAAAAGAAGATCCTCTTTTGGTATTGTTATCGAATCTGCAGAACCAAGGGAACCTCATCATTTCGCCTTATTATTCGGTTATGGTGCTAGTGCCATAAACCCTTACATGGTAAACGAAATCATTTACCAACTTTCTAAAGAAGGTGAAATTGAGGAACAAGAACCAGATGTAGCGATTAAAAACTTCAATAAAGCCATAGGAAAAGGAATTGTAAAAATCATGAATAAGATTGGCATTTCTACTTTACATTCTTATCGTGGTTCACAGATATTTGAAATTCTTGGTTTAAATAAAAAATTCACCAATAAATATTTCACGAATACACCTTCCAGAATTGAAGGAATCGGACTTTATGAAATTGAAAAAGAAATCCAGAAACGATATAAGCGCGCTTTTACACCGCCAGAGACCGAAACAGGTTTAGATCTTGAGATTGGTGGTGACTATCGTTGGAGAAGAAATGGGGAACGCCATATGCTCAATCCTGCTTCAGTAGCAAAGCTACAGCAAGCAGTGAAACAAAATAGTTATAAAACCTATAAGGAATACTCAAATTTCATCAACGATCAAACCAAAAACCTGATGACGATTCGAGGAATGTTTAAGTTTAAACAGCTTAATCCTATTTCTATCGATGAAGTTGAACCATGGACAGAGATCGTAAAAAGATTTAAAACTGGCGCAATGTCTTTTGGTTCGATAAGTAAAGAAGCTCATGAGAACCTTGCCATCGCGATGAACCGCTTACAGGGAAAAAGTAATAGTGGGGAAGGTGGTGAAGATGCAAATCGTTTTACCAGAGATGCTAATGGAAATTGGAGAAACAGTGCTATTAAACAGGTTGCCTCAGGTCGTTTTGGCGTATCTATAAATTACCTTTCTAACGCAAAAGAGATTCAGATTAAAATGGCGCAGGGGGCTAAGCCTGGTGAAGGTGGACAGTTACCCGGCCCAAAAGTAAATCCAGCTATAGCAAAAACAAGAAATTCTACCGCTTATGTAGGATTGATTTCTCCTCCACCACATCACGATATTTATTCTATCGAAGATTTAGCTCAGCTAATTTTTGATTTAAAAAATGCAAATAGAGAAGCAAGAATCAACGTAAAACTTGTTTCAAAAGTTGGCGTAGGAACCATTGCTGCCGGTGTTGCAAAAGCAAAAGCTGATGTAGTGCTGGTCTCTGGTTATGATGGAGGTACAGGTGCCGCTGCTTTAACTTCGTTAAGACATGCCGGCTTACCTTGGGAACTTGGTATTGCCGAAGTACAACAAACCTTGTTACTTAACAATTTAAGGAGCAGAATTACAGTGGAATGTGACGGACAATTAAAAACAGGCCGTGATGTTGCTATTGCCTGTCTATTAGGTGCCGAAGAGTTTGGCTTCTCCACAGCTCCGTTAGTAGCTTCCGGCTGTATCATGATGCGCGCCTGTCACTTAAATACCTGCCCGGTTGGAATTGCCACTCAGGATCCAGAATTAAGAAAAAACTTTAAAGGTACCCCGGAAAATGTAATTAATTTCATGTATTTCGTAGCACAGGAACTTCGTGAAATCATGGCCAGTCTTGGATTTAGAACACTTAACGAAATGGTGGGACAAAGCCAAAAATTAGATATGGATCATGCGATAGAGCATTATAAAGCTCAGGGAATAGACCTATCTAATATTCTTTACAAGCCAAATATTGATAAAGATCTTCCGCTTTATAAAACACAGGATCAAAACCACGGTTTAGACAATGTCCTTGATTTTGATATTCTTAGGAAAGCGCATCCTGCTATCTATCGTAAAGAAAAAATGAGTCTGGATTTCAATATTTCTAATATAAATAGAACTACCGGCGCTATTTTAAGTAATGAGATTTCTAAAATTCATGGTGAAGCCGGTCTTCCGGAACATACTTTAGAACTTAATTTCAAAGGTTCTGCCGGACAAAGTTTTGGGGCTTTCGCTACTCGCGGACTTACCCTGAATGTTACCGGAAATACAAATGACTACTTCGGAAAAGGGCTAAGTGGTGCTACGCTCACTGTAAAAAAACCGGAAGAAGCTACTTTTAAATCTCATGAAAATGTCATCATAGGAAATGTTGCTCTATACGGCGCTATTAATGGTGAAGCCTACATCAATGGAATTGGAGGTGAGCGTTTTTGCGTAAGAAACTCTGGTGCTAAAGCAGTAATTGAAGGTATAGGAGATCATGGATGTGAATACATGACCGGTGGTAGAGCAGTCATATTAGGTAAAATAGGACGTAATTTTGCAGCCGGTATGAGTGGCGGAATTGCATATATCTACAACCCAGATAACAATTTAGATAACAACAATTTTAATATGGAGATGATCGAATTAGAGCATGTATCTAATGACGATGCTTCAGAATTAAAAGAATTAATACAAAATCACTACTATAACACCGATAGTGAAGTTGCAGGCCACATTTTAGAAAATTGGGAGGAAAACCTTTCCAAATTCATCAGGGTAATGCCTATTGAATACAAAAAAGCATTACAACGAATGGAAGAAGAAAAAAAGAAAGAAGAAAACCTGGAACTTAAAACGGCGTAATAATGGGAAAACTTAGAGGATTTTTAGAATACGAAAGAAAAGAAGAAACTACAGAAGCCGTAGAGCTAAGAGTAAAAAATTATAAAGAATTTACAAAAGAATTAGATACTGAAGAACTGAATCATCAGGGAGCTCGATGTATGGATTGCGGAATCCCATTCTGCCACAGTGGATGCCCACTTGGTAACTTAATTCCTGATTTTAACCATGCCGTTTACCAAAACGATTGGAAAAAGGCTTTACAGATTTTACATTCAACAAACAATTTTCCTGAATTTACAGGTCGCTTATGCCCTGCTCCATGCGAATCTGCATGCGTACTTGGAATCATAGAACCTCCGGTTTCTATAGAACTTATTGAGAAATATATCGTAGAACGAGGCTTTAAAGAAGGTTGGATTGTACCTAATCCACCAAAAAACCGAACTGGTAAAAAAGTGGCCGTTGTAGGTTCAGGTCCGGCGGGAATGGCTGCAGCACAACAATTAAATCGTGCTGGCCACGAGGTGACTTTGTTCGAAAGAGATGCGAAATTAGGCGGACTGCTTCGTTATGGTATCCCCGACTTTAAACTGGATAAATCTGTAATCGACCGCCGACTTAAGATCATGGAAGATGAAGGCATCACATTTAAGCCTAATACCCATGTAGGTGATAATTATGATGTAGAAGAATTAAAAGCATTTGATGCGGTAGTACTTACCGGAGGCGCTACACAACGCAGAGGATTACCTATTCCGGGAGCCGATGCTAAAGGGGTGGTTCAGGCTATGGAATTCCTTAAAAATAACAACCAGGTTGTAGATAACCTAAAAGAATTGTCTCCCGAGTTATCTGCCGAAGGAAAAAATGTAATTGTTATTGGGGGTGGTGATACAGGATCTGACTGTGTGGGTACTTCGAATCGTCATGGTGCAAAATCGGTAACGAATTTTGAGATAATGCCAATGCCATCAAACAGTAGAACCAACCAAAATCCTTGGCCTTATTGGCCATTTACACTAAAAACCAGTAGTTCTCATGAGGAGGGTGTAAATAGGAATTGGAGTATTAGCACCAAGGAATTCATTAAAGATAAAGATGGCAACTTAAAAGGCCTTAAAACTGTCGAAATTGAATGGGTTAAAGGTAAAAAAGGTGAACGTCCACAACTTAAAGAAGTGGAAGGAAGTGAAAAAGAATGGCCTTGTGAACTCGCTTTGCTTGCCTTAGGTTTTACAGGACCCGAAGCTAGTTTAAGTCAGCAATTAGGATTGGACTTAGACAATAGAACCAACATAAAAGCTGATAATGACTATCAAACTAACATCCCTCATATTTTTGCTGCCGGGGATATGCGTCGTGGTCAATCTTTGATTGTTTGGGCAATCTCAGAAGGGCGTGAAGCAGCTTATCATGCTGATAAATACCTAATGGGAGAAAGCAAACTCCCAACCAAAGGTAATGGTGATTTACCCGCTGCTTAAAATTTAAAAAATAATAATTCACAAATAAGCCACTCTTTTTTATATAGAGTGGCTTTATTTTATGGATTACAACTCTTATTTTACTAGCGTGGCTTCTAACTCAATTTTTAAGGTTTCAAAAAGACTTTTCACTTCAAATACCGTACTTGCTTGTTGAATGTGATGTTTATTGACCCATTGCTCGAAAAGATCAAAACATTCAAAAAACTCTTCAGAGGCGGTGGTATATATGTTTAAACGCACGATATTTCTACATTCATATCCTGCTTCTGCTATAATTTTCTCCAGATTTTGAATCGATTGCAAGAGTTGAGATTTCATATTGCCCGTACTCGAATTGCCATTTTCATCAATGGCTGTTTGCCCAGCTATGTAAAGCGTGGCTTCAGCCTTTTTTACTTCTACAGCTTGTACATAACTTCTTTTCTTCTGCCATTCCCAGGGATTGATTACTCGTTTTTCCATTGCATTTCATTTTTATGCTACTTTATAAGTTGCGATGATTATTAAAAATTCTTTGGCAAAGATGTAAAGTACCCGTTTCCTAAGTTGTGACATACCTCACAATTATTAGGAGGTACTAGAAGGAAAACCGACTAAGAGTTTCGCGGGAAACGCCCAAATAAGAAGCTAGAATCGTTTTGGGCACTCGCTGAAGCAATAATGGCTGCTGTTGAAGTAATTGTTCATAGCGCTCCTGTGCATTAGCGGTAAGAAAGGATAGAATACGATTTTGGGCAGCACAATGTCCGGCGTTTGACTTCTCTAAAAAGAAATAGCTCATTTTAGGCATTTCAGTCACCAGCTTTTGATAATTTTTAAAACTTAAGGAAAATACGATGCTGTCCTCTATACATTGCAACGACATTTTAGAGGAAGTTTGCGAAAAATATGCTGAAAAATCACTTTCCCACCACTCTTCCATGGCAAACGAAACCAGGTGTGGCTTTCCGTTTTTATCGGTATAGACTAATTTCAAAAGTCCCTTGATGATAAAATAGCAATCATTCACCCGGGATCCTGCTTGAATAATTGACTCCTTTTTCTTAAACTTTTCGGTCCTAAAATGGGATAGCACATACGTAATTTCATCTTCGCTAAGCGTAATGGATTTTTCTATATGGCTTACTAACATTTGCTCCATCAATAATTTTTCTTATACAGTACAATCCAAGCAATACAAGCCTTTCTTATAACTCTTAGAAGCTATTTTGTTTCTATAATGTGAAACCTATCTATCACTACCGTTCTTGTATTAAACCTAACTAAAAAGAGCTACTAAATTTTCAGATTGACACAGTGCTGATGCCTAAATCCTATTTTCTATACCTACCAAATGATAACATTTTTAGATATTGTTGATTAAGAAAGAAGATCGAACAGCCTATAGCATCACTATAAGTTATTATTATAGGATTCTATTTCGTTTAATACGATATCTATTTTATCTTTTAATGCTGCTTTCCCATCTATTGTTAAGGTTTTACAGTTCAATAATTTCATCCAGTTTTTATGGGTTTTCAAGGACCGCCCGTCACAATGTGGATTCTCATATTGGTTGGCCCATTCTAAAAATGCTTTAGAAGTTTCCCGTATAGCTTTGTCTGCGATCAGTCTTGCTCCGTAACGTTCTTCTTCTCTCCTTTTTAATCGATCCATCCTCAATTGATTTTCTAATCTAATGAAAATTGCCAAATCAAAAGAGGTTTCCCATTCTTTTCCCCAACTTACCAAGGAGCCACTTATCACCACATTTTCAAACCTATTAAAATCTGCTTTCAGATGTTTATTTCGCTCTTGTAATTCTACCTTTTCCTGAAAAGGTGGATTGGTTTTTTTCCAATAGTAATAATCAGCATCTAAATGTTTAAATTGAGTTTGCTTTTCAATCTCAATTCCCAAGGTTGTTGTTCCAGAACCGGAAGCTCCGAATATCAAAATCTTCATTCTAAATAAGGCTATTTCTAATTTGGCTAATGATGAAATACAATCAATGCTATAACAATAGTTTATTGTCCGGTTTCAAAAATAACAAAAGGAAAATTTAAAAGAGTCTTCTAAAACTAACATGAACGATGACCTGTGAATTCTTTTATAAGGTTTTATGTACTTTGTTTATATCTCGCTTTTGGTAAATATCCCGCCATATAAAATGTTCTTATGAGTTGAAAAGCTACTATTCTTTTTAAAAAAGTTTCAAATTTTTATGCTTTCCATTTTTAACTGCCTTTTAAGTAAGATTAAATTATTTGCAATTCTGTTTTGTCATAACTTGTTTATTTTTTTCAAAAATGAAGAGCTAGCCCAGGTTTTAAATAGTTTTCGAACTCCCTTTAGAGTTCTTTGGTGACTAAATAAATAGTGTATATCACGTAAAAACTTAACAGCAGTAATGCTTCCCAACGATCAAGCTTTTTCCTTTTCCCAGTAAACATTGCTATGATGAGAAAAATGGTTCCTCCAATTAATGTGAATAATTGCTGGTTGAAATTGGGATTGTATGCTATCGGTTTTACAAAAGAACTTATAGAAAGGATGAGCAGCAGATTAAAAATATTTGATCCAATGACATTCCCAATAGCGATGTCACTATTCTTTTTTAAAGCTGCAACAATAGAGGTCACTAATTCTGGCAGGGAAGTTCCTGCTGCAATGATGGTTAAGCCTATAATCTTTTGACTAATCCCTAAATCTGTTGCAATGGCGATACTGTTATCAACGACTAATTTTCCACCTATAATAAGTCCGGCCATCCCCAGAATAATCAATCCCCAAATTTTATAATTTGGTTGCGCTTTATAGGCTATCTCCTCCACTTTTTCATGCTTTAATTGCGTAAAAACATAATAAATGAACAAACTAAAGCCGATTAACAAAACAATTCCATCAATCCTTGAAATTTCAGATTGCTGCTGACTAAAAAAATTATTAGCAAGCAACAATACAAGCACGGCGGAAACCAGGGAAATGGGTATTTCTTTCCACGCGGTGGAGGTTTGTACGGTAATAGGATAGATTAAACCTGCGATACCCAGGATCACAAATAAATTGAAATTATTACTTCCTATAATATTCCCAAATACAATGTCGGGCAGTCCATCAAATGAGGCAACAGAATTTATTACTAATTCGGGAGCAGAAGTTCCAAAAGCTACAATCGTCAAGCCAATAACAAGATCTGAAACTTTGTTTTTTTTGGCTAAAGCAGAAGCGCCTCCCACCAGCCAATTCGCGCCAAAAATAAGGCCAGCAAAACCTGTAATAATCAATAAGGAAGCTATAAGCATTTATATCTCGTATTCATTGTAAATCACCACGTCACATATAAAAAAAATGTTGTGCGTAATGGATGATAAAACTAATCAAAAATCAATCACACCCTATTATTGATTCTCTTAAAAATACTTTTGAAATTCTTATTTTCGAAAAGCTATATTTTCAGCTGTCTTTTAGTGAAAGGATTGTCTGAAATCTAAAGGAGAAAGATGAGTCTTGGCCTTGAAAAGTTTGCTGAATGATTGTGAATGTTCAAAACCTAATTCATAAGCAATTTCGCGGATAGATTGGTTAGAAGTCGATAATTTTTGTTTGGCTTCAATAATCAATTTATTGTGAATATGTTGTTGTGTGCTCTGACCTGTTAATGATTTCAATAAGTTACTCAAATAGTTGGGCGAGATGTTCAGTGTATCAGAAATATATTGAACGGTAGGTATGCCTTTAGTGATTAAATCGTCACTCTTAAAGTAGTGATTCAGCGTATGCTCCAAAGCATCTAAAATTCTATGATTGGCAATCTTACGGGTAACAAACTGCCTTTGATAAAACCTTTCAGCGTAATTTAATAGGGTCTCCATTTGAGAAACAATAATGCGTTGACTAAATTTATCAATATTGTTATGGTATTCTTGTTTGATGTTTTCAATAATGCCATTGATTACCCGTTCTTCTTTATCTGATAGAAACAGGGCTTCATTTACGGTATAATTAAAATAATCATACTGCTTTATAGTTTTTGATAAAGGAGTATTCCAAAAAAAATCGGGATGAATAAGTAACAACCATCCTTACATTCTTTTAAGTTCGTCTTGGGAATGCTCTATCTTAAAAACCTGATTGGGCGCTATAAAATACATTAAACCTTCATCAAAATCATATTCGCTTTGGCCATAACTGAATTTAGCATTAAAATTCCTTTTTAAAGAAATTGAATAGTAATCCAACACCATATTGATGGGGTTACTGTGATGCGTTTTCCCTTAAACATCTCTTTCTTTTCGTTGCAACCATGGGGCGCAACCAAGATCGTGTCCACAGACACACATCTTGAATTAGCACGTAATTTGTAATCTTGTATTTAATTTTTAACCATGTCCACTAATCAAACAACCATATTTAATACATCAATTAGATGTTATGAATTTTGGCTAATTCAGTTAATCGTTTCTTTCCTTCAACACGTACAGCTTTTAAAAATTTAAATGCCAAATCGGAAGCATAATATCCGTCCTCTATGGTGACATGATGAAGCGATTTATAATTTAAATTGTATTGCGCATGGCATAATAGATTATAAACTCGTTGAGATCGAAAGGAATGTTTAGGAAGAACAATTTTTATACTCTTACTAAAGTTCTGGCATAGATGAATCATATAATCTAAATCAAATATGGGTGGCTTATATTCCCAATACACCCAAAGGAGCGCTGCACAGGTTTGTGAAATAGCTTGATTCGCTAAAAGAAGTTTAGCGGGTTCGCTATAGGTATCATCACTCACATCCAATTTACTATTAAAGTATTCTGCTTTACTCATTCTAGATTCCCAACGTTCTTGTATTCGTTGAAACATTATTGGATGATTATTATATCCGGTAAGAAAAAAAGGGCTCTCTTGAAAAATTATATTATTCTCATTTAAAACTAAACCTAAGAAATTGTCTCCTTCCGTCAATCGGTTTTCAATCTCATTCAAAGTATAATGAATACTAAAAATCTTTACTTGTTGCTTCATTTTGGTAAACACCTTTCCCATAAAATCCTTTGGATCGTTGATATAAGATTTACTTACAATGAGAAGCGTAATTTCCCAATTTTTATTTTTAGTTGTATTTTTCTTATGATTGAAATAATAATAAGATTTATGTTCATTAGTTCGTATGCCTATCCAATAAATTGAATGAACATCTGTAATAGATTTAATTACTGCTATTAGTTTCTTTAGAATAGCTTCTGGTAAATTAGCTGAGTTCATAATTTAAAATTTAGGTTGATAATGAGGATTTCTGTAATTTGGACTAACGCAAATTCGATAACTTTGGGTGGATGCAAATTGGTAAGCATAGATCAAAAGATGTTAAAGTGAAACTTCAGTGATGGTCAATGAGCCTTCAAGTTTTAAAAAGAAGTGACCGTAGCGAACCAGAACGACCAGTAAAAAACAACCCAAAACTTGTTTTTTACTGCAAAGAGTGAGGAGTGCAATTTTTAAAAAGAATGTTTATCTTTGAGATTATGAGCACAGCAACAAAAACCAGTCATATCGGTAGAAAGATCAGCCGAATCAGAGAACTTCGAGGAATGAAGCAGGAAGCCCTTGCCGCAGAATTAGGAATCAGTCAGCAGAGTGTATCCAGCTTAGAACAAAGCGAGCATATTGAAGATGAAAAGCTTGAAAAAGTAGCTAAGGTGTTAGGGGTAAGTAAAGAGGCTATTGAAAATTTTTCGGAGGATAATATCTTAAATATTATTTCAAATTCATTCCACGATAATTCGGCTTTGAATGCCGTATTAAATAATCCAACCTTTAATCCTATAGATAAAGTTGTTGAGCTTTATGAAAGGTTATTAGAAGCTGAAAAAGAGAAAGTGGCTTATTTGGAGAAACTTCTTAAATAAATAGCAGTTTCTTAATACCGATTTTCATCCATAAAAATAATAGCTCAATTAATGAGAATTGTACACCTTTCAGATATACATCTTAATAGTAATAATAAAGAAGATCTTAAAAATTACTATGTAGAGTCTTTAATTGAAGATTTAAGTAATTTTAGTCAGGAGAAAAAAATAGACTTGATACTTATAACAGGAGATTTAGTCGACAAGGGAGGTAATTCTCTTGGTGCAGAACCATATAAGTTTTTTCAAGATAATTTTATTACGCCAATAAGTGCCGCTTTAGATGTCCCTTCAAATCATTTTTTGATCATTCCTGGAAACCACGATATAAACAAAGAATTTATTAAAGTGGATAATGAATTTTATCTTTCGGAAAAGTTAAACTGTAAATTAGCAAACCAATATGTTGAGGATTTAAAAAATGAAATTAAAGATGAAAATAAAAGAATTGAGCAATTTAAAACATTTGAAAAAGAATTACATAGTTTAACTGAAAATTATACATTTTCCAATATGCATTCTTTATATATTTGGAATAATAAAGAATTTAAAATTGGGTTCGCATTAATAAATGATTCGTGGCGATGTTCACCAGATCTAAAAAGAGATCAACACTTTATAGGGCATGATCAATTATTTAAAGCTCGAAATTTTTTTATAAAGGAAGAAACGGATCTAAACTTAGCAATATTTCACCATCCATTATCTGCTTTAAATGGAGATGAACAATCAGAGATTAAAAACATTTTAAAAACCAAGAATTTTGATATTGCTATTTTCGGTCATAATCATAAATATGAAGCTGAAAGACTAATCTCTGGGCATGGCGGATATTTGTCCATAAATGGCAGATCCGCATTTTCTAATCCTAGTGAAACATCAAGTTTATATCAACCAGGATATAATCTTTTAGACTTAGATCCACATCAAAAAACTTATAAAATTTCGGCAAGAAAATTTATAAAAGGTTCTGGCTATAGATTTGATAAGGATACTGATTCAATACCTAATGGAGAGGAATCTGGTTCATTACCACAGCCTGAAAGACTTTACGCATTAGCAGAGGATACAAATAATGAAGATGAAAATTTACCAGATAGTTACACTGCTGATGTTGATCGCATAGTTGGTTTATTGATTGGAGAGTCAATATATCCTGATAAATATGCATTCACAAGAGAGCTTGTACAAAACTCAGTTGATGCTTGTAATAGAGTTATTGAAACCAATTCTCATGCATCCCCTAGGATAATAATTACAATAGATCCTGAATCTAATTTTATCGAAGTATATGATGAGGGAGATGGAATGACTAAAAATGTTATCAAAAACCATTTCGCTGTAATAGGAAAAAGCATTAGCCAAGATCATAATGAGAACACACAAAGATCCAATCTTATATCAAAATTTGGGATTGGATTTATTAGTACTTTTATCGCAGCAGAAAAAGTAGTTATTAATACTAAAACTGAGGAAGATGGTTCAATCAAATTTGAAATTGAAGATGTATTTAAAGGCTTTAAATATTTTAACAATTCTCAAAATGAACTAGAAAGTAAGTCAGGTACATCAATTAGGGTTTACTTAAAAAAAGGTTTTGATATTAATACTGCTTCTGATACAATAAGAAGATATTGCAGACATGTTAATAATTTAGAAATCAAGCACGGAGATTCAGTAATGAAAATCGAAGAGAGATGGAATATGGAAGACTCTTCATTTTTTTACACAGTCGATAATAATAGATACTCATTAAAGTTAGGGTTAAATAATTCCACTAGAGGATTATATGCTTCCTACTGCGGCTTTTTTATCAGTCCTCATAACAGCGCCATTCTACCTTTTCGTTTTCCCTCACATATTGTTGGAGAAATAAATTTTGCACCTAAGAGTATAGATTTTGATATATCTAGAACGAAAATTATTTCCACAGATAAATCACAGGCGGTTCAAAGAGAAATTTCATTAGCGTTAAGGAAATTATTTAGAGATTGTTTGGAATCTAGCAATGAACTAACATATCAAATTGTTGTCAATTATCTGCAGTTTTATTTGCAAAATTATGACCAATTAAAGCCTCTGTATGATAAGTCATACCAAGATTTTTATTCGAAGAAAGAATTAATCTCTCTCTGTAAGGAAAATATAATTGTTGAATATGAAAACCAAAGGCGAAGTTTGAATGAGGTATTTCTGAGATTAAAATCTCAGAATATTGATATTATATTTAGCATTAATTCTAATGTAATCTCAGATTTTCAAAAAATAATTATTCAATACCTGCAAAGTAAAGGTCATTTTATTTTCAAAAATATCAATTTTAACGTTAGCTTTCATGATGTTTCACAGCAAAGTGTAAACTTAAATACAGTTATTCAAATTATTTGCAAAGAGATGGCAATTCCATGCCAAGATATTTCCGAAGTAGATCCCTCTATTTTGAGTGAAATGAAAATGAATAAAAATCAATTTTCTGCATCATTACAAAATTTAATAATTGAAATTGAAAATGAGTATTCAATTCAAATTGAAATTGGAAAGTTTAGTAATATTAATAAAGCTTCTGTAAATAATGGGAATACATATTTTTTAAATTATGACCATCAAACTTTTCAGTCTTTAATTAAAAAATCAGGTTCACTTTTCTCAGAAAAGTTTAAAATATATCTTTTAGGTATAATTGGATTGGATTTAAAAGATTAATATTAAGTAATTTAGAAAATATAAGTTTAAGAAATTAGGAAGAAAAGATTTTTAAAAATTGATATTATTACGATACCAAAGACAATTTAATATTATTAGTCTTATAGTTCTTTCAGTTAATTGAATGATTCGGTGAAAGCTGAGGGTGTAATTTGAAGTCTGTCTGAGAAATTTTATATTAATACTCAAACAGAATTAGAATGACACAAGATGAATTAAACAAGATTGAAAAGAAAGCCTTAGAACAACTTACCACTGGCAAAAGTCTATTTGGAAAGGATGGTGCTTTTGCACCGCTTCTACAGAATTTTTTAGACAAGGCTCTCGAAGCAGAGATGGATGGCCATCTTGACCATGAAGAGCGCTCCCATGGAAATAAGCGTAATGGTAAGGGTAACAAGAAACTTAAAACAGGGGTTGGCACTTTTGATATTAAAACACCACAGGACCGTCACAGTAGTTTCGAACCCGAGATCGTAAAGAAGCGCCAAACCATTCTGGCTGATAACCTCTCCGAGAAAATAATCGGTCTTTACGGGCTGGGAATGAGTTACCGGGATATCTGCAGCCATATCAAAGAAATGTACGATACTGAGATCTCCCACAATGTTCTAACAGAGATTACCGACCGGATTATCCCTGATATTAAAGCCTGGCAAAATCGTCCCTTAGAACCTCTTTACTGTATCGTATGGCTGGATGCCATGCACTATAAAGTCAAAGTGGATGGGAAGATAAAACATAGGGCGCTCTATAATATTCTGGGCATAAACAAAGATGGGTATAAAGAAGTGCTTGGAATGTATATTTCAGAAAGCGAAGGTGCCAATTTCTGGCTTCAGGTACTTACTGACCTTCAAAATAGGGGACTTGAGGATATACTCATTGCCTGTACTGACAATCTCAAAGGCTTTACGGAAGCTATCCTCAGCATTTTCCCGAAAACAGAGGTGCAGCTGTGCATAATTCATCAAATAAGGAACTCGATGAAATATGTAGCCTCTAAGGATCAGAAGGAGTTTATGACAGACTTAAAATTGGTGTATCGTGCTACCAGCAAAGAAGTAGCGCAAGACCAGCTCCTGAACCTGGAAGAGAAATGGGGCAAGAAATACCCGGTAGTTATTGAAAGCTGGCAGCGTAACTGGGAGCACCTATCACAGTACTTTAAATATACTCAGCCCATCAGAAAGCTTATTTATACCACCAATGCCGTGGAAGGATTCCATAGACAAGTACGTAAGGTAACCAAGACTAAAGGAGCCTTTAGCAATGATATGGCACTTCTAAAGCTGGTCTACCTGGCTACAAGAAACATTGAAAAGAAATGGACAGCTCCTTTACATAATTGGAGCCTTACGATCCAGCAATTTTATATTAAATTTGGAGACAGAATATCACTGGATATAAACGCCAATTCCACTGGGGCTAGCCCCAGTGGAATTGAAATATCAGACAGAGTTTAATTTACAGACCCACAACAACTTTTGAACCTTGAACTTTTAAACTTTAAACTTTAAACTTATATGATTTCTGCATTATAGCCTATCCAAACATCATTACCGATATTAATATTCCCTTTTTTCGGATAGTTTTTTCCGTCCATGGCGTTTTCCCAACCTTTCCCAAAAATAGCAAAAGGATAAGTAGATAATGAATCTGTCAAATGATTTGCGCCATTCATTATGAATTTAACATCAGAAGCAATCATACAGAATTTCCCAATTATTAATTTGTCATCAACAAAATCGAAATGGTATTTTACATTTTTCTCAAAATTTTCTATGTTTTCAAAATCATCATAATATGTATAGTCGCCAACAATGATATTGGGGTTCTTCACAACATTTTTTAAGAAACAAAGTCTGTCGTAATTCTCAAGTGGAAATTTTATATTTTTATCTGGCCCTATCATTTATTTTAATCTGTTTAATTTCGGGTGGTCTTAAATAACGTATAGCGTAATTTTATATGGAAAGTTGTTTATGTTTAGCAACATTTCCCGTTTCTCTCCTCCTCTGAAAATCTCTAAAACGTATTAGGGTTTGCCATGAAATGCTTTAAGGAAAGTTCCTCTCGTGGTTCAACGCCCTTACTTAAAATTAGTTTTATAAATCCCAGAATTGAATGTTCCCTAAAAGATCTATAGTGACCAATTGGTTTTGATCGATATTCATTGTCATTCCGCTTATACTGCCTTTGTGTTTGGTATAGGTTGCGGCTAAACTTCCTGATGACTTATTCCATTTACGTATAGATTTATCTAATCCATACGTATAGATAAATTTAGGGCTTGCCAAGCCTGACAGTACTTCTAAACTTAAGGGAACGTTGACGATGCTGTCTTTTCGATCTTTTCCGGAAATATGGATGGGCCAGTCTGGATGTTTTTCCTTGTAAAGGACGCTATCTACTTCAGCATTGTAAAAAGCAAACTCCTTACCGCCTATCAGTACTACATTTTTCTCAGCATCTACATCGGCTATATGGCCACTACTGTTCAAAGAAGCTATGTCATTTGTTTTATAATTCCAGCGAATGATTTTACTCTTTCCGTCAAAATAAATATCCCCGTTATCGGCTATGTATTTTGGACGCATTTGTTGTAATTCTGTTGGGGTCTCCAAGAGTTTATAATCATTTTTAAGATCCCATATATAATGATTTCCTTTATAGTCGAATGTTCCCAGGAGTCCGCTTTGCTCATTATAGCAAAGTTGAGATGCCCAGGTCTGTTGAATAGGTAAGGTTCCCGTGACTGCACCGGTTGATGCATTGATGATGACCACTCCAGAATTTAAAGTTGCAGCATAGAGTTCATCACTTTGGGCATTATAAACCAGACTGTATATTTCATCATCAATACTTGCGATTTGTTTTCTGTTTTCTTTATTATTGATGAGCTCATATATTTTTCCGCTATAGGTGGAAACAAAAACAGTATCACGGTTTGATTTGTAAAGGACATCGGTATAGGTAACCGGATTGATACTAGTGAATTTATTTTTCTTTATGGTGATTTTTTGTTCACAGTTAGTGAAAAATAGAACTGTAAGAATGAGTACGGTAATTTTATAAAATTTCATTGCATTAATTGCTTTCTATTAGACTTCGTTTTTTTCCGTTGTCTGAAACATCCAACCAGGTTCCGTCATCAGAAGCGCCAAGATTAATCTGGTTTCCATTTTTACCCCACATTTTTAGCGTGGATGCTCCTTGAGGCTCGGCCATAAATAAAACACGTTGGGAAATTTTGGAATCCAGGGTTAAAAATATATTTCCATAAGAATCGTCGGTGACATAACCTCCACGTTCCTGACCTTCGTGATCGTAAAGCATCACACCGGAAACACCGGAATTGTCTCCTCTATAAAACCGATACCCAAAGGATTGTGGCGGTGGTAGGTGTGTACCTATAATCACGCGCTCCACGCCTATTGAATCGGCTACTACAAGCCCTCTCACTTTTAAAACTTCGTTGGAGAGGTCTATTTCTACATTATTGTTTTTTACAATATAGACCACAAGACCGGCTGTAACAAATAGGTTTAGCACTAATAGATATTTTAATACGGTATTTTTCATTGGTTGAGTTTTCAATCTTAAAAATCTGAAATGCTAAAATAAAAAGTACTACTGAAGTAAACAAAGGGATTACAAAGGTTATTGCTAGTGCTACTCCATAAGGAATAAAGTTATCCCTATTTACGATTTTTGTTAATTTTTCTGATTTTTGAAGCTTAGCTAAGCTTAATAAGAAAACCGCTTCTCCTGATGATTATGAAAGCGGTTTTTATGCTGAAATTAAGTGACTGGATTTGAAAAGGGTTATATAGGTTTTATTCTACGTTAAGAAAGAATCGTTCTTTTGATTTTCCGACGGCCCCGATTCTTTTATAAAATTTTATAGCTCTTTTATTGAATTCTGGTGTTTGCCATTGGATCATTGCGCAACCTAGTTTTTGGGCTTCTTCTTTAATCTTATCCATTATTTTTCCCCCAATACCAAAGCCTCTTGATTCTTCTGTCATAAACAGGCAATCCATATAGATATAATTCGTAGCATCCCAGGTTGAAAATTGCTTCATATAGGCAGTATAACCTATAAGGCGACGTTCTTTCTCTACCACCAGGCAGTATAGACTTGGATGATCTGAGAACAGATGTTTATTCAATAATTCTTCTTTTTGTTGAACATCATAGTCGGCCTTTTCATAATCTGCGTGAAGCTTGCATAAATTCACTAATTGCAATAAATCCTTTTTTTGTACAAAACGTATTTTTGGTTCATTCATCATAGCTCTATACTAATCGTATCGTTTAAATATTCTTTAAAATGGGGGTTGGGTATTTGTTTTAGCACATTCTTGATCCATGAGATCCTTTCGTGATTAATTATTTCTAATTCCCAAATACAGGGAGCGAGTCCGTCACCCGATATTTTTTCAAATTCATTGGGTTTTTCGGGATTCGTCATAAATATATGAGTATTCAGCATATTTTTCCCGACCCACCAATTAATCAATGAAAATATGCCTTCTGTCCCGGCGTGTAAAATCAAAAATGCCATCTTATCGTTCGTATCATCGAAACTGTTTTCTTGTTGAAACCAGCTGGGAAGTTGACTAATAACACTTTTATAGAAAAGCGGATGGTCAAATGCTCCACTCTTGGAAATGGTATATACTTTTACTTGCCAAGTACCTATTTCTACTATTTCTTTAAATTTAATTTTTCTTGTTTTATAATTTTCCATTTCAATGTTCAGTTTTACAGAAAGTCCGATTTCTAATTATCGCCATTTAGTGTGGCGCTAACTATGAATCTATAAAATACATTTCATTTTTTATACCCCATATGGCATTAAGAAATTAAAATCGGCCCGGTTGAATGATTTTGTGAAGTAGAACAAAGCAAAATTATATCGAGAACTTAATTTTAGCTTCAAGTCATATTATTATCGATATTAAAATAATAACCAATTTTTACGCGAAGTGGCAGACTTTAAGCTACCATAATAAAATGCATTAAGGTTGATCTCTTTTACTTTTCTGAATACTATCTACAGGTTTAACGCAACTAAGTTTCCATTTTTTTAGATGAGTAGCTCGTGTAAATACTACCGTTCTTTTAAGTGTTTTTATCCTATCTAAATTGTTTGGGTTTTTGGCCTTTACCGGCAAGTTCTGCCAGCTCGTTGATTCGTTTTTGTCTTGTTTCTTGCTTTTTGGCGGAAATGATCCAATACAGTAGCATTTTTTTATTGGACTTGCTAAGCCCATCAAAATATTCTAAAGCGTTTTTATAACCGGCCAGGGCTTGTTTTAAATCCTCCGGGAGGATAAGTGCTTCTACCTGATCTAAAATAGTCCAGGAACCGTTTTGTTTTGCTCTTTCTACTGCTTTAAAACCTGCCTTGGTCATTTGGTTAGTTGAGGTTAATTTTTCAATTTTCTCTTTATTGATTTTACTCCAGGTGCTATTGGGTTTTCGTTGGCAAAAGTATTGCTTATAGCTTTCTTTGTCTATGCTTTCGACTTTGCTATCTATCCAGCCAAAACATAGGGCTTCGTCTACGGCATCACTCCAGGAAATGGTTTTTCTGTCCGATTGTTTTTTATAAAAAACCAACCAAACAGCATCTTTACGGTGATGGTTGTTAAATAGCCATTCACGCCAATGCTGTTTATTCTTTGGATAAAATAATTCGAATTCTTGTTTGTTCACTTTTCTTATTTTTCATTGCAGTCATTATGTGTGAGAACACTATGACCGCTGTCCTATTTACTGGTTGGCTATTGTTAAGCTAAAGAATAAAAAATCGGTTGAAGGGATTTCTGTAAAACCCAATTGGTGGGCCATGCTAATAATTTGTCCGCGGTGATAGGTACCGTGATTAAACAAATGTTGGAGATATTCGGCAATTGAAATATTGGTTTCAAACCAAGGTGTTTTGATATAGCTATTTTGGATTAGTGCTTCATCTGATAACTGATTTACTTTTTCAGCAATGACCGCTGAACGGTGAAGTACCCCCTCAAATACTTCCTGAGAATTCAGGTCTCGCATCCCATAACGGTTAACGGCATCCTGATTTTTAAAAAGATGAGCGCACCACATTTCCTCAATCGCCCAAATATGATTTAAAGTGGGGAGCACTCCTTTAAAACTTGAGGGCACTTCTTTTTGGAGTTTTTCTTCGGGTTGATTGCTTAACCAGTTTACCAATTGCCGGTTAGCACTTAAATTGTAAGCGGAATAATCTGTGATCATTTTTTTAAGGTTCATTTTATGCTTTTTTAAATTAATACTGGTTCAAAGCTAAAATGAGTGAATGACAAGGGTATGTCAGGGGTGTTATTGATCGTGATTTTTATCAAAAAAATCTTGTAGAGTCATTTGATGGGGTTCAAATTTCTCCGTTAAGAGCTGTAATTTTTTAATTCGGTCTAAACGGAAATACCTAAATTCTTTTCGCAATCGACATTTAGCCAATAACAACCAGTTTTCTGTACTCAACAATGCAAATGGTTCAATAATGCGTGTTGTTGTTTTTCCTTCCGCATTGATGTAATCGATTTTGGTTTGCAAAAAATTGGTCAGTGCAAATTGCAGGTCAGATAAATTGCTGCTGTTTCTTTCCAGGCTTTTAATTTGCTCAAACTGTGTTCTTTCAGAAAGTAGGTTGGCTTTGTCTTTTTGGCTATAACGCAACACGGCTTTTATTTTTTCAATGGCCGCTGAATAATCTCTTATAAAAGAGGTGTCTTTATTTTTAAGGACCAGTTGCTCTGCAATGATCAACGCATTGGCCTGGGCTTCAGTAAACATCAATGGCGGAATGGTATAACCTTCCATTAGTAGATAGCCTTTACCCTCTTCTGTGATGATGGGTACGCCTGCCTGTTCTAAGGCCCGAATGTCACGATAGATAGTTCTAACGCTTACCGAAAATTTGCTCGCTAAGGCTGTGGCTGTGACTAAGCGTTTTGTTTGCAACAGGGTAAGTATGGCTGTAAGCCGTGAAAGTCTTGTGGTGTCGTTCAAGTTCATTCGATAGTTCGTAGTGCTTTTTTAAGAGCGTACTATAAGTTGCTAAAAGTATTGGGATTATTTTCTTATAAAACTAACTAAAAATCCTCGTTCCCAATTCTGATTGGTATTAAAATACTTATAGAAAACTATTATTGTTTTTTGAGTTTATTTGCTTTTGCTCAGGTTATACAGTTGCGGTATTTGGTGATTTTTGAAGAATATATGTTTCATTTATTTTAGTTTCTTTAGAATAAACTGGTGTGTTACATAGGCTGTAGCTAATGAAATTAAAAGCCCTATCAATGTTCCCCAATATATCCCAACCGAAGTGTACAACAATCTTATGGCGATTATATAAGACATTACGTTTATAAATCCACTTATTAATAATGCTTTTGCTAATCCTATAGCTATCTTTGCACCACGACTCTTATGTAAAATAATGAGAGTGGAAACAAAAACTGCTGGAAAAGAGGCCAAAATCCCTCCAAATAACGGACTTAAAAATTTGGAAGCCAGAACGGCTGCACCAATAATTATCCCTGCAAAAAGGGCTCTTGCTAAAAGATTTAAACCCTTATATTCGGTTTTTTGTCCTACCATCGACAATGCACTGAATGTTTTCTCAAAGAGAATAGTACTTACTATAAGGACTACTATACAAATACCCAGCCCCCAAATAAAGTTATTAAAGTCTAAGAGGATGATAAGATAAGAGATGCCAAACCATACTAATAATGCTGCTCCCATTGATAACCACAAGCCCTTTTTGGATAGCGCTGCATAGACCAACATAAAAGGGCCGTTTGCAGCGAAGGCTAAGGGAACAACAGATGTGGATGCTACGACACTTTCCACTCCCTGACTTAAGCCTATAAAAAATAACGCAATCACTACGGTACTTGGAAGACCGGCAATTAATCCGCCGACTTTGGTTCCGAATTTATCAACAACGACGGTGCTTGAAGCCACCCAAATGCCCCCAACGATAAGGCTTAATACTACCTTGATTATAAAATCTTGTTCCATAGATTTTAATTGAGATTTTTATTCCAAATCGGCAAATAGGGCAAATAGACGCGCTGTAATAGGTTTTATATGTTTAGTGGGTTAGGGATAAAGATAGCTAAAAGTTAAGGTGGACACTGTTACCTTATTGCTTGCACACAACTCTAAGAGATCGCAAAACAATTGCCCTTGCTGCTATAAATTAATTCTTATTACTCTCTTATTTTCTTCCAAACATTAGCGTGTTCTCTGCACAAAGCCATAGTTTGTGGCAATTATTTTTGGAGCATGTCTTTATTAGCTTTTTAACTTTCAACAAGCACATTCAATTTGAGCTCCTTTTGATGGCTGTGTACCAGTTGTCGCATATCCATCAAATTTCCACCACTCGATTCCTCCAATAAGTTCTTTTACTTTAAATCCTAGTTTAGTCATTTTTAAAGCAGCTTTTGTAGAAGCATTACAACCAATCCCGTCACAGTAACAAACATAGATTTTTGCCTTATCCAAATGTTTGGTACTTTCCTCATTCATGTCTCTGTGAGGAAAATTTATTGCATTTGGAATATGTTCTTTATCAAAACCAAAGGATTTTCGAGCATCCAGAGCTATAATATTCTCGCCATCTTCCATTGCGTCCCATAAATCTGAAGGATCCATTTCGTAGGTGAGTTTGTTTTTGTAAAATTCAATTTGTTTTGGCATCATTTCTAAAGTTGATTTTTGCCAAAATTAACCTGAACAACTCCCCGATTTAAATTTGGAAATTGAGCTTTTTTAAATGCTAACTGAAATTTCCTCATCTACCTTATAGCTCTAAATGATTAACTTTATGCTCTATGGAAATCAAATATTTTAGGCTAATCAAGACCATTGCAGAAGAAGGTAGTATTGCCAATTCTGTCGAAAAATTATTTTTAACTCAATCTGCTTTGAGTCACCAATTAAGGGAACTGGAAGAAAGATTAGGGTTTAAAGTTTTTCTTAGAACAAGAAATAAATGGGAACTGACAGAGGAAGGTATTGAACTATATAAACTAGGAAATAACATTCTTGAAAGTATTGAAAAAGGTTTTCAAAATATTGAACAATTGCGAATGGGCTCTTTTGGTACAATCAAATTAAGTACAGAATGTTATAGTTTTTATCAAGGCCTCTTTGCTTTTATACAAAAAATGGCACTTTTATATCCTGACATTAATGTTGATCTAATTCTTGAAGCAACCCACCACCCCATACCAAAAATTTTATCAAACGAAATTGATATTGCTATAGTTACCTCCAAACCTGAAAATGAAAATTTATCAAGTATTGAAATTTATGAAGATGAGGTTTTTGCCATTATACATAAAGAAAATACGTTGAACAAAGATGAATTTTTAGAGGTCAATGATTTTTATGATGTGCATTTAATCATCCACTCTTTTCCTTTGGAAACGGTTTCGTTTTATAACAAGTTTTTAAAACCTAATAAAATTACACCCTACAAAATTTCAGCTATTCCAATTACCGAGGTGGCTTTAGAAATGGTCGAAGCCAATATGGGCATAATGTGTATGCCGAAATGGGCTTTAAAATCGTTTAAATTGTCTGAAGATTTGATCTTTAAGCGAATTGGAAAAAATGGATTAAAAAGGACACATCATTTAGTAGTTCGAAAATCCGATAGATCAAAGAAATACATTAACGATTTTATTTCAAATTTCAAAGATGATTTTTCAAAGGTTTAAGTGGCTTTTCAGCTTTCAGCTAGCATCCTATTACAAGTTGTATTATATCTTTTTAATCAGCGTAAAATTAAAAAGATTTTTGATATCCTCTTCTAAAAGTATTTTTTGCGAAGTACGCCTAAATGCATATAAATTTCAGTAGTACCTTAGATTGGTTTGCCGATAAAACCTCTACCTTTATTGCTCTCCACTCCACCCAAGCCTAACGTTATACCCTTATAATTTAAGCCAAAACTAGATTTATCAATATATAGCCGATAACCGCCAATACCGACCATTATCGGGATGGAATTAGTTAAGACTTGGTTTATTGGGAATTGGTTAGTCTACAGGAATATTTAGTTTTTAGTGGCTTTTGCTTCCGAAAGTTCAATTTTCAAATACTTTGTCCAAAAGTTAGCAAATTAGTATCAGGGTCAAGTATTGAAAATTCTTTTTGTCCCCAAGGTTTGGTACTTAATGTTCCGTTTGGATGAATTTCTGTTTTATTGGCGAGCAAAAATTTATATAAATTTTCAATATCATTGGTTCTTATATATACCTGTCCATAATTTTCTTTTGGACGAAGATCTTTAAATTCAAAAAAATGAATTTCTATATTCTCTTTTCGAAGCATTAAATATCCTTCATAGTTACCTATTTCCTTAAAACCTAAATTATGCATGTAATAATCTACAGTTACATTTTTATTGCGCATTGGCAATTTGGGAATAATATCTACTAGCATATTTACAATTATTATTAAGTGTTTAATGAAAAAATATGTTCATAAATTTAACTGTTTAAAACAGGATTTTCATATAATTTATTTCAACTTTTAGACTACGATAAAATACAACCTACATATCCTAAACATAGGATGACCGGCTAGAAATTAAATCTCGTGGGATAAGCTCACCGGCATTTATTAATATTCGATTTTCACAACTTCAAAAAATTATTTCGGCAAGCCTCTACAAATTAATTACTGCTTGTCGATGGAATAGCTAGCTTATATCGTTTCCTATAAATCCAATAAAAGTTAGTATTATTTTCTATACTAGTGTAAATTAGTACCAATTAATCTAATAATTAAAACGTGCTAAGCTTGGTGTACCTATACTTAAATTGATATAATTAAATAGTAATGGGAAATAGTTTCATCAAATGGAAAACACTGGTACGATGGTGCGCTATACTTTATGGGGTTTATTCGTTTTTCTTGCTTATCGAAGTGCTGGATTTTCTATCGCTACTTCATACGAAAAATCCAAATCAAACACCTACTTATACACTTATAAACGTAGTGTATGTTATTATAGAAATGATTATCTGTTTGGTAATAACTTTTTATTATACCGTATTGCCTTTACCCACATTTTCGAAGTCGTATAGAAAAATCTTATATGGTGGACTGTTAGTTTTGGTGTTCCGAATTATAATTGTGTATTACTTGTACATTTATACAACTCACGAATATAGATGGGTCCCCTACATTTATAAAACTGCTAATGCACTTAGTGATTTTATGCGAATTGTATTTTTGCCTTTACCGATTATTCTGGGGGTAATCGCTTCTTGGTTTTGGTGGAAGAATAGGAAAAATCTACATCCGTAATTAGTTATAAAAAATCACGAATTATAAGTGTATTCTTTAATGGATCACGACTTATTCCATCTTTTTATAGACTATTTTATAATCGGCTTCTGTATTGGTGCTGTAACCACTTAAAATCAAGGTCTCATTTTCAATTTTCAATTTTTCACAGCGTTGCTCTTCGGTTAAACTAAGGATGATCGTGTTCTTATCAACCTCTTTTATATTATTCACCTGGAAAGGGCATTTATTTGAAATTTCGAATGCTTTGAATGTTGGTGGCTCCACTACTCCTTCTTCTGTGAATTTAACTTCTTGTCCGCTAATTTCCAGCATTCGGTAAGGATATTCCGATTCTTTCCATTTCCCCTGAATATTTTTAACCACCTCATCTTTATTGAGTGGTGAAGAGAAATTTGCTTCGTCACCTGTTTGTTCGATTGCTGACTCATTTTTAGGGGATTGATGCTCATCAGACTTTTTAGTTGCATCTTTACAAGCGAAAACACATACTAAGAGTAATCCTAAAAGAAACTGTTTTTTATTCATAGCTTGGCTTATAAGTTGTTTTAAATAATAGATCCAACGAAACCATTCGACTTCACTCCACGTGAAATGTTCCAATAAAAATAGTCAAATAAAACTCCTGTAGATCACCACAATTGTTATTGTTTTCTAAATAGAAAAGCAGGTTCATGTATAGAAACAAGTGGCAACAATTGATTGCCAAATTTTTTAATCTTTTCCAAACCATCCCAAATGAGTGTTTTTAAAATTGACTTCATATTTTAGTCCATAACCAAAAATCCGATCCATTGCAGAATGACCGAATAAGATAACACCGGCCAGGCCTAGCGGTGGTTGATTCCATAAAAACCCCAATAACAGAAGGCTAATTCCTAAAAATTTATGATGAAACAGGTTATAAATCCAAGCGCCTATTTAGGGATTTATCAGGTAGCCCAACATCGACAAATCAGGTAAGAGTAAACAGGCAGGGAACACCCACCAGGCATAATCCAGTTGATTAAACAAGAGAAGGGAAAGTAAAAACTGCCCTACTTCTTCAAGCTTTATAAGATTGCTCATTTTTATCATCATTGCTACATTTAGTTGTTGAGATCAAAGGTCTTCAACTTAAATTCAGCAGCTCTTGATAAAAATCAAGAATTTTCATTTTGGCGTTTTCGTATTCTACTGAGTGTTTCAGCGGTCATACCAAGTACGGAAGCAATGTATTGCAACGGCACTTGATTAAATAATTTTTTATTTTGCTGAAAATACAACTCATATCTTTCTTCTGCGGTCATTGATAAATGAGAAAAAATCCGGTCTTCCATCATCATAAAGCACTTCATTATCAATTGTTTTTCAATCTCATTCCATTTAGGAAATTTCTGGCAAAGTTTAAGGTAATTGGTCTTGGTAATGCTTAGTAATTCGGTTTCTGTAAGGGCCTGTATGGCCCACCGATTGGGCTGATTAAAAAAGAACCCCATTACTTCTGTGAGTAAAAAGTTTTGGGTAGAAATCCATTGGGTGATTTCTTTGCCGTCAGATAAAGTATAAATTCTGAGAATGCCAGATTTTACAAAACTCAATTTGTCGCAAGTTTTATCGGTCTGGGTAAAAAATTCATTTTTCTGAAGTTTTTCTTCCTGAAAATAGGGACGGATAAAGGCTACTTCCTGGTTTGATAATTGCCCAAAATGTTCTTTTATTAAGGTTTCGAAGTTTTTCACAATCTATTTTTTGTATGCTACGCAAGGTGAGGTTTATGTTATTTCTTTATGTTTTTTAGCCCAGTCTCAAGTTCACTAATTACTGGTTTCAACTGATAACCAATGCGTGTTAATTCATATTCAACACGGGGCGGAACTTCAGCATAAATTTTACGGGTTAAAACTCTATTTTCCTCTAATTTTTTAGTTCTAACGTAAGCATTCTTTCTGTTCTTTCTCAATGCTTTTTAGTTTTTTGAATGTTATTCTTGTTCTCCAGGCTTAAAATTATTTATTGTTTATCGTAATTTATTATAGCGGGTATTTTCGTCATTCCCTTTCGATCCTTAGTTTGAGTAGAAAAATCTGCTGCTAAAAGGGGAATAATTGGTTTTTAATTTAAACAATTTGCTAAAGGATTGTGGATGTCCAAAACCTAGTTTATACTACACTTAAGCTATAAAAAGGGAAGACGTAATTAATAGTTCTTTAGCTTTTTCAATACTTTTCCTTTTATCATATCCATCAGAATTTCAAGTATATACAATCACAAATTTATAGGCATAAAAACTATAAAAAGTAGTTTAATTGGTACATATTGTAGTTAGATTTGCCATTGAGTTGACTTGCCTTATTATTCGGTTTTGAGAGTAGCCCAGAGCATCCGTTTACTGTATTAGAATTTTTTCTCAAAACCTAAGAAATTTTAGCAATCTGTTTATCAATTATCTAAAGAAGTCGTGAAAGTGTCCAATGAACGATGGGCAAAAAATTTAATAAAATTTTCCTTAGCCAAACACCGCTGAATTGAATCTACTTAAAAAATCACTAAATGATCTAAAAACCAATGCTATAGTTTAGTAACGCCAAAATGTAGCTGTTCATGGAATAGAGCGGTAATGTGGTGAGATACATTTTATACAAAGATTTAGCTATACTATATTCAATGAAATCCCTTTACCATTGTGCCAAATAGGATAATCTTTCAACTACCCTTTAAATCATTTTTAAATAACGTAAAATACTATTTACTTTTATATGTATATTTGTAAAATATATTTAACGTTATGCCCAGAAGCAGTATTATATTATTACCTAAGAATAAGAAGCTTTTACAAGCTGTAGGAGAAAATATTAAGTTAGCGCGCTTACGCAGGAAACTAACAATGGATCAGGTTTCAGAGCGGGCAGGGATTTCCCGACCTACACTTTCTTCCCTAGAGAAAGGAAGTCCTTCAATTTCTTTAGGTATTATTCTCCAGGTTTTATTAGTATTAGGATTGGAGAAGGATATATTGCTTTTGGCTGACGATGATATATTGGGCAGAAAAATACAGGATGCCGATCTAACCGTAAAGGAACGCGGTCCCAAAAACACCAAGAAATAATGACAAAGGAACGAAAAGAAATATTGGTATATGCGCATTGGGATGGAATTGAAGATCCATTCTTAATGGGGAGTTTATATGCTACGCCATCTAGAGGAAAAGAAATATTTTCCTTTGAATATGCTAAAGAATGGTTACAATCGGATTATGCCCAGATCATAGATCCAGATTTACAATTATTCGAAGGAGCCCAGTACCTGACTGATGAGAAATCCAATTTCGGTATTTTCTTGGATTCCTCACCTGATCGATGGGGTCGAGTTCTAATGATGCGTAAAGAGGCTGCTAAAGCTAGGAAAGAAGAACGTCGGCCTAACACTTTAATGGAATCGGATTACCTACTCGGAGTTTATGATAATAACAGAATGGGAGGACTTCGTTTTAAAACAACGTCCGATGGTGCATTTTTAGATGATGATGGAGCGATGGCCGCACCACCTCTTGCTGCACTTCGGGATCTTGAATTTGCCAGCTTACAACTAGAAAAAGAAGATGCCTCAGAAAATCCGGAATACCTAAAATGGCTTAATATGCTAATGGCACCAGGATCTTCTTTGGGAGGTGCAAGACCCAAGGCAAACATTCGGGATACCGAAGGAAGTTTATGGATTGCTAAATTCCCAAGTCAAAATGATCGTCAGGATATGGGCGCTTGGGAAATGCTTGCCTATCGACTTGCGATTAAATCTGGTATTGAAATGGCACCGTCAAGGGTAGAAAAATTTTCGCATCATCAACATACATTTCTAACACAACGATTTGATCGTAACAACAATGGCACCCGAACGCACTTTGCCTCTGCAATGACCTTATTAGGATATACTGACGGAACGGACTATCAAGATGGGGTTAGTTATTTGGAGCTTGTGGAATTTTTGATGCAGAATGGGGCTAATGTTGATAATGATCTCCGGAAGTTATGGAGACGTATTGCGTTTAATGTGTGTATTTCGAATACGGATGATCACCTTCGTAATCACGGATTCCTTTTAACGGATTCCGGTTGGAGACTTTCGCCGGCTTATGATATCAATCCAACTCCGAACGCCACCGGCTTAAAACTTAATATTTCAGAAAATGACAATGCTTTGGATTTAGACTTGGTAAGGGAAGTCGCTCCTTATTTTCGGTTAAAAGAAAAAGAAACCAATGCTATTATCAATATAATTCAACAGAATGTAGCCCAATGGGAACAACTAGCGACGGATTTAGGTATTCCAAGAAATGAAATGGAATTAATGAAAAATGCATTTAAATATTAAAATAGTTCGTCAATACTATTTCTTGCTACAAAATAATACCATTTGAAATCAAGGGAAATGTCAAATCGAAAATGTGATGATTCTGTACTTATTCTGTACTATATGAAATAAAAAAAGGGCTTCAATCTCTTGAAACCCTTGTCATTGCTAGTAGCGGGAACTGGACTCGAACCAGTGACCTTCGGGTTATGAGTATTTTATCACACAACATCAATATTACATAAATATACTGACTTTCAATGTTCTAATTAAATTTTAATAGTATTTGAAATCAAATATCATCAATTAAATCTACAAAATGTTGTACCTATGTTGTACCTGTTTTTATTATCTTTATAGTCTAAAACATTTATTATGGCCACCGTTAAAGCAGTACTCCGAAAAAAAAGAAATCCTGAAGGTCAATATCCAATCGCTGTCAGGATTACCAAAGATAGAAAAAGCTCTTATTTAGGAACTGGTCAATATATTGAAGAAAGATATTGGGATGAGAAAAATAGATGCGTTAGAAAATCTCATCCTAACGCTAATTTCATTAATAACTTTTTACTTACTAAAGTTGCCGAAACAAATAAAAAAGTCCTAGAAGCTGAAAATAATTCTGATTACCAGACCGTAACAACAATTAAAAAAAATATTAGGCAGAAGAAAAAAGTTGATTTTTTTGTAGTAGCAGAAATGCATCTTAAAAACTTAAAGGACAGAGAAAAATATCATCAATATGACACTGAACTTGGTCGCCTTAAAAAGTTTAAGAGTTTTCTCAGAAAAAATGAGTTATCTTTTAATGAACTTAATGTTCCCCTTCTCAGGAAATTTGAAACATATTTACTCCACAATAAAAAACGCTCGCCAAGAACAGTTGTGAATTATCTGATCTTAATAAGAACTATTTATAATTTGGCGATATCTGAATCTTTAGTGGATAGAGGAAGATACCCTTTTGGTAAAGGGAAAGTACAGATACGAATTCCTGAATCACAAAAAATTGGACTAACTAGAAAAGAAATTCAAAAATTAGAGAATAACAGAGATTTGACAGAAGCTCAGCAAAAAGCAGTCGACGTATGGCTTATTAGTTTCTATTTTGCTGGTATAAGAGTAGGTGATGTTTTAAAACTAAAGTGGTCTGATTTTTATGATGGTAGATTAAGATACCGGATGAATAAAAACAGTAAGCTCGTAACCCTAAAAACACCTGATAAGGCTATTTCAATCTTCAAAAAATATCGCCAAAACAGTCAATTGAATAATGATTTAATTTTCGATTATTTAACCGTCACGGACTTGGAAGACACTCAAAAGGTTTCTATAAGAACACAAACTGTAACCCGAAACCTGAATAGACATTTAAAAAAAGTTGCTTCTAAACTAGGCATTACCAAAAAGATGAGTATGCATATTGCTAGACATAGTTTTGGTAATATTTCAGGTGACAAAATTCCTATTCAGATGCTTCAGAAGCTTTATCGGCATTCTTCTGTTACCACCACGATAAATTATCAAGCTAACTTTATTCACAAAGATGCGGATGATGCGCTAGACAGTGTTATTAATTTTTGAAGGCAAATACTTAAATTAAGATTTACGTTCTTATAAAATCGATTAGCTAATTGAAAAGAATTTCATATAGAATTAGAAGTGAAAGCCTAGTACTAGTAAATGAAGTCCTAATTAGGGTTCAGTGATAACAAAACCTTTTATAATACAATACTGACAATCGCGAAATTAATATTATTCATTTTTAATTAATAGATTGACATTGCTGTATATATTTCGTAACGACAAGTATTATTCTGTAATACTGATAAATATATTTGAATTGCTTATTATCAAAAGTTCACAAAACAAATAAGCACCTGATTAATAGATATTAAAAATTAAATTCACCAAATTTCCTGAATCAAATTTCAAATTGTTTTATAAATATTTTATACTTTCTGTAAGTAAGATACCTATACGATTCAACTTACTTATTTCAGTTTAAATTATTAAATCTAAATCTTGATACAAATTCGTATAAGTAAATCAATATGCCTTTTTAAGTCATCCAGATCATCAACCTGTTTCTTAATACCTATAACCGCAGATGAGATAATAACAGCAACGTCTCTAGGTTCAATATCATTATTAAAGCTTTTATGTGGAAAAAGTTTTAGCACTTCCTCTAAATCAGATATAAATAAGTCTGTACTTTTTTGCATACAATTTCTGGTGAAAGAAAATTCATTTTCATACAATTCTGCACTTTCAGGTGATTGATTTAACCAAGTGTACGTTTCTACTACCCAAATATTCATCACCTCTCTCAGTTTTAAAAGCGGCTCTTTCAATTTAGCGTTTCTTTTTTTTACTTCCGCAGAAAGTTCTTGCGACAACATAAGGATAAGAGCTTTGAAAATCTCTTCTTTTTTAGGGTAAATAAGATAGAGTCCAGGTCTCGAAATTCCAACTGCTTCAGCAATATCGTTCATTGTAGTTTTGGTATATCCATACTTTACAAAAATGGCTTTAGAGGCATTTAAGACTTCTAGTTCTTTCTTAGTCATATTTTTTTTACAAATATACATTTTTTGTCAATATATAATTATACCTTTGACAAATATTGTTCAATTGTAAAAAATGAAAAAAACTATATTAATTACGGGAACTAGCAGTGGTATCGGATATTCTATTGCTAAAGAATTTTCAGAAGCTAACTACAAAGTAATTGCTACAATCCGTAAAGTCAAGGATGCCGAAAGACTCAAAAAAGAACTAAATGAAAATGTTTACCCTATAATATGTGATGTAACGAATCCAGAACAGGTCAACGATCTTGCGAGATATGTAAAAGAGATTTCCCTGAACGGACTTCTTGATGGATTGATAAATAATGCAGCTATTGAAATTGTTTCTCCCATCGAGTTTCAGGATTTGGAAGATACAAGAACTTTATTCGAGACCAATCTTTTTGGTTTAATGCACGTTACTCAAACCCTTTTACCACTTCTTGGCACTAGTTCAAAAGCGAATAAGCATACTGGCAGAATTATAAATGTTAGTTCAGTAGGTGGTGTATTGTCCCTTCCATTTCTTTCCGCATATGCGACGACTAAGCACGCATTAGAAGGTTATTCACACAGCTTGCGTCGAGAATTAAGTTTATTCGGCATTAAGGTAATTATTCTTGCGCCGGGTGCGATTAAAAGTAAAATATGGGAAAAAGATCAGCTGGATAAAAAATCATATAATGGCAGTCGATATGAGCAACCATTTAAAAGCTTCAAAAAAATGATGGTAAAAGCTGAGAAAAATGCAGCCTCTTCAGCATCTATTGCCAAATTCACCCTTAAAATTTTTGAAACATCCTCTCCAAAAGTACGCTATACTTTTACCCCGGGAAGATTCTTTAACTGGACTTTACCTTCTATTCTTCCTCATAAAGGTGTCGATTTTATATTTAATAAAGTGATTAGCTTATCTAAGAAATAGGAAACGAAGAATCTATAAACAATTTAAAAAATTTAGGTGAAAAAAATAATAAAAAATTTGATGATAATATTCATTACAATAATGGTCGTGCTTATCACATCTACATTTTTATATATGCAACAAGATATGTTTGGCAAAAAACCTACTGGATCCAGACTTGAAAAAATAAAACGTTCCCCCAATTACCGGAATGGAAAATTCCAAAATTTAAATTACACTCCCGTTTTGGCAAAGGGTTATAATTACTATGAGGTGATGTATGATAACCTTATTAAAAATAAACCTAATCACTATCCTAAAGATAAAATACCTTCAATTAAAACAGACTTGTTAAATCTATCACTTGATGAAAATGTATTAGTTTGGTTTGGCCATTCCTCCTATTTTATTCAAATAAACCAAAAGAGAATTTTAGTTGACCCTGTTTTTAGTGGCAGTGCTTCCCCAATTCCAAATACTATAAAATCATTTGAGGGTACGGATATTTATTCTGTAAAAGATTTACCTGAAATCGATTACTTGTTTATTTCCCACGATCATTATGATCACTTGGATTATAAAACTTTGGTGGCTTTAAAGGACAAAATAAATAAAGTTATTTGTGGCCTTGGAGTAGGTTCTCATTTTGAACATTGGGGATATGACCCTAAAAAAATAATTGAAAAAGACTGGTATCAAAAAATCGAATTAGATAAGGATTTTATAGTTTTTATAGAACCGGCACGTCATTTTTCAGGGAGAGGGCTATCTAGAAACAACACCCTATGGGCTTCATATGTTCTGCAAACCTCGCTTTTTAAAATCTATCTAGGTGGTGATAGCGGATACGATACCCATTATAAAGAAATTGGAGAAAAACACGGTCCTTTAGACTTAGTAATATTGGACAACGGTCAATATGATAAGGCTTGGAGATATATACATAATCTTCCCAAAGATGTATTAAAAGCGGCTGTAGATTTAAAAGCGAAACGGATATTTCCAGTACATTCTTCAAAATTTGCGCTTGCAGCACACCCTTGGAATGAACCCCTTTCAGAAATTACCGCATTAAATAAAGGGGGTAATATTCCATTGATAACTCCAAAAATCGGTGAACTGGTATATCTAGACATGATTGATCAAAAATTTGAAAATTGGTGGGAAACTATAGAATGAATGTACCTAAAAAACAAAATGTTAGAAACGTTGAGGTTAAAATGGAAATATCAATTTTTAGGACCTCAGTAGCAACTGAGACCAATATAAATGAACTTAGAGCAATGCTTGACATTTTAGTGGGAGCTGGAAACTGGAATTTTGATTTAGAGGATGTAGATAACATATTGAGAGTAAATTATCCACCTCATCAAAATAACTTTTTAGCTAATGAATTAAGAAAATATGGCTTCGTATGTATTGAACTATATTAGGTTTTAAAAAATATCCATACCTAAATAATTGATTATCAACATAAATATATTAATAATCAATTCGAAAAGGATTTAATATGATCATTGAAGTTATGCAGGTTCAATAAGATGTAATCAGCTTGATAAAACTAAATTTTAGTGACAAATGAAATACAACATATACTTGATGAATGTAAGTTAGCGCTTGATGACGTTAACGACAAAAACCTCAATGAATTTTCGAATGTTGAAGAAGGCATTAAAATATCTCGAAAATATTTACAAAAATTAAGAGTTGTTTTACGAGAAAATAATTTTATCAATAAAGAAAATGAAATCCTCTTTTTCAAAAAGCAAAAACCATTCATCTAAGGGCAACTTAAGTTTTATGCTAAATTATATAAATACCTACTTCAGAAACCAAGAGGTACCGATAAGTCAAAACGTAAATACTTAGACACTGAAATAAAAAAACTTCAGGAATATTATTATCACAATGCTGAGTTTATTAAATATTATAGACAGAATGCTACTTTTCTAGATGAGTTTTATTTTTTACGTGGTAATGATAACATCGGCTTACTTTCAGATACATCTCATTTTTATACCGATGCCGAATTCTCTACTAGCCACGATAATGCTGTTGCAAAGATTTTGGCATATGATTTATTGTTAAACCATTACACCAATGAATTAAATGACTTGAAAAAATCAACAAGAAAAATTTCAAACAATGAAAAATTATTAGAAAGTTTGAGTCTTACGTGGACTTCAAATAAAATTGATTTAATTGAACTTATTTACTCATTAATAGCATCTGGAACTGTAAAAGGAGACATTAAGGATTTAGCGACCGCTTTTGAAAAAATATTTGACATCAACTTGGGAAATTACTATCGAAGCTTTTTGGAAATCAGAGGACGTAAAGAAGATTACGCTAGATTTTTAGATTTATTGAAAACAAGCCTCCTGAAAAAAATTAAAGAAGCAGATAATTAAATTTAAAGAGATTATTTATAAAGCAAACACCCAAGTTGGTTTCAACTTGGGTGTTTGCTTTAAAGTAGATTTTAGCAAATTCTATATAATAAGAAAAGCCTTTTATATATTAAACCAATTCAAAAACCACTAAATAACAGAATGTTAAATCTTTGCACAACTTGGGTTCGACTTGTGAAGAAAACCCAATAAAACTCTCCAAATTCGTAGAACGAAAGTTAAATCAGGTAAAAGCTAACTATTTAAATTTATTAAAGCTTTTCCATAAATCGTTCTATTATGCCAACAAGTATTATTACCACCGACGATCTTCAAGAATTCAAAATGGAATTACTGGATGATATCAAAAACCTTCTAGCCAAACAATCTTCCGGAAAAATCAAAAAGTATCTTAAATCTTCTGAGGTGATGGACTTACTTCAAATAAGTCCTGGAACACTTCAAAATTTACGGATTAATGGTACCCTTCCCTACACAAAAGTAGGTGGTATTATTTATTATGATGCTGAAGAGATCCAAAACGTAATGGAAGAAAATCGTGTTCAGCACGATTTAAGTTCTTAAGAGATGAACTACATTAAGCTATTGAATTCGGCTTTTTCAGCGTTCTATTTCGATGACCGTTTAAACCCTACTCACATCAGTCTGTATATGGCGCTGTTTCAGGAATGGAACAGTAGCCGTTTTGCAGAAGATTTTTTTGTGAACCGTAGAGATTTGATGCGCGCGGCCAAGATTGGTTCTAAATCTACTTATCATCGTTGGGTAACTGACCTTAACTCGTGGAATTACCTCACCTATTTTCCATCAAATAATCCTTATAAAGGAAGTAAAATTAAGATGTCCATTATCGGGACAAGTGATGAACCAGATCTGGGACACTACGATCCCAAATTAGAGCAACTTGCGGAACAGTACCATCCCATACGTGAACCGGTAGTGAACCAGCACCGTCCCACCAGTGGACAAGCATTGGTATCTACTATAAACAATAACAAACAAGAAAACAATAATAAACAGCCAAAGGCCAGGCAGGCTGTTTTAGATTTTTTTATTGAAAAAAATTTTGATGCAAATGAAGGAGAAAAATTTTTCGATCATTACGAAAACAAAGATTGGAAAACGAGCGATGGAAAAGCCATACGTGACTGGAAAGCCTTAGCCGTGAACTGGATGGATAGAACCGAATTGTTTGACCAGGAAAACAGGCCAAACAAAAAGCAAGCGTATCATAAAGAGGATAACTTGCGTACCACTAAAACCAAAGACTATGGACAACCCCTCTAAAATAACCGAAGGTGGCGTGGAATATTCGCTAGGTGAATTTGACGGTAAAAACGTAACATACGATTTTCTGAAAATCTTGATTTACCTGGATGCAAAAGGTAAACTACTTTTCGGTAAAAGATTCAGGATTTATGAAGAGGATAAAAAGATACTTTTGAAATTATGCTCATATTTTATCAGAGACCGTGAGTCTTGCAGCAAATTTGATATCGATTTAGAAAAAGGAATCCTCCTTTCCGGTCCGGTAGGTTGTGGCAAAACCAGTTTAATGAAGTTGCTTCGACATTTAGTTCCTTTTCAACGCCCCTATGAAATGATCCCTTGCCGTAATGTAAGTTTCAGTTTTAATCATTTAGGTTTCAAAACTATTGAAGAATATGGCAATACTAAATTCTTCTGCTTTGACGATCTGGGCGTAGAACCCGCCGGTAGGTTTTACGGAAAAGATTTGAATGTTATGGGAGAAGTGCTTTTATCTCGTTATGATTTATACTTGCAAACCAAACATAAAGTCAAGACTCACGCTACCACCAACCTAAACGCTGATGAACTTGAAGAACGTTACGGAAATCGAGTGCGAAGCCGGATGCGAGAACTATTTAATTTAATTGCTTTTGATAAAAAAAGCAACGACAAAAGAGTATGATAGATTCGAAAAAAATATTGTATTCAAATGGTAAAAACGATGAATGCCATACCCCTGCGTATGGAGTACTTCCAATTTTAGAATATATCCCTAAAGGCAAAATCATTTGGTGTCCTTTTGATACTAAAGATAGTTGGTTTGTCAAACTTATTTCTCTTCAAAGTCCAGTGGTATATTCCCATATTTCAAATGGAGAAAATTTTTATACCTACGAACCTAAGAATTGGGATATCCTTATCTCTAATCCACCCTTTACCAACAAACGTTTAATTTTTGAACGCGCCCTTTACTTCAAAAAACCTTTTGCTCTTTTAATGACCAATACTTGGCTAAATGATGCTGCTCCAAAGCAATTATTTAAAGAGAGGGATTTACAATTATTAATGTTTGATAAGCGCATGAAGTTCGACAACCGTAATAAAATTACTTTTAGCAGTAGTTATTTTTGTTGGAATTTTTTACCGAAGCAGATTGTTATGAAAACATTGAATAAAAACGATCTAAAACCCTAATATGGATTATGGTAATTCATTAAGAACATTAGAAAATCCCAAGAATTTATAGGGATGGGGGCGATTTAAACTATCATCACCAACCTTAATGATGATGAGAAGATGAACGCTACGGAAACAGCGTAAGCAGCCAAATGCAGCAGCTGTTTAAGTTAGTCGCGTTTTATAAAGAAGTAAAGACAAAAGTGTAGTATAAAATCTTAGAAATTACTGGTTTCAGGATGAAAAAAATTCTTTACCATTTTTTGGTCGCTCTCTTTGCCAATAGAATTTAAGGTTTCTCAAACCGGAAACCATACTTGCAATACATATTTAAAACCAGAAACAATGGATGATTGGTATACAAAATCATGCTGTGCAATTTCATTTCTTGAGTTTTTCCAAGGCTTTATTCGTTAACAACTGTCGAATCCTTAATTCTCGGAAATCTGGTTTCAATTTCATCTTGACCAAGGTGTATTCTTTGTCCGTAACTCTTTCCAACCCAATAGAAACAACAATTTAATTTTCTAGAGAGTATAGAAAATATATTCCTTTTATATAGGATTTCTTTTAGAGAGCTCTCAAAAAAAGATTTGTCATATTAGTGTCTTCAAAATATTAGATAAGCCATTGGTAATGAATATCCCTACAGGCATCCCCATAGGAATGTTCATAAAGAATTATTTGTACGTTTATCTTTTCTTTTTTAATCTTAAAAAATATTCTAGAGATTTTTTTTATTAAACAATTCTACGTTCCATCATTATTCCATTAAGTTCTTTATCCAGTTTTTTAAGCACAAAGCTCAGATGCTTAAAAAATCCTTTTGAGGGATGTAGCAAGTGGCTTTGATAAGTTTTTTTTGGATAATTCTGTTTTATTTTTTCAATCAAATATTTTGCTATCCTTTGATATTTGCACTTCTCCAGCAATCTAATAGTATTTTATTATTATTTTATCTTCCCTAACATGAATAGCGGTATACCCCGATGTTAAGACATTTATACTAGCCAGGTAATAAATTTTTGACATCTGTCAAATTTGGAATAATTTCTTCGTGAACCAGATGCGAAAATATTTCACGCTCTATGGCTTTATCCAAATTTATAATAAATTAATTATCGCATCTTTCTATGTTAAACACCCCGGCTGCTTTAAAATTTGGTGTGCTTTTTCATTGAACCTTTCTAATATGGATTTTTCATTCATTCTCGTCTCAAATTCAGTAAGGGAAATAAAGAGGTTATGTGGATTGGTTGTCACTTTAGATAATCATATTATTCATATTTTTTATTTCGATATTATTTTGGTTTTTATCTATAATTAAACATTTTAATTATATTTGTCCAATGAAAGACGATTTAGTTAAAGATCACATTATTAATTCTTCCGTGGCGGTATTTAAAAAATTGGGGTTTGATAAAGTCACAATGGATAATATTGCCAAAGCCGCAAATAAAGGTAGAAGCACACTCTACTATTACTTTAAAAACAAACATGAAGTTTTTGAGCAGGTGGCCGAAATGGAATACTTTTCTATAATAGAACCTGCCAAAGCGAAAATTAAAAAATCTAACACTATTGGAGAAAACCTACGGTTATATAATGAGATTAAACTCAAAAGTCTCATAAATAAAACCAAAGAGTATACTTTTTTGCTAGAAGACATTAAGCAAAACTTCAACATTGCTCATTCCCTATTTATGAAGTTAAGACATATAGAGAATAGTATTTTTCAAGAAATACTCACGTGGGCAATCCATAAAAAAGAAATCGCCCCCATTAGTCAGGAAAATATGCAATTTTTAGCAATGACTATGGTAACCGCCTATAGCGGTTTAGAAAAAGAAATGCTCCTTTACGGTTCCATAGAAAATATGTCAGTAAGGCTCGATTGGCTTGTCAATATTCTTATTAAAGGTTTAAAATACGATCAATAACTAAAATCCTCACAAATTAAAATTATAACATATGCGCAAGTTTCATTTCATCCTTTTGTTTTGTTTGGCAACGTTAACGCTTCAAAGTTGTAAAAAAGAAGAAAAAGAAAGGGAAATTCAACCCATCGAGGTTAAAACCGTAATGGTAGGCAACACTTCTTTAGAAAGTAGTGGAGCCCATTTTTCTGCCACTGGTAGAATTGCTGCCGATAAAAGCGTAAAACTAAGTTTTCAGGTATCCGGGACCATTGAACAATTTCCGGTAGGTATGGGCGATTTTGTACAAAAAGGAAGCCTAATTGCCAAAATAGATGGTACAGCCTATCAAAAACAGTATGAAGCAAGAAGAGCGCAAGCTGAAATGGCAAAAGACAATTACAATCGTGTAGAAGAAGTCTATAAAAAAGGAAGTATTGCTGAAGTAAAAATGGTAGAAGCACGCTCCAATTACAAACAGGCCGAAGCAGCCGCGCAAGCCAGCTACCAAAACGTGAAATTCACCCGTATTACCGCTCCTTTTACTGGTTATATTGGTGAAAAAATGATGGAAACCGGAGATCTGGCATCACCCGGCCAACCCATCGTCGATTTTTTTGATATCGATAAGCTTAAAGCCATCATTCCAATTCCAGACGATCAGGTAAACCAATATCAAACCGGAGATAAAGCCATTGTAAAAATAGAAGTCTTAGATACCGAATATGAAGGTGAAATTACCGAAATATCCGTACAATCAGACAGTAACACCCCTAGCTATACCGCAAAAATTACCATTAACAATAAAGACAAAAAAATAAAGCCCGGGATGGCCTGTACCGTTACACTTCCCGAAAAAGAAAATACTTCAGAAGAAGCCTCTAACACTTTCATTGTTCCTGTAGAAACCGTATCGGTAACCGAAAAGAATGAAAATTTTGTCTATGTAGTAAACGAAAACAAAGCAGAAAGACGCATTGTAAAAACCGGAAAACTATACAACAATGGCATCGCCATCACTGAAGGTTTACAAAAAGGAGATCAACTTATCACTTCAGGCTACCATAAGCTCACTCAAGACACTCCGGTTACAATTATAAACAAACAATAAGTCCTTATTTTATGAAAAAACAAGGTTCGATGATAGAATGGGCAATGAAAAACAAAGCTTTTCCACTGGCATTAGCTTCTGTTTTTGTGGTGATTGGCTTGTTAGGGCTTTTCAATATGCCCCGTAACGAATTTCCTGAATTTACGATTCGGCAAGGATTGGTAATGGGGTTTTATCCCGGTGCCAATTCACAAGAAGTAGAAGAACAACTTACCGCTAAAGTCGAAAAATTCCTGTTCAGCTATAATGAAGTAGACAAAGAAAAAACCTACTCTTATACCCGTGATGGCGAAATGTACATTTATGTGGAAGTAGCCAACCGTGTAGGCCACAATGAAACTGAACAATTTTGGAACAAGCTTAAAAACGACCTATTAATCTTTCAGCAACGTAGTGTCCCTCCCGGCGTTAAGGGAATTATAGTGAACAGTGATTTTGGAAGTACTGCCGCGATGATCCTGGCCGTAGAATCTAAAACCAGACCTTACAAAGACCTGCAAAAACACGTAGAAGAAATAGAAGATCAACTTCGGCAGGTGAAAGGGATGGCAAAAATTAGCCACTCCGGCGGACTTACCGAGCAAATTTCGGTTTACGTAGATCAAAATAAACTGGCACAATACGGAATTAGCCCAGGCACTTTAATGCAAAGCTTGCAATCGCAGGGAACCATACGGCCCAACGGCACTTTAGAGTCGCCCACTTTTGACCGTCCTATAAATATGGAGGTGTTTCTTAAAAATGTGACCGATATTTCCAACCACATTGTAAGCACCGATCGGGACGGACGTGTGATCCGTATAAAAGATATTGCCAAAGTAAAAAAAGAATACGAAGATCCAGACTCCTTTATTACCGCCAATGGAACCAAAGCGATGATCATTACGCTCGAAATGGCTTCCGGTAACAATATTGTACAATTTGGAGACCGAATTGATGAAAAACTCGACACCTTTAAAGAACAACTTCCGCAGGATATTCAGTTAAGAAAAATTGCCAACCAGCCCGAAGTAGTTCATCATTCCATAAGCCACTTCCTTAAAGAATTCGGCTTTGCCCTAGCCGGGGTAATTATTGTAACGCTACTGCTCCTACCCTTTCGTGTAGCTTCAGTTGCCGCAGCCACCATTCCTATTACCATTCTCGCCACCCTTGCGTTAATGTTTATGCTGGGAATGGAGCTAAATACCGTAACCTTAGCCGCCCTAATTATCGTATTGGGAATTGTGGTAGATGATCCCATTGTGGTCATAGATAACCACGTAGAGAAACTAGATGAAGGACAATCGGTTTGGAAAGCCGCCCTTAACAGTGCCAAAGAACTTTTCCCATCGGTATTTACAGCAACCCTTGCCATATCGGCCACCTTCCTGCCTTTAGTATTTTTTATGACAGGAACCGCGAAAGACTTTTTAAGTACCTTCCCCTATACTATAATGCTGGCATTATTCCTTTCACTCGCCATTTCTGTATTATTAGTGCCCTTCTTCAATACCATATTCATTAAAAAAGGATTGCACCATAACAAAAAGGAAGAAGACAAAGAGAAGAAAAAATCGATGCTAGAAAAGTTACAGCACTTCTTCAATAAGAGTGTTGAAAGCGCAATGAAGCATTATAGAATTACAGTAGGTATTGGTGTACTTTCCATAGTTGTGGGAGTATTCTTTTTCTCTAACCTATCGCAGGAATTGTTTCCGGTAATTGAAAGGAACCAATTTGCAGTAGAAGTTTATCTTTCTAAAAACAGCAGTCTCGAAGAAACCGAAAAAGTAGTAAAAGAGTTTGAGAAGATTTTAGAAAAAGACGAGCGTATTCACGACTATACCAGTTTTATAGGCGAAAGTTCACCGCGTTTCCATATGGTTTACGCGCCCAACCTTCCCGCTAAGAACTATGCCCAAATTTTGGTCACCACTACCTCAGACGATGCTACGGAAGAAGTGCTGAAAGAATATGATAAAAAATACGCTGAAATGTTTACCAACGCGTATTTAAGGATGAAACAGCTAAATATGATTGCCAAACCCGCACAGGTAGAAGTGCGCCTTTTTGGTGATAATATCGACACCTTAAAAAGCTACGGAGATAAAATCATTGACCTGGCAAGAGAAACCCCAGAAACCATTTGGTCCAGAACCAATTATGGGGAAATGCAGCAAACCGTTGCCATTGATGTTAATGAAGCCGAAGCATCACGCATAGGCCTTACCCGTGAAAATATCGCCAACACCATAGCGATGAATATGGAAGGATTAAATGCCACACAGATTTGGGACGGCGATTATGCCATTAACGTAAAAGTAAAGGCTGAAGATCATAAAGATCAATCGGTTTCCAGCCTAAGGGAATTATCCATTATCTCACCTAATACCGGTAAAACAGTACCACTACGTCAGGTAGCCAAGATAACCCCGGGTTGGGAACAAGAACAAATTGTAAGACGTAACGGAATGCGCTGCTTAACCGTACGTGTAGATATTGAAAAAGGAGCCGTAGCCAATGTGATATTAGGCAAGCTTCGTCCCAAAATCGAAGAAATGGAGCTTCCAGACAGTATCACTGTAGGTTATGGAGGTGAACACGAAATGAGTCAGGAAAACCTGGTACCTATGGGAATCTCATTATCCATAAGTGTCCTTATTATTTTCCTTATCCTGCTTTGGCATTTTAGGAAATTTAAACAAGCCCTATTAAGTTTCATCACAATGCCACTTAGTATATTTGGTGCAGCCCTAGGACTAATGTTAATGCAATATCCTTTTGGATTTACTTCCTTCTTAGGGATATTGGCACTTTGCGGGATCGTGGTAAGAAACGGTATTATTTTGATCGATTTTGCCAATGAATTAAGAGTTCATCACGACCATTCAGTTTACCGAGCTGCCGCACACGCCGCCAAACGAAGAATGCGTCCTATTTTCCTTACCTCCTCTGCCGCTGCCGTTGGAGTAACGCCAATGATTATTAGTAGATCAAGTTTATGGGGACCATTAGGAACCGTTATCGCCTTTGGTTTAATGATGTCTATGATACTTACCCTATATGTTTTACCCGTATTATACTGGTTGTTTTTTAGGAACGAAAAAGACGAAGAGGAAAAAGAAGAAACAAAAGAAAATAATGCAAACGCCTAGAAATAGTATGAAAAAGATGCTAATAAAGAACAGTACACCCCTTGTTATTTGGTGTATGCTAAGTTTTTTGTCCTGCGGAAGTTTACTTGCACAAGAAAAACTAAATTTAGAAGAAGTTAAGGAAGCCGCATTATCGTACAGCAACGATATCAAAAACGGAAAAATAAGAATAGAACAAGCTGAAGCCGCCAAACAAGAAGCTATTGCCAATTATTTTCCGCAAGTTAGTGCAACCGGAATCGGCTTATATGGGTTTAAGGACTTTGTCCCGCCCATCCCAGAAATACTGCCCGATGGAATCGATAATTTTTATCAGGCCGGAGCCACAGCAACCGAAGTTGTTTACGCCGGAGGAAAAATAAGAAGCGCCAGTGCCCTGGCAAGTCTTCAGGCAGAAACCCGAACCATACAAGCCGAGCAGGCAACAGATTCGGTAATTCTAAATACCGAACAAAAATACTGGCAACTGGTACAAGTACAAGAACAACTTAAAGCCATACGCGCCAGCAAAATGTACCTGGACGAATTACTGAAGCAACAACAAGATTTGCTTTCAGCCGGACTTATCGCTAAAAATCAATTACTTCGGGTAAGGACCAACCGCAGTAGAGTACTTTTACAACAAAGCAAACTCGGCAATCAGCGTAAACTGGCATTACTTGATTTAGGGCTTTATGTAGGGAAAATTTACGATACAACCACCGTCGTTGCCGATACGTTAAAGCAAGTCACCCCACCCCGACTTAAATACCCTAACCCCGATCTCGATTTTCAAAACAACAATAATTACAAGCTGCTTGAAAAATCGATAAGCGCATCGCAATTGCAAACGAAAATCACAAAAGCCGACTTATTACCACAGGTTTCTGTTGGAGTAAATGCAGGTTATTTCGGAACGTTCAACGATGCGATTGACAGTCAGTTTATGCCGGTGGCCTTTGGGATGGTAAGCATTCCCATCTCCGATTGGTGGGGAGCCGGTCGCCATAAAGTGAAGCAAAAAGCGCTGCAGGAAAAAATTGTACAGAATAATTTCGACGATCGCAAAGACGAACTTAAAATAGGGATTATGAAGTCCTGGTACGACCTGATGGATGCTTATAAGCAAATTAATTATGCTAAGGACAATCTGGAGTATGCCAATGAGAACCTAAAGGTTCAACGGGATAATTACAACAGCGGACTGAACAACCTTACGGATCTATTAGACGCGCAGCAACAAGAAGAATCGGCAGAAACTGAATACGCTAATGCTTATGCGAATTATAAGATTGCAGAATCGAAGTATTTGTTTGTAACGAACAACCTATAAAATTCGCAAGAAATTAATGGGTCCCATTTTCATTTTAATAGAGTAATTATAAAAAAATGTTCATACTAAGTCTTGTCTACCGATACCCACTTTTGAGGTTGTTTTTAAGGCAGGTAGTTTTTTGGTTGATAGCTTATGGCGTACTTTCAGTTATCCTCTATTATACGGCCCACATGGTTAATATACCATTGAGCATTAGTTGGAATATTAAATTTCCTAACCTCTTTCTTTTTTTTATGGCCTTTGGGCTCTTAACAGGGACAGTACTTTCTTTAATGGAAGGACTATTGAAAATATTGCAATTTAAAAGTAGCTCCTTAGTCTTCGACAGTCTGGTCAGGACTATTTTTTATTTTGTTGCTCTATGGCTTATTTTGAATATTATAAAAAATTTATTGAATGATTATAGTTACTTATTTATAAGTGGATATATGGCCACACCTTCAAATACAAGGAATTTTGATATCATTATCCTCACCTACACTTTGTTTATGATTTTTATTGTGAGCTTTATAAATGAAATGGTAAGTAAAAACAGTCCAGGTTTTACCATGCCCTTGATCCTTGGCAAATACCGATTCCCCCGGGAAGAAAACAGACTTTTTATATTTTTGGATCTCAAAGGTTCTACCCATTTGGCGGAAGAACTGGGGCATCTCAAGTATAGTAGTTTTATACAGGAAAGCATCATGGAGGTCAATCAGGTAGCTAAAAAATTTAAAGCCCACATCTATCAATATGTTGGTGATGAGATTGTAATCACCTGGAAATTAGAACATTTTAATACATTAAATTCCATTAAATTCTTGTTTGCCTTAAATCAAAGGTTAAAAAAAAAGGAAAAGCAGTTTAATTCCCATTATGGATCAATACCTGTTTTTCGTGCCGGCATCCACGAAGGGATCGTTACAGCTATTGAAATTGGTGATCTTAAAAGGGAAATTGCCTTTCACGGTGACACCATGAATGTATGCTCCAGAATACAGGGGCTCTGTAAAATTTTTAATAGAAAAATACTCATCTCCGAGCAGGTAAACCAAAACAAGGAAATTTCCCAAAATTTTAAGGTTACTCCGTTAGGGTCACAAATACTGGAAGGAAGGAAACATAGTGTAGAAGTCTTTGCTGTTGAGTAGTTAGAATAAGGAAACCGCCCTTTTATTAAAATTTCAAAAAATAAAAGAAAAAATTCATTCAGGCATAAACCCCACAATACCATTAAAATGTTTCCAATTATTGATTTTCAATCCTTCATAATATAACATGTTGCTAATAGTTTCATTAATAAAAAACAGATTGGCTACCTTCTATACAGTTTTGATCCAAATCATATAATGGTTATAGCTAAGGGATCTTTGTTCAAAAAGCACCCTATTTTCCATTTATAAGGATAATAACTGATAACCCAGATTCATCAGTTAATAAGCGTAAACGATGCCGATGACAAATAACATACGCTTTAAAAAGGCGATGCTAGATAAATTGCAATGGGATACTTACTTTTACTTCACCTATATACAAATGATTTTTTGGAAAATTTATATAGATTAAATTCCCTTTAGAACATTAACTCTAATAGTACGCTTACGTAAGGAAAACTGATCTACGGTTAAAAGGAAAAGCAGTCCTACTATAAATATAAGTCTAATTATTTCAAAAGTATTTTATAGGGAAGTTGAAATCGGATTATCCTTTCCTTTATTATAAAATATTAAAGTATACAAAAATAAATTCTGAGTTTTTAAGTAACTAATCTATATAAAAATGGCAACAGCTATATTTTACAGTATACCAGCCTAGAAAAAAATAAACATAGAGTAAATTGAAACGGATAAATTAGAGAATGATTACAGAGTGTAAAAAAACAAATCATTATTCAGTTTTTCTCTTAGATAAGTAAATAAGAGTATGTCTATTGCAAGTTAAGTAAATATATATCGTTTTCTAACTTTATTTGAGCTATAAAGTTTCAAAGGCGATATCAAATATCCCATATTTTTTAATGCAATTTATTCAGATGCACCGTTGTCTTTTCCGACGTGGCCAATATCAATAAGAATACGTTTTCTTGTTGCCGGTTCTTATCCAAAATCACACACATTTCTAGAAGCAAAATCACAAAACTGACGTTTTTGAGCATCTTTTTCCTTTCTACATTTCAAGTTATCAACAACCTACTTTCCAGATTTCATAAAATTTGATATGAAATAACACTATTAAAAATCAATTGATTATAAATGATATTTTATCAACAAATAATTGATTTACAGATATTTAAACAATAAAACCATTACTTTTCTCATAACGAAAACGAATCAAAAATTTAAACCGTTCCGTTATGAAAAAATCTATCTATCTGGCAAGCTTTCTTTCGCTTCTCTCAAATTCTCTTTTCGCACAAATTGGTGGTATTGAAGATTCCGTTGATGATGTATCCAATACCATTAGAACCATTTTCCCCATCATCCTAGGGGTCATTTTCTTGATCGGCTTTCTTTTTAACGCCGGCCATTTCTTCGGGGAAAATGCTGACCTCAAAAAAGGGATCACCCGTGTGCTCGTCTTTGTCCTTATTGCCGGTGCCGTAGTGGGCATTTTCACCTACCTCATTGGAATCGTAGTCTAAGTCGCTAAGCGACATTTGGCAGTTAATGAATCTGTTATGAAGAAGTTCGAGGTCTATAAAAACATCAGGAAAAGGGCAGTTATTTTTGGACTGCCCCTCTCCCTCTTTGCGGTGATGATAATATCCATCATAGCTTCTTTACTCATTATTATTTTCTCGTTCAGTTTTGGAATGATCATCGGCGTATTGGTTCTTAATACAGTCTTATATATCGCCCTGATAAGAATCATCAACAATCCCCAGGTCTTCCAGCTAGCGCGAACCTTCCCAAAAAGCATCAGTAACAAACGAAATTCCGGTCTCGATTATGAACACAATTAATCTTTCTACTTATCAGCCCATTGCGGATATCCAAGACAATATCCTATTTGCCAATAATGGCAATGTTGTGGTATGCTATAAAGGAAACCTACCAGAAATCTATTCCTTGTCTGAAAAGGATTTTGAGGATATGCACGGGGCTTGGTTTCAGGCATTAAAATCATTGCCTGTCGGTACCGTAGTTCACAAGCAAGATGTCTATCTCAAAAAGCAATATACCGCTGAAGAGCTTCCCTATACCACATTTTTGGAAAAAGCCACAAGCGATCATTTTAAAGGCCGAAAATATATCAACCACAACTGTTATCTCTTCTTTACCCTAACCAAAAATAAAGCGCTGAACAACTCTAAATATGTCAACCCTTTCCGCAAGGTCTCAAAAACGATAATTCAGGAATTAGATGACAATGTTCAGCATTTTATAAGTGCCGTAAGTGATTCCGTTTCCTTTATCAACAACAGTCGGAAAATGAAATTTTTTCCGCTTAACCCAAAGGAAATTCAAGCGATAACCAAAGAATATTTTAATGGCTTTAACAAAGGCTTTGACACCGATATTATTCTAGATAAGAAAAACGTCAACATCGGCGAAAACTATTTTGATGCCCTGGCCATCAACAGCGAACTGTGCTTTGGCGAAAGTGTACAGACTAGCAAAACCAATGATAAATTCACTTCAGACGATTTTGTATTTCACCAAGGGTTTATTGATGGCTTAGGGCTTACGCTAAACGAGAACCATATCGTTAACCAAATCCTGTATTTGGATGACAAACATAAATGGCGCAAGCTGCTTGATAAGAAAGTGGTAGAGCTTAACA
>NZ_JBSXOK010000050.1:0-148765 GCF_056859415.1 Zunongwangia sp. L-65
AAAATTTGTTGATGTGAAAATGAAGATAGAAAAAAACAACTTTAAACCTTGAACTTTTAAACTTTGAACTCAACAGCGGCTGCTTAAGCTTTCGCTTATCGAGTAAATTTTGGGTTTTATTTAAAACAATCTTTCTTAAAGTCTATCCTTTTCTATTTATCTTGCGCTATATTTTAGCGCGTGCGTACTTCGATTTGCACCCAACTAAACTGAATTTTACTACAATTTCAGTAGTGTATGAGTAAATATAAAATTTTAGAGTACCTAAGAAGGTTTTCTTTTTGGCTAAGTTTCTTTGCGGTAATAGCAATAATTTTTGATTTAGGCTTTTCTCATGAGAAATTTGTTGAAATCGAAATAAGAACTTTTTATTTTATTACCCTTCTCGTTGGAATTCCTTCTATTGCTTTACGTTATTTTATCGCCAATGATCGTTTCCCTAACAAGGTTAGATTTTTCGATACTATCATTTTCTCGCTATTTGGCCTCCTCGCTCTTGCACAGGTTGATGCTATTAGAGAGAATCTTGGATTTTTCGAATTTTTCAATAAAATGGGCTGGATCTACCTGGCTATCGTTATTTATTTTATCCGGGAATTATCCAGGTTTGAATTAAAGATCAATCGAGAAATTATCAATCCGGCACAACTGTTTATTATTAGTTTTTTAATACTCATAATAATAGGGACACTGTGCCTTATGCTTCCTAAAGCTACTCACAATGGCATTTCGTTTTTAGATGCTTTATTCACCTCTACCAGCGCAGTTTGTGTCACCGGACTTATTGTGGTTGATACAGGTAGCTATTTTACAACTTTTGGACAAAGTATCATTTTGGTTTTAATTCAGCTAGGGGGATTGGGAATCATGACTTTTGCCAGTTACTTTAGTTATTTTTTCCGTGGTAGCACCTCGTATGAGAATCAGTTAATGATGAAAAACGTCACCGATTCAGAGACACTGGGCGAAGTTTTTTCGGCATTAAAAAAGATTTTGTTTATCACTTTTGTATTCGAATTTATAGGAGGTTTATTAATTTATATGAGCTTAGATCCTCAATTATTCGAAACTGTTGGTGATCGTATTTTCTTTTCGGTTTTTCACACCATTTCAGGGTTTTGTAATGCCGGTTTTTCTACTTTAGAATATAGTCTATACCAACCGGAATATCGATTTAATTTTCCATTGCATATCATTTTATCAGTACTGTTTATTCTGGGAGGTTTAGGATTTCCTATTGTACTTAACATATATAAGTATGGAAAGTATTTTATCAAAAAGAATTTTTTACGGTTTAAAAGACCAGACCAGCCGGTTCATATGCCATGGGTTTTGAATTTGAATTCCAGAATTGTACTGGTCACCACAGCGATATTACTCGTGGGCGGTACGGTTTTCTTTATGTTCTTTGAATACAACAATACCCTAAAAGATTATAATTTCCTTGGAAAACTGGCTGCTTCTTTCTTTGGTTCCTCGACTCCTAGAACTGCCGGGTTTAACTCGGTCGATATGGGGGCATTGCATTTCTCTACCATTATGGTGATTATGTTTTTAATGTGGATTGGTGCTTCCCCTGGATCTACAGGTGGTGGTATTAAAACAAGCACGATAGCTATTGCTACGCTTAATTTTTTAAGTCTGGCAAAAGGTAAAGACCGTGTAGAAGTTTATAACCGGGAAATTGCAAATAACTCTTTACGAAGAGCTTTTGCGATCATGACCTTATCTATACTTTTTGTAGGATTATCGATTTTAATGATCTCTTATTTTGACCCCGATATGCACTTACTTGATGTGGCTTTCGAATCTATTTCTGCTTACAGTACCGTAGGATTAAGCTTAGGGATTACTGCAAATTTTTCCGGTGCCTCAAAAATTGTAATTATCATGACCATGTTTGCCGGTAGAGTAAGCATGCTTACTATTATGGCCGCATTTTTGGCTGATGTAAAACATTTAAATTATAAATACCCTACAGAGGAAGTTTTAATTAACTAATAGCATTATGAAATATATCATTATTGGATTAGGAAACTTTGGTTCTTCATTAGCCCAAAAGCTTACTGCACTTAACAATGAAGTTATTGGTGTTGATATTCGTATGGATCGTATCGAATCCATAAAAGATAAAATCACACATGCGATTAATCTTGATGCAACAGAATCGGCTGCTGTATCTAACCTGCCTCTTAGGGATACCGATGTTGTAGTGGTAGCCATTGGAGAAAATCAGGGCGCCAATGTGATGACCACAGCTTTGATGAAAAAGTTAAATGTAAAGCGACTTATTAGCCGTGCACAACAGGGATTGCAGGAAATGGTATTAGAAGCTATGGGCGTAGATGAGATTATTCACCCTGAAGAAGAAACCGCCGAGCGCTGGGCCAAAAAACTGAATATGCGCGGAGTGGTAGATAGCTTTGAACTTAATGAGGATTATAGTATTGTTGAAGTGCAGGTACCGGATCAATACCACGATAAAACCTTACAGGAAATACGCTTTAGAGAAGATTATGACCTTATTATTTTGACTACAATGAAAGTCACTGAAGGTAAAAACGATCTTGGGTGCGCAAAAAAAATAACCAATATTAAAGGCGTTGCTTCCGCAGGCACCAAACTATACAAAGGCGATATCATGGTGATCTACGGAAACAAAAAAGATATCAGAAAATTATTAGAAGATCAGCAGAAAAGAGATCGATAATTTTGAATTGAAAAAATCACTTCAAAATTGAAGCATTATTGCAATCATTATTAGTGTACCCTACCCAATTCTTATGCCATTTTCAACCTCTAAACCAGGCTCAATAAGGACAATATCGTTATGATCTCCTACTGCTCCCAAAACCAGACATTCACTCATAAAATTAGCGATTTGCTTATCTGGGAAATTAATTACCGCAATGACCTGTTTCCCTACCAGATCCTGAGGCTCGTAGTTTCTGGTAATTTGTGCAGAGGTCTTTCTAAAACCTATATGTTTTCCAAAATCAATTTTTAATTTGTAAGCGGGCTTCCTGGCTTCTGGGAACTGCTTGGCCTCGATGATTGTTCCTACCCGCATTTCAACTTTTTCAAAGTCTTTCCAACTTATTTCCATAGCATTTGTATTTCTACGGAAATTTAGATATTCTAGAGTACAAAATTGTAAATTTATAGTAAAAAATTATGGCACGTACTCCATCAAATATGTTGGCTTTGGGCACTAAAGCTCCAGAGTTTGAATTATACGATACAGTAACCGATAAAACCTTTGATATTGAAGCACTAAAAGGACCAAAAGGAATATTAATCATGTTTATTTGCAACCATTGTCCATTCGTAAAGCATGTAAATTCAGAAATCGCCAAACTAGGCGAAGAATATCAGGCTAAAGGATTTGGGATAGTGGCAGTTTCCAGCAATGACGTTGAAAATTATCCTGACGACAGCCCGAAATTAATGAAAAAAGCTGCTCAAAAAGAAGGATATACTTTCCCTTATTTATACGATGAAGACCAAAGTGTTGCAAAAGCTTATGATGCTGCCTGCACGCCAGACTTTTTTCTTTTTGATGAAAATTTAGAACTCGCTTATCGCGGTCAGCTAGACGATTCTCGTCCCGGAAACGAAAAACCGGTTACCGGAAAAGATCTTAGAAATGCCATGGATGCTATTCTTGCCGGAGAAAAAGTTGCGGAAGATCAAAAACCGAGTATTGGCTGCAATATTAAATGGAAACAGGCTTAGTGCCAACTGCTTAAATTATATGAAATAACCTCTTATTTCTCCAGAAAAAGAAATATCGGGTTAAACTTTTCACAAAACACAATTATCCTATAGATTTAATAGGTTATTTGATTTGATTTTCTTTAATTTTGAATACAATTTAAAAAGATCAGACTATGAGTACTATAAGATTAGGAGATACTGCACCAAATTTTGATGCTGAAACTACAGAAGGAAAAATAAATTTTTACGATTATCTTGGCGATAGTTGGGGAATATTATTCTCTCACCCATCAGATTATACGCCGGTTTGTACTACGGAATTAGGAACTGTAGCCAATTACAAACCAGAATTTGATAAGCGTAACACTAAAGTAATCGCTTTAAGTATCGACGATCTGGAATCTCACAAAGGTTGGGTAAAAGACATTGAGGAAACTCAGAAAGTAAAACTTAACTATCCCATTATCGCTGATGAGGATAAAAATGTTTCGAATCTTTACGACATGATCCATCCAAATGAAGATAATAAAGCGACGGTAAGATCGGTATTTATTATTAGTCCTGATAAGAAAGTAAAGTTAACATTAACCTATCCACCAAGTACCGGTAGGAATTTTGAAGAAATTCTTCGTGTTATCGATTCTTTACAATTAACGGCGTATCATAAAGTAGCGACTCCGGCAAACTGGAAACATGGTGAAGAAGTAGTTATTAGTCCTGCGGTTTCTAACGAAGATGCTAAAGGTCTATTCCCTAAAGGATATAAAGAAGTGAAACCATATTTGAGAATGACCCCACAACCCAATTTGGACTAATTTCTTAAAAAACAATCGTAAATTACCTTTGGGCAAGCCCACAAGGCATTCGATAGAGACAAAATCTCAATTCCAAAGCATCCCGATTGCTATCGGGACGGCTATTACGCCCTTTGGCGGTACCAATAAAAAAAGCTGCTCGGTCGAGCAGCTTTTTTTATAATTATTCTGTATTATTTTACATCCATTAACTCTACATCAAAAATCAATGTTGCGTTTGGTGGGATTACACCACCTGCACCACGCTCACCATATCCAAGATGAGAAGGGATCACAAATCTTGCCTGGTCACCAACTTTTAGTTTTAAAATACCTTCGTCCCAACCAGCAATTACATGTCCTACACCAATAGGAAACTCTATAGGCTGATTTCTTTTATAGGAAGAATCAAAAACAGTACCATCGGCCAAGCGACCTTTGTAGTGTACAGCAACCGTTTTTCCTTTTTCGGCTTGTTTACCGTCTCCTTCTTTCTCAATTTTATAGCGTAAACCACTATCGGTTTTTTCAAAACCCTGTGCTAATTTACCAAGAAGTTCTTCCTGTTGCTTTAGGGCAGCAGCTTCACGCTCTGCTTTAGCACCATTAAACTGACGGAACGTTTCTACTGCATTCCAATTTTTAGCTTCTTCCCCTTCACGGATAATTTCTAACTTTTCGATTTTATCACCCTGAGCGATGCTATCTACAACATCCTGACCTTCAACCACACTTCCAAATACCGTATGCTTCCCGTCTAACCATGGTGTCTCTACGTGAGTAATAAAAAACTGACTACCGTTAGTACCAGGACCTGCATTGGCCATCGATAATTTACCTGGAGCATCGTGCTTAAGATCTGGATGAATTTCGTCATCAAATTTATAACCTGGACCACCAGACCCAGTCCCCTGAGGATCACCACCCTGAACCATAAAATCTGGAATTACCCGATGAAATTTTAATCCGTCGTAATAAGGCGTTCCCTGTGATTTTGCTTCGTTTTCTAAATTTCCTTCAGCAAGCCCAACAAAATTTCCTACTGTTCCCGGAGCCTTTTCATATTCTAATGCTACTAAAATTTCACCTTTCGTGGTGTGAAACTTAGCATATATTCCGTTATCCATTTTTTAGTTTTTAATTTTAGCAAAGATACTCTTTTCTGTTTTTTAAAACACTTTTTCTCCCCCAACGTAAGTTTCCACTACTTTTAGATTAGGAATTTCGCTTTCGTCTACCTCCATAATATCCTTTTCCAATAGGATAAAGTCGGCAAATTTACCTTTTTCGATACTTCCCTTTTCCTCTTCTTCAAAGTTCGCATAAGCCGCCCAAATGGTCATTCCTTTTAAGGTTTCTTCACGAGTTAAAGCTTCCTCTTTCATAAAGCCGCCTTCAGGATAGTTTTCAGTGTCCTTTCTTGCTACTGCCGCATAAAAGGTTAAGAACGTACTTACTTGCTCTACCGGAAAATCAGTACCTAAAGCAACCAATCCTGCCTGGTCCAATAATTTTTTATATGCATAAGCGCCTTCTTGTAACCGTTCTTCACCCAAACGATCCTCTGCCCAGTACATATCACTTGTAGCATGTGTAGGTTGGACAGAAGGAATTATATTTTTACTGAAGTATTTAAAATCCTCTTCATCAATAATCTGAGCATGTTCTACCCGCCATCTGCGGTCAGGATCATTTTTCAGCAAAGAATCATAAGTTGTTAGCACCACATAATTAGCTGAATCCCCAATAGCATGCGTATTTAACTGATATTTTGATTTTGCAACTCTAGCCGCTACCTCTTTAAAAGTCTCTATAGGAGAAAGCAAGGCCCCAAAATGACCGTGACGGTCACTATATTCCTCTTTTAAAGCGGCTCCTCGAGAACCTAAAGCGCCATCACCGTAAAATTTTACCGATCGTACATTTAAGTGCTCAGTTTTATAAGGTTCCTTATCAAGATAATAATTAAGGTTTTCTTCGGTATTGCTAATCATTGCATAGATTCTCATTTTAAAATCCCGATGCTGTTGTAAACTGTCCATAAGTTCGATCACTTTACGATCGATACCGGCATCTACCACGGTAGTCAAACCATACTCAAAACACATTTTTTGAGCAGTCATCAAGGCTTCAGCCATTTCGTCTTCGGTTGGTTTTGGTTGCGCATCAAAAATTAATTGCATAGGATTATCGACCAGGATACCGGTTAACTCCCCATTTTTCTGCTCGATATCACCACCTTCAAAAGTAGTTTCTGTAGTAACCCCTGCCTTATCCAACGCAGCTTGATTTACCAGTAAGGCATGACCATCAATTCGGCTTAAAGCAATTGGCGTATCCGGAAATAAACGATCTAAGGTGTCTTTGGCTGGAAACTCTTTATTTTCCCAATCATTTTGATCCCAACCACCCCCTGTGATAAAGGACTTATTATTTTTTTGTTGAAATTCAACGATTCTTGCTACTACTTCTTCATAGCTTTTTGTGCCGACTAGATTTACCATTTGCTGCTGAAGGCCTAAACGATAAAAATGCGCATGAGCATCAATAAAACCTGGATAGACTGCTTTACCGTGGGCATCTATGGTTTTATTTGCTTCATAAATCGACGTAATTTCTGAAACTGTCCCAATTGCTTCAAATTTTCCGTCTTTTACCGCAAAAGCTTCGGCCATAGAAAAATCTTCATCTACCGTATAAATCTTCGCATTGGTTACAATGAGATCTACTTTCTGCTTAGAATCGCAAGAACACAAAATAAATGATACAAATAAAATTGTAAAAATATTACGCATAGTTCACTTTTTAAGATAAGTTGTAAAAATAAAAAATGCACCTTATCTAAGGTGCATTTGAATGAAATTATATGGTTCTGAAGAAATGCTCCCAGAATTATACGCTAATACTTGCAAAAATTGCATCACGAATACTTTTATTTGCCGCCGCCGCAAGGGCAACAGAAATAATGAGTCCTAAAAAAGCGTAAATAAAGTCTCTGGCAATTAATTTAAAGGCTTTCTTTCGATGTTTTTTACCTTTTTTCTTACGGGCCAAACTTATAGCAATCTCACGCCCCCCGATAACTCCAAGGAAAACCCAGGTGGTACTCATAGGTACAGTACTAATAAACAGCTTGTAGATTAATAATAAAACGTAAGTTAAATCCACCAGCGTTGCTGCACGTATATCTGAAATTCGTGATTTTTCACTTACCACTTCCTGAATACGATCGCCTCGCAAATAGAATAGCAATCCTAGCCCTAAAAAGATGGTTACCGCAAATATGATAAACTGAAACAGACTTTGATGTCTGGGTAAGAAAACAGCGATGTTTGCCCCATCCTGCATTACCCAAACCGCCCAAAGTGAACCACTCACAATCCATTGTACCGCCATCCAACCGGTATGCGCTTTACGACTTTTAAAAAACTTTCTTATGGCATTATATGATAAATACCATACTGCAAAGGATAATACAAAAGCCATTACATAACCCGACAAACTCTTACCAACTACTGAAGTGATTCCAGAGGTATCCGCACTAAAAACACTTAAAATAAGAAATGTCGTCGATACCGGCATTCTCATTCTGGTAAGAATTAACAACACTAAAGGAGCTATGATCTGGAAGAAACTAAACTTCTCGGGATGTGGATAATCTGACGTTCCATCGGGGTTTAAAAGTCGTTGATAGGTCACATCTCCATCGTAATGAAGGAAACTCCACGTAACTGTGACCAGGAAAATCGATCCTACAAAAAGCCATAATATCCACCATTTTCTAGCTTTATTACTTTCAATAAAAGTTCCTAAAGACTGGATACTATCATTAGCTACAGTAGCATAAGCAGCAAAAAAGAATCCCACCCACATTGCGGCCCTACCATACCCGGTAGAGATACCGGCAACGATAATACCAACCATGATGATGCCCAGGAAGGTTCTTTCTTTTACAAGAAAATCCAGGATATTTAAATAAGGACGATCCCGGTTAATACGTTTAAATTTTTTAGCCATTAATTACGCTTAGATTATTGACAAATTTGGATGCAAATTAACATACAAAGATTATTAATTTTCTTGATCCTATGTTTTCTTATTGTTATCAATTTTGTGAGACAAAACTAAGAAGTTTTTAAATTGCTTGTAAGAATTAAAACAGATATTTACAGTTTAATAAAACAAAAAGGCGACCAGATGATCTGGTCGCCTTTCGTAGTTATATATTTAAGAGTTCTTAATTATAATCAAATTTATAGGTTACGCCCCCTAAAACCTGGATTCCCTGTACCTGGAAATCGCTCCAGCGCTGATAATCGTTATTTAAAAGGTTGCTACCTTTCACAAACGCTGAAAGTTGATCGTTAAAGCGATAACCTACATGAGCATTCGCATCAAAATAACTATCTAAAGTAATAAATGCTCTCTCTATACCGCCATCTACAGGACGACTATCCACAATTGCCATCGCTTCCCGCTCTCCTACTAAAAACAGGTTAGCACCAGCGTACCATTTTTCTGTAATTTGATAATCTGCGGTGAGCTCGGCAGTATAATTTGGTAAATTCCATGCTTCCTGTTCACGATCAGTATCATAATCAAAAAATTCTCCGGTAATTCCTAACCTAAAATTATCGTTTACATCTAAACTAATATTCGCGAAAAACGAGAGTGTTTTTACATTGTCGTAAACTACCCCAAAAGAGTTTCCGTAAGCGTAGCCTTCCCTAATATCCGGGTTATAAACATTTCTTACAAAAAGGGGTTTTACATCCTCCGCATTGTAGCCTCCTCTAAAATTATAAGAAACAGTGTTGGTCAATTTTCCTTTTGCACCTAAATAAAAATTATATAAATTATCTGTGGGTGCTACCATAATAGTTGGTGAAATATGAGGGTTCTGCTGCACAAAATCGTAGTAGGAATTTTGCTTAAGCCCCCCTTCCAAACCAGCATAAGGCGTAAAATAATCACCGGCTAACTTATAACTGGCGGTAACTTTTGGATATAAGTAGAAGTTACTATCGCTATTTTCTGTATCTAAACCATAGAAAAATGCAGCCCCTATATTAAGGGTTAAATTATTTCTTAGAATTAATAAACTTGGAGTCACTCCCACATTTAAAAATGTGTATTTATTTTCAACATTTTCGGCATAAATTCTATCCATCGAGCCATTTACAAAATTGGCCTGAACATCTGTTGTAATTAATTCGTCTGCAATATTAAATTCTAACGTACTGTTTAAATCTACTTTTTGCTCTGAAGTTCCAAAAGCATCACCTGTTTGTCTAATTTCAAGATCGGCAGTTTTAAAGAAAGAATCATACAGCTCGATATTTCCACCTCCAAAAACCGAATAATAATTTTGCTGCGGATCTACCGTGGTAAGAATTTCAGCATCAGTCATTGGAACGTTTTCAGAAATACCGTACCAATTAAATAACTGATGTTGCACACCAAGCTCAGTATTCCAGGAATAATCACGGTCTTTACTTCCATAATTAAGATTAAGCGATGTGTCGTAGAATTTATTATCCAATAAAACACCATCTATCCCTCCCTGAGAAGAATTATGCAGCAAATAAACTCCAAAGTTCTGATCGCGGTTTACTTCGATATTACTATAAAATTCGGCTAAGACATTGGTATAATTTCCTAATCCTAAAGTTGCATAATTATCGTAAGCTTTAGGAAGACGAACACGTTCTACCCTGGTGGCCCTTCCTTTTACCGGAGTAAAGGTTGAAGCTACCGGAACCGAGAAAATATTATATTTTACTGACTTTTTTGTAGTACTTACCGAATCTGCTTTCCCTGGTACCGCTTTTATTTTAGAAGCCTCTCGTACCGATGGCGAATAAGGTTTTACCACCGTAACTGTTTCACTATCTATTGGGTCTTGTGCAAAAGCAAAACCACTTACTAAAAACAGACATAAAAACAAGCTCCTTTTTACTGAAACAAATTTCATATATAATTTCTTAAATTGTTGTTAGGTTGATCTGATCCTTTTAAGGATTTAATTATTTCCGGTTTGTACGGAAGAATTGGTTTTTGCTTCTTCGGCTTTTATTCTGGAAAGCTCCTGTTGAGCTTCCTGAACCACATCTGGATATTTACTAAAATTCTTAATCACATTATCCAAAACATAAGTGGCCTGGTAAGCATCCCCTAGTTTATAGAAGTTTTTAGCCATAAGCACCAATCCCTTAGCCCCCCATTTTTTATATCCTGAAAAATCTTTGGCTAATACCTGTACCGCAGCATTCGAAGCTTCATAATTATTACTTTTATTTTTAAAATAAGCATCATAATACAGTGCTTCAGCAGCTAATTCGCCAGTCGCCGTTTTTTGAACTTCCGCATAAGCTGTTTTTGCTTTTGCTTCGTTACCCGATTTTATAGCCGATCTTGCCACTATTAATTGCGCATCGGTTCTTGCCTGTTTATCGGCTTCCGGATTCGCCAAAACTTTATCGGCATAAGCTGCTGCCTGTCCCGGCTGATTCATCTCATCGTAAGATTTCATCAGGTTAGACTGTGCATAAATCTTATTTTGAGTATCACCGGCTACCTGCTCTAAACGCTGCAACAATGGTAATGCTTCCTGATATTGTGATTTTTCAAGATAAATTTGAGAAAGTCTTGCTAAGGCCTGTTCGGTAAACTCATTATTTGGTTTAGCGATAACATACTTATAATGTGGAACAGATCCTTCTTTATCACCATCGCGATATTGTAATTGCGCTAGATAGAAATTTGCATTAATAGCATGAATTCCGTTAGGAAAACTTTTTAAATATTTCTCGAAATTCGATTTTGCCTGCGAGGTATTATTTGCCAAATATTGATTTTCGGCAGCTTCGTAAGTAGTGTTATCTAAATCGGCATCACTAACCTCAACAAAATCAATATTCTTAACCCAACCCGCATATTCATCTGTCCTACCTAAGTCTACATACACATTACGAGCTGTAGAAACCGCTTCCATCGCTTCAGGGGTATTTGGATAATCGTTTACTACTTTTTTAAACTTACTAAGCGCTTTTTCTCCCTGATTGGAATTATAATAAATTAATCCCTGTCTCAACATTGCTTTAGGAACCAAAGCACTTCCTGGCACTTCTCTAATTAAACGATCGTAGGTTGAAATCGCCTGCGAGGTGTTATTGGTCGCCACATAGGTATTTCCTAATTCATATAATGCATCGTCACGAAAAGCTGATCGGGGATATTTACTATTGAATCCTGAAAGATCCTCGATCTTACGTTCGTTTCGATCTACAAAACCATAACTAATAGCTTTTTGGAAAGCCGCGTAATCGGCATTACCAACTCCGTTTGCGATAGCTGCATTATATGATTCCATTGCCGGCCAATACTGGCTATTTACAAAGTAACTATCGCCTAGCCTCAAATAAGCATCGTTTCTTTTAGCTGCGTCATGCTGGCTATTTTCAGCATATCTCTTAAAATATTCGATAGCGCGATCATACTCGTTTTTCTTAAAATACGCGTATCCAATATTATAATCTAAATCTGTTTTTTCATCGGTTCCGGCAGCAGCTGTCATTCCTCCAAATTCTTTATAGCCTATAATCGCATCGTCAATTCTGTTCACATTAAATTCACTTTCAGCTTTCCAGTAGGTCGCTTTTGCGGTAATTTTTGGATCACGAGGTTCTTTTAAGGCTTTCTCAAAATTCTTGATCGCTTCATAATAATCGCCTTCTTCGTAAAGCTGAAGTCCGTAATAATACGCTACTTTTTGATAAGCCACTTTATCAGCAAAATTTCTATTGCTTTCTAAAAGGTTCATCGCTTCTTCAAAATTTCCTGAAGTGATAAAAGAGTTGATTAATAATTCCTCAGCTTCAGCCTTATTTGGCGAATTTGGATAGGTTTCCAGGAATGTAATCAATACTTTAGAAGGGCTCTCATAACTATTCCCAATTTCGTAACCAAGCTTTGCGTAATTCAGCATTGCATCTTCTTTGATCTTCGCATCAAAATCCATTTCACTGGCATTTTTAAATGCGTTTAATGCCTGCTGCTTTTGTCCCGATTCTAGATACGATTGTGCCAAATGATAGTAGGCGTTTTGAGCAATCGCGTTTTTACCATCAATAATTTTATTGAATTCTGAAATCGCATTTGCATAATCCCCTTGCTTATAATAAGCGTAGCCTAACTGGTAATAATCGGTATTATTCCATTTTCTTCTTACACCCTGGTATTCTTTTAAGTAAGGAATAGCCTGATCGTATTGCTTTAAATTAAAATAGCTTTCTCCTATAATCTTATTCAGCTGTGATTTTTCTACCACGTTCGATTTTGGCAACTGCTCTTTACCAAGCTGAATGGCTTTTTCAAAATTCCCAAGCTTAAAATTCATATCGGCCTGATAGTACGAAAGTTCTTTGCCGTAACGCTCGTCCCCTTTTACTTCATCAAAGTACTGGTTTGCCTGGTCATAATCGTCTGATTCGTAAGCCATATAACCAATATAATATTTCGCCTGGGCCCCATACTGCTCAGAATCTACAACCCGGTTAAAATAATTTTTCGCCTGTTCTAAATCATTAGTCTGAAAATAAACATATCCTTTATTAAAGTAATATTTCTCTAGATCGGCACGGCTCATACTTTTTTCATCGACCATATCATACCATTTACGTGCCTGTGGATATTTACCGGTATTAAAATAGTAAGTGGCTACATCGTGGTAAGCAGAGTTTGTTTTAGTGCTGGTTGGATATCGGGAAACAAAACGCTCCATAAGCTCATCTGCCCGTGGTTGGTTTAATCTCACTGCGGCATTGGCTACATAGTAAGCACAATCGCCTTTAATTTTCTCGTCTGTTGCTTGTTCTTTAACATCTGCAAAAAGTTTTTGTGCAGCCAGATATTGCTCATTATTATACAATTCTAAGGCTTTATTAAATTTCACAAGATCATTGGTATAAATGGCAGACTGCTGGGAAAATCCAATACTTGCCACCAATAAAAAAACAACAATTAGGTAAGGTTTGCCGGTTGTCATTTATAGTTTTTTAGGTTTGGTAATCAAAGATAATTTAATGCTTTAATTCTAAACGCGATTTAAACACTATAATTATGTTAATGTAGAAAAAAGTGCTTTTGCAGTGTACTAAAAATGTATATTTAGCCTTAGTTTTATAGCTTGAAGTGTTATCTGATTCTTCTAAAAATTGAAACTTAAATTGTATAATTTTGGCTTCAGTTTTTAGGGTGCTTAAAAGAAATATCCAAGCACAGGTCTTGGGCAATAACCTTTAAAAGTTTTTATACTGAAAAGAATTCTGATTTATGGCCAATGTTGTTCTTGAACTTAAAAATGCTGCAATTTACCAGCGGGAAAACCTTATACTTTCTGAAGTTGATGTTACGGTGAATAAAGGTGACTTTGTTTACCTTATAGGAAAAACCGGTACTGGCAAAAGTAGTTTTATGAAAACGCTTTATGGCGATCTTCCTTTAACCGAAGGTGAAGGCTCCATAGTCGATTTTAATCTTAGAAAATTAAAGGAAAAAGATATTCCTTATTTACGTAGAAAACTGGGCATCGTATTTCAGGATTTTAAGTTGTTGACTGATCGTAATATTAAAGACAACCTACTTTTCGTATTAAAAGCAACAGGCTGGAAAGACAAAAACAATATGGATCAAAAAATTGATCTTGTTTTAGAAAAAGTAGGGATGAAAACCAAAGGTTTTAAATTTCCATACCAACTTTCAGGAGGAGAGCAACAACGTGTAGCGATTGCCCGCGCACTTTTAAATGATCCTGAATTAATCCTTGCCGATGAGCCTACCGGAAACCTGGATCCGCAAACCTCGGTAGAAGTGATGGAAGTATTACAGGAAATTAGCCGTAACGGGAATACTATCTTAATGGCTACTCATGATTATGCATTATTACTAAAATATCCTTCTAAAACCCTAAAATGTGACGGTCAACGTGTATTTGAAGTAGTGCAGAAAACGGTCTAAAAAAGTTAGAAAGCTAAAATTGCTTTCAGGAATTTCAAAAAGAAAATAATAAAAAAAGAACTGTCTAAGATTACACTTTAGACAGTTCTTTTTTTTATCGATATTTAGAAAAAGTGAGATACGCGCCACGCTAGCAGTCCAAATAAATATTGAGAATTAGTAAACTTTACCTCCTACTAATATCCAATTTTCAATTCCTCCTTCCAGTTCGTATACCTCCTCAAACCCATCATCTTTAAGAATTTCAATCGCCTTTTTCGTATTTTCCTTATTTTTACCATAAATCACCACCGGCTTATCTTTAGCCAGTGTATCAAAAAAAAGAGAATTATCATTGCTTTCACTCAAAATGATATTCTTAGCTTTAAATATATGGGCATCATCAAATTCTTGAGCTGAACGCACATCTAAAACCTGAATTTCATCTTTCTTCATACGATCCAGCATTTCTTCAGGAGAAATCATTTCAATTTCACTGGCTTCAACTTCCTTACAGCCTTGTGAACATAAGAGCAAAATTGTAAATAATAAAAGGTATTTTCTCATTAGTCTTCTGCCGTTTCGCCTTCCCATTCCATAAAGCCTCCTTTTAAATTGTAAGTATTAGAAAAGCCTAGCTGGTCAAGGATCGAACAGGCTTGCGCACTTCTTTTACCAGATCTGCAATAAATATAATAGTTCTTATCTTTATCAAGTTGCTCTACCTCATCAATAAACCCCTGCCCCTTATAAATATCAATATTCTTAGAATTTGGGATGTATCCCTCTTCAACTTCTTCTTCAGTTCTAACATCAAGAATAGCCGCGTTAGCATCTTTACCAAGCTGTTCTCTCCATTCTTCCTGTTCAAGTTCTTTCATTATATGTACATTTTATATTAAGCAATGTAAATATACATTATCTAAATTAACTGCATTCCTGTGCCCATCAAACAACTGTATTTTTTTAACCTTTCTTTAATATATCACACTAAAAAGTTATATATATTTGTATATACAAATGTTGTAGAAACAATGAAGACTGAAGAGATTTTAAAAACAGACCATCTTAAAGACACCAAGAAACTGGTTATTAATATCATGCTTTGTGCCGACAAAGCAACCACAATGATGAACGAGTCACTTAAACCCCATGAAATCTCTATACAACAATTTAATGTTTTACGCATTTTACGGGGACAAAAAGGAACTCCCGCAAATCTTAGTACTATACAGGAGCGAATGGTAAATAAAATGAGTAACACCACCAGACTGGTAGATAAACTTATCCATAAGAATCTTGTTGAACGATTTGTTTGTAAAGAAAACCGCCGAAAAATTGAAATCATTATCACTAAAGAAGGCTTAAAACTACTAGAGATCCTAGACCCAATAATAGACCATCTGGAAGATAACTTCTCTAACTCTATTACGAAAGAAGAATTATTAACATTAAACCAGCTACTTGAAAAAGTTAGAAATTAAATAAAGAGCTGCGGGAAAAGATTCCCAGATAGGACTGGAAAAACTTTTTACAATTTCACGACAAGCTAAAGCGTGTAATAATACAATACCAATAAAACCGAAAAAAATTATGAGTTCAGTTATTAAAAATCTAAAATGGAGGTACGCCACTAAAAAGTTTGATGCCTCTAAAAAAATCGATCAAGAAGATCTAGAAGCACTTTTGGAAGGAGTGCAATTATCTGCTTCTTCTTATGGTTTACAACCCTATCAGATTTTTGTTATAGAAAACCCAGAGATTAGGGAAAAATTAAAATCTGCAGCGTGGGATCAAACACAACTTACTGACGCATCACAGGTTATCGTATTTGCTAATCATAAAAAACTGGATGAAGCTTATGTAGATGACTACATCAAAAACATCGCAGAAACCAGGAATATGAGTGTTGAAGATCTGCAAGGTATGGCAGATATGATTAAAAACACAACCTTAAAAATGGAAGCCGATCAGCAAAACGAATGGGCTCAAAAACAAAGTTACCTGGCATTGGGCTTTTTACTAAACACAGCTGCACATCTTAAAATAGATGTTTGCCCAATGGAAGGATTTTCAGCAGAGAATTTCGATAAAATTCTTGGCTTAGAAGAAAAAGGGCTTCATACTGCAGTGATTGCTTGTATTGGTTATCGCAGTGAAGAAGATGACTATCAACATGCGACGAAAGTACGAAAATCAACACAGGATTTATTCCACTTTATATAAAATCAAATAATAAAATTGCTATGAAAAAGAATATCATTAAAGGAGCTTTAGCTTCAGTTGTTGTAATTGCTTCACTTGCTTTTACCAGTATGGCTAAAAAAATTGATGTAAAAGAAAGTAAGATTACCTGGAAAGGCGAAAAGGTAACTGGCAGTCACGAAGGGACAATCGATTTAAAATCCGGATACTTAAATGTAGAAGATGAGAAAATCTTAGGAGGAGAATTTGTGATCGATATGACTTCTCTTCAATCTACCGATCTTGAAGGCGAAAGCAAAGGAAAATTGGAAGGTCACTTAAAAACAGATGATTTTTTTGGTGTTGCCAATCATCCTGAAGCTAAACTTATCATTACCACAGCATCCAAAAAATCTGGTAATACTTATGGTATCGTAGGTGATCTTACAATTAAAGGAATAACCAACCCCGTAACTTTTGATATGGTTTATAATGGGAAATCTGCCAATGCAAATCTTATTATCGATCGTACGAAATACAATGTACGTTACGGCTCTGGAAGTTTCTTTGATAATCTGGGAGATAAAACTATTTATGACGAATTTAAAATCGCTGTGGATTTAAAATTCTAAAATTCCAACCATTGTATTTCAATCCCGTAATCTTCCCTGAAGATTACGGGATTTATTTTTTGATTATTTGTTTGTGATTTAAAAATTGATGGCTATATTTGAGGCAATGAAAAACAGAATTGCAAATACTTGGTGGTGGTCTAACTTACGTACAAACTTCGTGAGCTAAATTGCCATTATATAAAAATATAAGAAAAAGGCTTGTCTCACGACAAGCCTTTTTTTATTTCAAGATACTTTAAATTATGTACACATTAAAGACCAATTACAAAAAACTCCTTGCAGATACCATTACTCCTGTAAGCGTTTACTTAAAGGTAAGGGACAAGTATCCAAATAGCCTACTATTAGAAAGTAGCGACTACCACGCCAATAAAAATAGCTTCTCCTACATTTGTTGCAATCCAGTTGCCTCTATAAGAGTACAGAATGAGGAAATTTTAGAGGAATATCCAGACGGAACTTCAAAAACAACCAAAATCAGTTCAGAGGTTAACCTTCCCGAAAAAATTCAGGATTTTGGAAAATTGTTCGATACCGAGGAATCTGACTTTAAATTTATCAATAACGGGCTCTTTGGCTATATTTCTTACGATGGTGTACGCTATTTTGAAGACATAAACATCACCAAGAAAAAAGGCGACCTGGAATTACCAGATATGTACTATGCGGTATACCAAAACATCATCGCCATTAACCATTTTAATAATCAGGCATTTATTTTTAATCACTCCTATAGTGATGATAATAAAATTGAAGAAATCGAACAGCTGATAAGCGTTAAGAATTTTGCCACTTACGATTTTCATCGCGAAGGCGAGACCCAAAGTAACCTTACCGACAAAGAATTTATAGAACAGGTGAAATTCGGTAAAAAACATTGTCATCGTGGTGATGTCTTTCAGATTGTACTTTCCAGACGTTTCTCTCAAAAATTTAAAGGAGACGAATTTAATGTGTACCGTGCTTTACGCAGTATCAACCCTTCTCCTTACCTTTTCTATTTTGACTATGGCAACTTTAAGATTTTTGGAAGTTCGCCAGAAGCTCAATTGATCATCGATGAAGGCAAGGCCGAAATTCATCCTATCGCCGGTACATTTAAACGTACCGGAAACGACGAAAAAGATGCCGAAATTGCCAAACAACTTAGTGCCGATGAGAAAGAAAATGCTGAACATGTCATGCTGGTTGATCTTGCTCGTAATGACCTAAGTCGAAACGGAAGCAATGTAAAAGTCGAAACTTATCGAGAAATCCAATTTTTCTCTCATGTTATTCATTTAGTGAGCAAAGTAACCGGAACCAAAAATCCTAATACGCCAACCATGCAGGTGGTAGCCGATACATTTCCGGCAGGTACATTAAGCGGCGCACCAAAACATAGCGCCATGAAGCTTATTGAAGAATGTGAAAATGTAAACCGTGATGCCTACGGTGGTGCGATTGGATTTATGGATTTTCACGGCAACTTTAACCATGCCATCATTATCAGATCCTTTGTTAGTAAAAACCATCAATTACATTATCAGGCCGGTGCCGGGGTGGTCTCAGAATCTAAAGATGAAAACGAGCTTCAGGAAGTATACAATAAACTTGGAGCATTAACCAAAGCATTAGAAATCGCTGAAAATATAGAATAATGGCGTTACTGACCTAAAGGGCAGTCGGGCTTTCGGTAGTCGCTTTTTTAAACGCTAATTCGCTTAAAAAGAGCTCCAACAAAACCTCAATCCCTAACGCGAAAAGAACTCTTTAAAATGAAAAAAGTATTAGTGATAGATAATTATGATTCGTTTGTATACAATCTTGTACACTATCTGGAGGATTTAGAATGCCAGGTAACCGTAAAGAGAAACGATCAACTGGATATCGATTTTGTACAAAATTTCGATAAGATTTTACTGTCTCCGGGCCCGGGAATTCCTTCTGAAGCCGGGCTATTAAAACCTATTATAGAAAAGTATGGTGCTACCAAAAGTATTTTCGGCGTTTGCCTTGGCCAACAGGCAATCGGTGAAGTTTATGGCGGCACTTTAGGTAATTTAGAATCAGTTTATCACGGCGTGGCAACAGATATTGATATTGTGGTAGACGATGAACCTTTATTTGCAGGGCTAGATAAAAAAATAAAAGTAGGACGTTACCATTCCTGGGTAGTATTAAAAGATTTACCAGACGTTTTAGAAGCCACTTCATTTGATGATAAGGGGCAAGTCATGTCTTTACGCCATCGAGAATTTGATGTGAGAGGCGTACAATTTCATCCAGAATCGGTTTTAACTCCTGAAGGGAAAAAAATGATTGCTAACTGGGTGAAAGCCTAGACTCATAAAACAACTTCAGACCAACCGGTAGAAGACCGGGCATAGAATTTTAAAAACTATAAATTTAGATTCGGTTTAACCGAGTTGTCGTTATAAAATGAAAGAATTACTAAACAGGCTTATTAATCACGAGACGATAAGTAAAGCAGAAGCAAAACAAGCTTTATTCAATATTTCTAACGGAGAATATAATGAAAGTCAGATTGCCGCTTTTCTTACGGTCTATATGATGCGAAGTGTTACGATTGCAGAGCTTGAAGGTTTTAGAGACGCACTTTTAGAACTTTGCGTAGCGGTAGATCTTAGCGCCTATAATCCTATTGATCTTTGCGGAACCGGGGGCGATGGTAAAAATACCTTTAATATTTCTACAACCTCATCATTTGTAACTGCCGGTGCTGGTGTAAAAGTAGCTAAACATGGTAATTACGGAGTATCATCTGTTAGTGGTAGTTCTAATGCTATGGAGCACCTGGGCATACGCTTTAGCAGTGATGCTTCTTTTCTGGAAAAATGCATTGATAAAGCAGGCATTTGTGTATTACATGCTCCCCTATTTCACCCGGCCATGAAAAATGTAGCTCCTATCCGTAAAAGCTTAGCGGTAAAAACATTTTTTAATATGTTAGGACCAATGGTAAATCCAGCATTTCCAAAAAATCAGTTAGTAGGAGTTTTTAACTTAGAGTTGGCTAGAATGTATGGCTATCTGTATCAAAATACCGATAAGAATTTTAGTATTCTTCACGCTTTAGATGGATACGATGAAATTTCGTTAACCAGCGACACTAAAGTAATTTCAAATCATACAGAAAGTATATTGAAACCGGCTGATTTTGGAGTTCGTAAACTAGAACAAAAAGAAATTTACGGTGGCGGAACCATCGAGAATTCGGCTATGATCTTAGTAAAAATTCTTAGAGGCGAAGGTACCCAAGCCCAGGAAAATGTGGTGTGTGCTAATGCGGGTATGGCAATTGCAACCGCTAAAAATATTAATATAAAAGAAGGCTTTTCTGCAGCAAAAGAATCGATTAAATCTGGAAAAGCCTTAGAGGCCTTAAAAAAATTACAGCATTTAAGCGAATAATAGCTATGAATATTCTTGATAAAATAATCGCAGATAAGCATAAAGAACTACTTCTTAAAAAACTAGTGGTTCCGGTATCACAATTAGAAAATTCGGCTTTGTTTAAAAGAGAAACGGTTTCTTTAGCCAATACACTTCGAGAAAGCAAAAGCGGAATTATAGCCGAACATAAACGCCGCTCTCCTTCTAAATCGATAATCAACCAAAGCTTAAATATAGAAGATGTAGCCAGGGGTTACGAACATGCTGGAGTAAGCGGAATGTCGGTTTTAACTGACGGAAAATATTTTGGAGGTTCTTTAGACGATTTGCTGTATGCACGTGCTGCTGTAAAAATGCCAATCCTAAGAAAAGAGTTTATAATTGACGAATACCAATTATTAGAAGCCAAAGCTCATGGTGCCGATGTAATCCTATTGATCGCTGCCGTTCTGGAACGCGAGCAAATCAAACAATTATCTGAATTTGCTAAAAACCTTGGTTTAGATGTATTGCTTGAAGTGCATAACGAAGAGGAATTGAAGAAATCGATCATGCCTAGTTTAGATATGTTGGGCGTAAATAACCGAAACCTTAAAACCTTTGAAGTTAGCACTCAGATAAGCAAAGATCTTTCTGAAAAAATCCCGGACGATTTTGTAAAAGTTAGCGAAAGCGGAATCAGTTCTGCAGAAGCTATTAAAGAACTAAAACAATATGGCTACGAAGGTTTTTTAATTGGAGAAAACTTTATGAAAACCAATAATCCCGGTGAAAATGCTAAGAAGTTTATTGAGCAACTTAGTAGTTAGAATTGAGTAGTGAGAAAATTCTACGATTTGAAGATGTGGTAATTTAAAAAAGTTTATCTAGAGACAAGATTCAAGAATCAGGATGAATTATTATGGATTTTGAATACTTAATTTTGAATTATAAATATTGTCATTTCGACCGAAGCGTAGCGAAACATAGAAATCTCTTAATAAGAATATAGACCGCTTCTCTTAGAAAATAGAGAATAGACGAGGTGATTCAAAGAAAACTGTCAGCTGTTAGCTTTCAGCTAAATGCCACTTCGAGTGATTTTTAAATAGAATAAAAAAAATCAAATCGAGAAGTAAAATAGAATTAGAATTTTTAATCTTATAAATAATATTAGCTGACAGCTAAAGGCTGGGCTAAAAACTAAAACCATGACCCTAAAACTCAAAATATGCGGCATGAAATACCCTGAAAACATTCAGGATATCGCAGCTCTCAATCCAGATTATATGGGTTTTATTTTCTATGAAAAAACACCTCGATTTTTTAATACTGAAATTCCTAAGATCCAGAATTCGATAAAAAAGACCGGTGTTTTTGTGAAATCCAAGATTGCAGAAATTCTGGATAAGATCAATAAATATGATCTTAATGCTATTCAGCTTCATGGTGGCGAATCAGCCGAGTTTTGTGCTGAGCTAAAATTAGTTTTAAAAGAAACATCTATTGAAATTATAAAAGTATTTTCTGTTAAATCGGAATTCGATTTTAACCAGTTAGCAGATTTTGAAGATCATGTTGATTATTTTCTTTTTGATACCAAAGGCAAACATAAAGGAGGGAACGGCGAAACTTTCGATTGGACCTTATTAAAAGAATACCCATCTGAAAAACCATTTTTTCTAAGTGGTGGTATTGGTTTGGAACAATTTGAAGATCTAAAGAAATTCTATATGTATTTCAACAAAATTGGCAAACAAGATTTACTTTATGCAGTAGATGTAAATAGCGCTTTTGAAAGTGAACCCGGTCTAAAGGATATTGAAAAACTAAGACAATTTGTTGATGTGATGATGTGATGATTTGGTGATTTGATGATGTGGTGATTTGATGATGTGGTGATTTGATAATGTGGTGATTTGTAAATTTAAATTGAGAGACAAGAGACAAGAACCAGGAAACAGGATGAATTATTATGAATTTTGAATGCTGAATTTTGAATTATAAATATTGTCATTTCGACTGAAGCGTAGCGAAACGGAGAAATCTCTTAGTAAGAATATACACCCATCCGCTGACAGAACATAGAGAATAGACAATGTGATGATTTGATAATGTGATGATTTGATAATGTGGTGATTTGATAATGTGGTGATTTGTAAATTTAAATTGAGAGACAAGATTCAAGAACCAAGAAACAGGATGAATTATTATGGATTTTGAATGCTGAATTTTGAATTATAAATATTGTCATTTCGACTGAAGTGTAACGAAACGGAGAAATCCCTTAGGAAGAATATAGACCGCTCCGCTGACAGAACATAGAGAATAGAGAATTTGATGATTTGATAATGTGGTGATTTGTAAATTTAAATTGAGAGACAAGAGACAAGAACCAGGAAACAGGATGAATTATTATGGATTTTGAATGCTGAATTTTGAATTATAAATATTGTCATTTCGAGCGAAATGTAATGAAGTCGAGAAATCTCTTAACATGAAAATTAGATCTCTCCACTGCGGTCGAGATGACAAAACAAATAAAGCTAACAGCTTACAAAACCTGTTCACTGTTAACTGTAAACTTTTATATAAATAAGAAAAATTAAGCCGAAAGCTAAAAACTGTAGGCTAAAAAGCTAAATAAAATGACATACCAGGCAAACGAAAAAGGATATTACGGCGAATTTGGTGGCGCCTTTATTCCTGAAATGCTATATCCTAATGTTGAAGAATTACGCAGGCAGTACTTAGACATTATGAAAGAAGATTCTTTTCAGAAAGAATTTAAAGCGCTTCTTAAAGATTATGTAGGCCGCCCTACCCCACTTTATTACGCCGAGCGTTTTAGTAAAAAATATAACACTAAAGTCTATTTAAAACGTGAAGATCTTTGCCATACCGGCGCTCACAAAGTAAATAATACTGTGGGGCAAATTTTAATGGCAAAAAGACTGGGTAAAAACCGAATTATCGCTGAAACCGGTGCCGGACAGCACGGTGTTGCCACTGCTACCGTTTGTGCGCTTATGGGAATAGAATGTATTGTGTACATGGGGGAAATCGATATTGAACGCCAGGCACCAAATGTAGCCCGTATGAAAATGCTTGGCGCCAAAGTAGTTCCTGCAAAATCGGGTAGTAAAACCCTTAAAGATGCAACCAACGAAGCGATTCGTGATTGGATTAATAATCCCATAGATACGCATTATATTATCGGTTCGGTTGTCGGCCCACATCCATATCCAGATATGGTTGCACGATTTCAGGCGATAATTTCAGAAGAAATCAAAACACAGCTAAAGGAAAAAGAAAATCGTGAAAATCCAGATTATGTAGTGGCTTGTGTTGGTGGGGGTAGTAATGCTGCCGGCGCCTACTTTCATTATTTAGACAATCCTGAAGTTGGAATTATTGCTGTAGAAGCTGCCGGAAAAGGAATTTATACCGGTGAAAGTGCTGCAACCTCTGCTTTAGGAAAAGAAGGCATTATTCACGGCAGTAAAACCTTACTAATGCAAACTGATGACGGGCAAATAACAGAACCTTATTCAATTTCAGCTGGGCTGGATTATCCAGGAGTGGGCCCTATGCATGCGCATTTATTTAGAAGTGGCCGTGGTGAGTTTATTTCTATCACCGATGACGCCGCCATGAAAGCAGGGCTGGAATTAGCGAAATTAGAAGGAATTATCCCGGCGATAGAATCCTCTCATGCTCTGGCAATTTTTGAAGATCGAAAATTTAAAGAAGATGATGTGGTGGTAGTAAATCTTTCTGGCCGTGGCGATAAGGATCTAAATACCTATATCGATTATTTTGAGTTATAATAAACAGTAAATGTTTAAAATTTAAATCGCAAAAGAAAACATTTAACAACTGTTACCTTAAACTATCCATGCTTCAGATAGGATTGATCCGGGATATCATCCATACAATTACTGAGATAATAGATGAGATTCCGTTTCTTCCGATAGCTATCGGGGAAAGAATGACTAAAAGAAGCTAAAAACCAAAAGCGATAAAAAATGAATAGAATAAATCAAAGAATGAAAGAAGACAAAAAACTTCTTTCTATATATTTTACTTCAGGATATCCTGAAATTGAAGACACGGTACATATTATTAAAAACCTTGAAAAAAGCGGGGTTGATTTTGTTGAAATCGGGCTTCCGTTTAGTGACCCTTTAGCTGATGGTCCTACCATTCAGGAAAGTTCTACAATTGCATTAAAAAACGGAATGACCACCAACAAGCTCTTTGAACAATTAAAAGATATTCGTTCGGAAGTTTCGATTCCACTAATTATTATGGGCTATTTTAATCCCATTCTTCAATTTGGCGTAGAAAAATTTTGCGCAAAATGTGAAGAAGTTGGTATCGACGGGCTCATTATTCCGGATCTTCCTGTAGACGTTTATAAGGATGAATATAAAGTGATATTCGAAAAACATGGATTAAAGAATATATTCCTAATCACGCCACAAACTTCAGAAGAACGTATTCGTTTTATAGATAAAGTTTCCGACGGATTTATTTATATGGTAAGTACCGCCAGCGTTACCGGAAGCACTAAAGGTTTTGGCGACGAAACCAAAGCATATTTTAAACGAATTTCAGAAATGAAACTTAGAAATCCGCAAGTGGTTGGATTTGGAATTAGTGATGAGGCTACGTTTAATTATGCTACCAAATATGCTAAAGGTGCTATTATTGGTAGTGCTTTTATCAAGCATTTAAATAAAAATGGCATAGGGAATATTCAGGATTTTGTAAAATCGGTTCGCCCTGGTTTAACCTAAGTCTAACAATGTATTGGGAGCTTTTAAGAGTATGTGTTTGTATCTTTAAAATGAACTTAAAAAACATGAATTATGGGAGGGCCAATTGAAGATAACCGCCGAACACGAAAAACAGATCAAAAAAATCCAACACAACCATCGGGAAATAGAAATGAGTCTACTAACAAAGTAGATATCGATGAAAAAACGATTAAAGATCAACAAAACAAAAAATAACTTTTATGGGAAGAGGCGATAAAAAAACAAAACGAGGGAAAATAGCTATCGGTACTAATGGAAAGCTACGCCCTAAACGTAAAAAGTTTAAAGTAAAGCCAACTACCCTTGCCGAGCAAGATAAAAAAGACTTACAGTAAAGTTTAATATAGAATATTTTATTTAAACCTCACAGGTTTTAAAAACCTGTGAGGTTTTTTTGCTTTTTATTGAATTTTAATGAACTCAAAAAAACTCATTATACTGAAGCACTCTAAAATCCATTGTGTTAAAAGCGGGATTTTGAGCTTTTAATTGTTTATAAAGCTGATTACTCCCTATCGCCATATTTGCTGAACCCGAAGGTGCAATTAAAGAAACCGTTTTAATTAAACGACCATCTAAAATAAATTGATGAATCCTGGGGGGTTCGTTATCTACTATTTTCAGTTTTATATCTTCTTCAGAATTTTTTAAATGTCTTCGGAAGAAATACTCAGGTCCATTCTTACTATTCCCTCCAGTAAATAAAAGGGTTTCGATCTTTGGATGATTTCGTAAAATCTGAAGCATATTTCTAAGCTCTACATTCTGCATCCCTAAATCTGAAGCATCAATTTTCTCTCTGAAACTACTTTCCACCACATCACAAATCCCAATGCCTCGCTTCCGGAGAAAATCCTTGCGTTGTACAATAGCTTCGTGGGAATTATCATAAATTAATTCCAGATCAAAAATTCGGTCTAAAATTGGCCAAAGTAGGCCATCCTGACTTCCATAACAAAAATCTACATCGCGTTCTTTTAGGCTATGTTGTGTAAATCTTGGTGGTGGTAAGGTTCCCACGATGAGCTTGGTAGCTTCTTCAGGAATAAAAGGCGGAAATGGATGTTTGTGATGAAAAATATCAGTATTATTTAAATTCGACCCTCTTTTTCTAAATATTGCGTGGCTTCCCGCAAGCTATCAAAAATCTTATCGGCAGCCTTTACATTATCTTTTAAATTAGGATTCCCCTGAATAGCCAAACATTCCAATCCTGCAGCCTTTGCCGAAGCTACTCCAGTCCTCGTATCTTCAAAAACAACCATGTTTTCTTTTGGCAAATTGATTTTTTCAATAGCAGTTAGATAACTTTCAGGATCTGGTTTGCTATTTTTTACATCGGTTCTGGTAATCGTGAACTTAAAATATTTTGCTATACCTGTTTTATCCAAAAGAAACTCAACATTATTACGCGGACTACCGGTAACCAGATAAATAGGAATGCCTTTTTCTTTAAAGAGATCTAAAGTTTCTATGGCATAAGGCATAAATTCAACTTCAGATTCTTTTACCAGTTTCTCGGCCATACGCTCACGCTTATAGGTTAAGTCTTCCCTTGAAATTGGCAAATCAAATTGTTCTATTATGGCTTTTGCATTGATGGGAGAAGGCGTACCGGCGTAAGTTTTTATATAAAAATCATAATCCAGTTCGGCACCATAATCGTTTAAAACTTCTACCCACGAGTTGTAATGATAATGTTCTGAATCTACTAATGTACCGTCGAAATCGAAAATTGCTGCTTTTATTTCAGCCATTGTTGTTGTTTTTGGAATTTTCTACGAAAATACTTCCGCAGAAATAAAGCTTTTTATTACTAATATTAAGTTACTGTAAGTTCTTTTATTAAGGAGAGCTCGGGAAATACATAGAAAACTCATCATGAATTTCGAGGCAACCCCCATGAAAATCAAACTTTCGTTAAGAAACTATCTAATAAACACCGGTTCGTTTTCTTTTTCGGTATGCTCTTCGCTAAATTTATAATCATCATAATCGAAGCCTTTAATATCATCTAAATTCTTTGCCGAAGAATCGATAATATAACGCACCATAGCACCACGAGCTTTTTTTGCATAAAAACTAATGATCTTTAATTTTCCGTTTTTGTAATCCTTAAAAACAGGAGAAATCACCGGTTTTTTTAAAGCTTTAGTATCCACTGCTTTAAAATATTCGTTGCTGGCAAGATTCACAAAAAGCTCATCATCTTTTAATTCAGAATTTAAATAATTGGTCACTTTTTCTTTCCACACTTCATAAAGTGTATCTGTGCTCTCAATTCCTATTTTAGTACCCATTTCTAAACGGTAGGGCTGAATGAGATCGAGTGGCCTTAAAATTCCGTATAAACCCGATAGAATTCGCAGGGTATTCTGGATAACATCTAATTTTTCTTCAGGAAGCGTATAGGCATCCAGCCCATTATAAACATCACCATTAAAGGCATACATTGCGGGACGTGAATTCTTTTTAGTATGATCTTCTTCGAATTCCTGATAACGTGTATAATTTAAATCGGCCAGCTTATCGCTAATACTCATTAATTCTGAAATCTCTTTTTTGGTCATTCTGGCCAATTTTCGATTCAGTTTCGCAGTAGTTTCCAGGAAAGCAGGCTGCGTTCCTCGCATAGTAGGTAATTTTGATTCGTAATCCAGGCTTTTTGCCGGTGAAACAACTATTTTCATTTTTCTTTTCTTTTTTTCTTAGTCTCCCTAAACCGGCCGGTGAGGCGGGCTTGTTTCAGGGTCTCATAAAAAATTATGAGATGCTCAATAAATTCCGATATTTATCGGAACAGCAAGACTTCATAAATTTAAACAATTACGAAGATAAGACTTCGCTTTCCGAAAATAAAAAAGACCTTTAATTACTTATTTATACAGCAATAAAAAGGTCTTATATTATATCGAATTTCGCTAAACTACTCCAGCATTTCTTTTTGATTTTTAGCGTAGTTGCGCCATTTTTCGATAGCTCCAAGCATATCTTCTGGCAAGTCTGAATTAAAACTCATCCACTCTCCTGTTTTTGGATGGGTAAAACCAAGAGTCTTAGCATGAAGTGCTTGTCTTGGTAAAATTTTAAAGCAATTTTCAACAAACTGCTTGTATTTGGTAAATGTGGTACCTTTTAAAATTTTCTCCCCGCCATAGCGTTCATCATTAAAAAGGGTATGACCTATATGCTTCATATGTACCCTGATTTGATGTGTTCTACCAGTTTCCAGTTTACAAGCCACCAGAGTCACATAGCCAAATCGTTCTAACACCTTAAAATGAGTTACAGCAGGTTTTCCTTTTTCAGCATCTTCACCTTCATAAACGGTATTCTGAAGTCGGTTTTTTGGATGCCTGCCAATATTACCTTCCACGGTGCCTTCGTCTTCCTCTACATTCCCCCAAACTATAGCTATGTATTCGCGCTCACTGGTTTTATCAAAAAATTGTTTTGATAAATGAGCCATGGCATGTTCTGTTTTAGCGATCACTAACAGTCCGCTGGTATCTTTATCGATTCGATGCACCAGACCGGGGCGATCACTACTATTATTCGGAAGATTTTCGAAATGATATACCAGGGCATTAATTAAGGTCCCGCTATAATTACCATGACCGGGATGCACTACCATTCCTGCCGGTTTATTTACAACGAGTAGTGTATCATCTTCATACACAATATCTAAAGGAATATTCTCTGGCGTTAGTAAAAATTCATACGGCGGATGCTCGAACATCACCTGCACCACATCACCGGCTTTTACCTTATAGTTTTGCTTTACAGGGACATCGTTCACGTAAATGTTCCCATCTTTTGCCGCTTTCTGAATTTTATTACGAGTCGCTTTCTCGATATAATTCATCAAATATTTGTCAACACGAAGCGGATTTTGACCTTTTTCAGCAATAAATTTATGATGCTCGTATAACGTTTCGTCGTTCTGGTCTTCCAGCTCGTTATTTTCTTCGGGATGCTCGCTCATTAAAAATCAAATTGGTCTTCGTTCGTTTGTTCCGTCTCAACACTATCTTCCACAGGACGACTATAGCTTCCAGAACCATCTCCTAAAACCAAATCGATTTTAGAAGTTTTCATTAGTTCGTCTCCCGGCTCTATTAATTTCCCATTATGACGAAGTTCCAACACCGCATCTTCAGCGATATCTGGTTTATAAGTAATCTCTCCTATTTCAAAACCTAATGATTTTAACGTAGGTTCTGCTTGTCTTCGGGTACGACGAATAAGATCTGGGATTAACACTTTACGATAACCCGAAGGGTTTAAAGTAAGATATATTTTTCTGTTTTCCTTTACAAATTTCCCTGCTTTAGGGACTTGCTCGATAACCGAAAATCGTGGATAATCCGGATTAAAATTAGCAGAATCCAAAATCTCATATCTAAGGTCTTTCTCCTTCAGCATGGTTTCTACTTCGCTTAGCGACAACTCGGCAAGATTTGGAACTTCTATTCGTTCTCCCTGGTTTGTAGTATAATCTAACCACTGCATGGCAGCATATCCTAAAACGACCACAAAAATAATTGCCAGCACTAGCTGAATTAAAAATGTTTTACTGAAAATGAATTTGAACAATCCCATATATTTACAAAATAAAAAGCAAAGATATAAAAACACCTTGGTTTTGGTGACACCCTTTTTTCGTGATATTTTTGTTTTAAACGCAACATCATCTTAGATATTGAATATGAAGAAAAAAATTGCCATCGCAATGGGCGGTTTTTCAAGTGAATACCGCATTTCTATTAATAGTGGAAACATGGTTTATGAAAACCTGGATCGTAATAAATACGAACCCTATCGCGTGCATATTTTACAAAATGAATGGTTTGTAGTTGCTCACGACGATACGCCCTACCCTATTAATAAAAATGATTTCACGGTAAAAATGGGTACTGAAATTATAAAATTTGATTGTGTTTTTAATACTATTCACGGTACGCCAGGTGAAAACGGATTGTTACAGGCCTATTTAGAATTGCTAAATATTCCGCAAACAGCAGCCAATCATTACCAGTCGGCATTAACTTTTAATAAAAGAGATTTAATAAGTGTATTGAAACCTTACGGAATCAAAAGCGCAAAAAATTATTTTCTCAATAAAGAAGATGCGATTAATCCAGATGAAATTATCGAGAAAGTAGGATTACCCTGTTTTGTTAAAGCAAATCGTGCTGGAAGCAGCTTCGGAATCACCAAGGTAAAACAAAAAAATGAATTATACCGAGCTGCACAAAATGCATTTCAGGAAGATGATGAAGCTATAATTGAATCTTTTCTTGATGGTACTGAAGTTTCAGTAGGTGTGATTACTTATAACGGGGAGATCATAGCTCTTCCGGTAACCGAAATTGTTTCAGAAAATGAATTCTTTGATTACGAAGCCAAGTATTTAGGAAAATCCCAGGAAATTACTCCAGCCAGAATTTCAGAAAAAGACACAAAAAAGGTTCAGGAAATAGCCAAGCTGATCTATAAGAAATTAAAAATGAAAGGATTTACCCGATCGGAATTTATTTTCCACAACGGTGAGCCACATTTTATTGAAATGAATACTACACCAGGATTGAGCCAGGCTAGTATTTTACCTCAGCAAGCAGCAAAAGCAGGTATTAGTTTACAGGATTTATACGGAAGTGCGATTGAAGCTTCTTTGGTATAATTGTTAGAAATTGTAACCTATTTTTAAATCTAGACTTATTACTCCTCCATCACTGTCGTAATAATTTTTTTCATCAAAATAAGTAGCATAACCAATACCTATTCCTAATTCATAACCAAAGTGTCTACCTATATTTCTTTTAATTCCCCATTTTGGGATAAATGAAATTTGGTTAGGCACACTTACATTATTTTCATCTGAAATAACAAATAAATCAGGATGTACAGTAATGTCTAAACTCAAGAAATTAGCCGCATTATTCCAGGTTTTCCTACCTCTATCAGCTCGTTTATTTAGATTATAGTACCATCTGGGCTCTAAAGTTATTACTGGAGCAAAAACATAGTGCATATCTCCATTAGAATAAAAAGAATTTGCCCATAGACCGCCATCAAAGCCAATTTCTGTTCTGAATGAAAACTCGTCAGCCAATCGTAATTCATTATATGCCCAAAGGCCTAAAACACCAGTTTGAATTCCGTATAAAGATTCTTCCACTGAATAATTTTGTGCTTTTAAACCTGAACTCCCTAAAAATAAAAAAAGTAAAATGATGATGAATCTGTTCATTTTTTGATCGGTATTTTATTAAATGTCGCGAATATAAAAAAATAACGCTTATAGCTATAACACAAAATCGGATTTTGTTTACTTCTTTTTTTATAAGACCTTAGTATTATTAATTGATTAAATATGAGGAGAGCAGTATTTCCGGGATCATTCGATCCTATTACCTTAGGGCATGTAGATATTATTGAACGCGGTCTTCCGCTTTTTGATGAAATTATTCTGGCTATTGGTACAAATAGTAGTAAAAAGTATATGTTTTCTTTAGAAAAGCGTTTAGCGTTTCTTGAAAAGACTTTCAAGGACGAAACTAAAATAAAAGTTACTACTTATAAAGGACTTACGGTTGATTTCTGTAAAGAAATTGATGCTAAATTTTTACTACGCGGATTAAGAAATGGTATTGACCTGGAGTTTGAAAAGTCTATAGGACAAACCAATTTTAAAATGGAAAACATTGAAACTGTTTTTCTTATCGCTTCTGCTGGTCTGGAGCACATCTCTTCTACCGTTGTTAGAGACGTGATGCAACATGGTGGAAAATATGAGTTTATGGTTCCGAATGTAGTGAGTAGTGAGTAACTTTCAGGTTCCTGGTTAAAGCTTTAAATTTTAATTTGAAAGCTTATAAAAAGTTGGTATGAAAATTTACCATTTCGTTTTCCTGGACGCTATAATTTTTAAACCTTAGGAGTTTATAATTAATATTCCGTAACATGCCCCCAGTTCTCACCGGTTTTTTATTCTATGTGACTGCATTTGTGCAATAACTGAATTGCTTTGCGATCATTTTTAATCGCGTTCTTCGGTTAGCATCAAAGATTTTTATTTTGATAAATTTCACTTTCGTCTTAGTCAATTTTCGTGAATCGGTGGCTTTCGAAAGATATTCTTAATTTCAGGATAAATAGTGAATTTCCTTTTCTCGCTTGGTAGCCTTTAAATTCTCCATTCGGTTGTCTTTTTTGTATTAATTAAAATGAATAACAAAACCTTGTCCTTCTTACGCTCCAAAAACAACTCTTCCAATATTTTATAAGTATACTACCTGCTTGACCATACTCATTTTTAAGTTTTATTCTGATTATTTCATATCCGTTCCAATACTTTTATACTGAAGTTCTATCCCAAATACAGTAATTTTAAATACTCTAACTAGATTGGAGATTTTATAACCTAATTCAGCAAAAACATTCGCTTCAAACTCAATCTCCTTCAATTCTTCATTTCAATCACTTCTTTGCATAAATACCAATTTAGAAAAAATAATTAACCGCTATTCCTGTAAAATAATTCCTGGGATAACCGGGATAATAAAATCGGGGTGCTGCACCGCCAAAACCAACAGCATTAGGCAACACACTAGCCGCGTAATGCTCATCAAAAACATTATTTATTCCCCCGTAAATATTCAGTTGAAAATCCTTCATAATATCGAATGCATACCCGGCTTTTAGATTAACCAATTGATACGAATTAGTATATACCAAATTCTCATCGTTCAATGGAATTTCACCTATATTTCTATACCATATATTAAAACTAAAACCAAAATTGCTATTTAAATCAATACCGGCATTAATAGTATGTTTTGGAACCCCGGGTAACTCATTACCCGAATAATCTACTTCTTCATTTACAAAACGATCAAATTTAAAAAAATTGAAAGCCACATTTACAAATGGACTCATGTGCCAGTTTTCTGCGATATCTAAAGTATATTTTCCGAAGAATTCAATTCCATTATGATCGGTTTTACCTGCGTTGATACCTACGTATTGATCTTCCGCTACCCGCTGTGCTACCAGTAAATTTCGAACCTGGATACTATACAACGAAACTTCAGTATATAATCGATTATTTAACCAATTGCCTTTAAAACCTATTTCATAATTAAATCCTGTTTCGGCTTTTAGATCTGTATTTATTTGCCCTTCGGGAGTTAAAGTCTCGGCTACGGTTGGTGTAGAAAACCCATGACTTACCGAAGCATATAAATTTTTCCTTTCTGCCACTTCATAAGATAAACCTACTCTTGGTGAAAAAACGGCATCAAATGTATAACTTCCGGTTTGATCGATATTATCTTCAGTATAAAAATCATCTAAACTATAACCAGTCGTATTAAAGTTCAAACCGGCTTCTACCAACAGGTTTTCAGTTAAATTCAGGTTTAATTGCGCAAAGAAATTGGCATAATAGCGATCCTGTTCGTTATTGCTTAAGCGTTCTCCTCTAAAACTACCAAGATCATCGAAATCTTCATACAGATTCTCAAAAGTTCCCGTTTCATACCACTCATTATAATATTGTGCCCCAAAACTAATGGCAGCGGGCTTTTCAAAAATAGCAGTAGCGAGACTAAAATTTGTTCGCGCTCCGGCAGATAATCGTTCTTCTTTTAAAATATCGAATGGCCTGGGCTCGTAAGCATTTCTAAAGTTTAAAAATATACTGGTTTGATTGGTGAAATTTTCAGAAAGATGGTGGTTATAACTTATACCTAGCAACCCTCGATCGTAACTCTCGTAACCTCTAGAAGCTCCCCAGGTATAGGCAGCGCTTTCTGGATCGTTAAAAAAATCATCTTCGCTTATCGAACTTGGGATATAGGCTTTTAATCTAACGAAATTGGCTAAAAACGACAAACTGTTACTTCCCGAAGTAAGCACTTTAGCGTTCAAAAGTCCTGATTTACGATCATATGAACCATTATCCCTCCATCCATCACTTTTTACATGGTTATAATTGGCAAAGAATGAAGAATTTTCGCCATTTATAGAAATTACATCCGATTTTTTCCAGGTATTGTAACTTCCGCCCTGCATTTTTACGCCAATATGACTTTGTCTTTTTCCAGGATCGGCGGAGTATAGATTTATTGCTCCGCCAAGTCCGGCTCCGTAAATACTGCTTGTAGGCCCTTTTATAACTTCAACTCTTTCTAAAGATTCCTGATCAATATCATCTAAAGTGAGTTCTCCTTCTGCTGTTGCCAACGGAATGCCATCAAAATAAGCCTGAATGCGATTGGTTGAATATTGTGCCCTCCCACCAATACCTCGAATATTGATTTTATTCGTATTTAAAGCACCCTGATTTACATAGACACCGGGAACATAATTAAGATTGTCTACAAAATTAGCCGCATCGGTTCTTTCAAGATCGCTTTTAGATAGTAAACTCACCGCTGCAGGCATATTTCGTAATTCGGTAGGAATAAGTGTACTCCTCAATCGCACTTCGGAAAGAGATTCGTTAGACTGCTTCAGATAAATTTTAACATCTGATTGATTTTTATCAAAACTTTTTGATTGCGCTTCAAAACCTATAATGCTAAATTTTAAAACTAAGGGGAATTTAACATTTTCAACAGTAAAAAATCCATCAATACCTGAAACAGCAACAACTTCTGAAGCTGCAATGATATTTACATTTGCAATAGCTTCAGAAGTTGCTTCACTTAAAATTTGTCCTGTAAGATTCTGGCTAAATGATTTTTGCGCACCAACTATTAACATCAGCGCAATAATTATTTTTTTCAATTGCTCTTTTTTAAGAAACCAAATTACTTATTATTCCGCAGAAACTCTCCAAACTACTCCACCGTTATCATCATTCACTAATAAATCACCATTTGGTAAAGTAGTAACACCAACCGGGCGACCATACACCTTGCTACCATCTTCACTGGCAATAAAACCAGTTAAGAAATCTTCTGGTTGCTGTGGTTTCCCACTATTATCAAAGGGAATAAACAACACTTTATAACCAGCGAAATTAGAACGGTTCCAGGACCCATGTTGTCCCACAAACGCTCCGTTTTTATATCGTTTAGGAAATTGATCTTTATTGTAAAAAGTTATACCTAAAGAAGCGGTATGTGAACCAACAGGCACATCAGGAATAATCGCTTTTTCTACCATATCTTTATGTGGTTCTTTATGCCATCTTGGATCTTTTATATTTCCATAATACGAATAAGGCCAGCCATACCACCCACCTTGTTTAACACTGGTCATATAATCCGGCACTAAATTATCTCCAAGTTTATCGCGTTCATTAACGGCTGTCCAAAGTTCGCCGGTAATGGGATTATAATCCATACCTACCGGATTACGTAATCCCGCCGCATAAACAATTTCGTTATTACCATCGGGATCCATCATTAAAATATTGGCTCTTCGCTCTTCTTTGTCCATACCATGTTCACCCGCATTACTAGAGGAACCTACCGTAACCACTAATTTCTTTCCGTCTTTACTGGCTATTAAATTACGCGTCCAGTGGTGGTTATACCCACCGGCAGGCAATTCTCTAATTAATTCGCCTTCTCCTTCAAGAGTGGTCATCCCTTTTCGATAAGGCCATCTTTTAATAGCGTCTACATTGGCAACATAAAAGTAGCCGTCTAAAATAAGCATTCCGTAAGGCTGGTTTAAGCCTTCAGCAAACACAAATCGTTCCTCTGGTTTTCCATCCATATTTGCATCCTTAAAAAGGGTTATTCGGTTAGCACTTTTCTTAGCATCATCACTTTCTACTACAAAAATGTCTGTTCCGCTAGGCGCCACATAAGATCTTCTTGGGTGATCAAGATCTTCTGCGAACTTCGAAACCTTAAATCCTTTAGGTGCTATTGGCATTTGACCTGAAGGCCAAGGAACAATTTCACTATTTTTCTCTACCGATTTTGTGGAAAATGGCGAAGGTAATTCTAAAGTACCTATCGCTGTTTGAACGGTGACTGGTGGCTGCTTAGCCAATTCTTTTTTAGTTTTCTTGGGTAATTCTTCTTGCATTTGCGCAACACCACAGAAGCTCACAAGTGCAGATAAGCCGGCACTTACAAATAATTTCTTTCTCATATCTTAGCTTTTCTCTCGAAAATAACCTGAAATAAGACTGCAGAAAAATCATTTAGCAGGATTAAGTATAGTTTAACAGCATAAAATAAAAAGACAAAATTTTTTATGAAAAACAGATAATAAAACTACTAACACAAATGAAGTATTTTCTTACACACCATCTATTAATAATACTTCAAGTTAGTGGCTTTAGCATATTTTAAGTATGTTTACAATCTATTTTTCTTGTTAGTTCGTATTTATGAAAAGAATTCTTTTCTTAGGCTTTATTATTATTGCTTTTGGTTCCTGCGATTTTTCAAAATATCAGCTTCAGGACGATTATGATTTTACCACTCGTTTTGAAATTTCTAATGGAACTGAAACCGATACTTATCCCAAAGTCATCCAGTTTTATAAAGATCTTGCTAAAGTTTACCCCTCTGTACAATTAAAAACATTTGATACTACCGACAGCGGAGAACCTCTACACCTGGCCATTTTCAATCCAGATGCGCAATTCGATATTGCAAAAATCAAAGAGAACAAAAGCATTTTATTGATCCTTAATGGTATTCATCCCGGAGAAAGTGATGGTATCGATGCCACAATGATGATGTTTAGGGATATGGCTCAGGATTCGGTAAAAATCCCAGAGAATGTGGTTATTGCGACTATACCGGTTTATAATATTGGTGGGGCTTTAAACCGAAACTCATTTTCAAGAACTAATCAAAACGGACCACAAGCTTACGGATTTAGAGGTAACGCCCGTAACTACGATCTAAATCGTGATTTTGCCAAGGCCGACACTAAAAACGCACGAGCTTTTTATAAAATTTACCATTATCTGGACCCCGAAGTTTTTATTGATAATCATGTTAGTAATGGTGCCGACTATCAATACGTATTAACACATCTATTTACTCAACACAACAGGCTTGGTGGGGATATTGGTAAATATCTGAACGAAACCATGATGCCAGCTTTGGAAGATTCCCTAAAATCGAAAAAGCTTGATATTACACCTTATGTAAATGTTTTTAATGAGGTTCCCGAAAACGGATTTTCTCAATTCGCCGATTATCCTCGGTATTCTACAGGCTACACCACGCTTTGGAATACCCTTGGAATGATGGTAGAAACCCACATGCTAAAACCTTATGATAAACGTGTTTGGGGAACCTATGAGTTGATGCGCTCTATGGTAGCTATTACCGACAATCAGTCCGAAAAAATAAAAGAATTAAGAGCTGCAGAAAAGAAAAAGTATCTTACTAAACGCTGGTATCCTATCCATTATAAGCCAGATATGGATGATCCAAGCATACGTGAGTTTAAAGGATATGAAGGAGAGATGATCCCCAGTGAGCTTACCGGTGGTGAACGCTTAAAATACGATCGTAATAAACCTTTCACAAAAGACATCGAATACTTCAACAATTTCGTTGCTGAGGACCGGATAGATATCCCAAGGGCTTATGTAATTCCGCAAGGCTGGTGGAATGTTATTGATTTGCTGAAGCTAAACAATATTAAAATGGAAGCTTTTGAAAAAGATACCACCTTATACGTACAGCAATATAAAATAGAAAATTACGAAACCGGAAATACTGCTTACGAAGGACATTATATGCACAGTAAAACTGAAGTTTCTGCAAGTATGGATTCTATACGATTTCGAAAAGGAGATTATTACGTAAGTACTTTTCAGGACGGGGTTCGCTATTTGATTGAAATGTTAGAGCCAGCTGCCGAAGACTCTTTCTTTAACTGGAATTATTTTGACACTGTACTTCAGCAAAAAGAACATTTTTCACCTTACGTTTTTGAAGATATTGCTAAAGACCTATTGGCAAAAAACTCAGAGTTAAAGGCCTCTTTTGAAGAAAAGAAAACAAAGGATCCGGATTTTGCCAAAAGCTGGTATGCGCAATTAGATTGGATTCATAAACATTCTAAATATTACGAAAGTGCGCATTTACGCTACCCAATTTTTAGGCTTCCACGCTAGTATTTTTTGGAACAGTAATATTGTCTTCCTCGAATAATAATTTAATATTGGCATAAGAATTTTTAAGGGCTTTTTCTGCTTTTTCAGGATTTTTCCATTTTACCTTTTCAATGCCTTCTTTTTCCTGAGGAATCAATTCCCCTTCATAATCACTGCTCATATTATACCAATATGTTTCCTTAAGGCGATATTTGCCCTTTCGCTTGAAAACATGGAAGGTAATTCTTAAAAAGCCGGTAATTTGTAGCCCCGTAATAGCAGTTTCTTCAGCAACTTCCCGGATTGCACATTCTTCTATAGTTTCGTCTTTCTCTATTTTTCCTTTAGGTAAATCCCATTTTTTATTTCGATAAATAAAAAGGATTTCACCGTTGCTATTATAAACCTTACCGCCTCCAGCTACAACTACTTTTATTTTCTTTCGCAGCAATTTTAAAAGCTTCTCTTCCTTCCTATGATAAAGATTTACATGAGTAATTTTTCCTTTTATAATCTTTCGAATTAAACGTTTTAATCGTACGGTTTTGATGGAATAGGTTTTATATTCGCCTCCCAGATCTTTTTTTGTAGAAAGAATTATCGGGGTATCATTCACAAAAACTTTATACATTTGTAGTATGATTTTAAATAAAGAAACAGCAATAAAAACTGCTGAAGTATTATTGCAAATTAAAGCAATTAAATTAGAACCACAAGAGCCTTTTACATGGGCTAGCGGGTGGAAGTCTCCTATTTACTGTGACAATCGTATCGTGTTATCTTATCCTTTGATTAGAAACTTTATACGTGAAAATTTTGCTAAACAGGTGGAAGAGATTTATGGAAAACCAGATGTTATCGCTGCTGTAGCTACCGGCGCTATTGGTATTGGTATGTTGGTTGCAGAATACCTAAGTCTTCCTTTTGTATACGTAAGACCTGAGGCAAAATCTCACGGAAGAAAAAACCAAATTGAAGGAAATCTTGAACCTGGACAAACCGTTGTAGTCATCGAAGATTTAATAAGTACGGGGGGGAGCAGCTTAAACGCTGTTAAAGCATTACGAGACAGCGGCGCCAACGTAAAAGGTATGTTAGCAATATTTTCTTACGGATTTGATATTGCCAAAGAGAATATTAAAAACGCAGATCTTGATGTACATACATTAAGTAATTACGATTATTTAATCGATACCGCACAACGCACAAGTTACATTAAAGAATCTGAAGTAGAACTATTAAAAAGCTGGAGAAAAGATCCGGCAAAATGGATCCCGGAATCATGAATTTAGAAAGCCCAAAAGTAACTGCGAGTAAAAGTCAGCAGGAAATGTATAAATTCCTGACCAATGTTGAGAACTACGAGCAAATTATGCCCAATAGCAAAGAGAAGTTTGAGGTTTTATCTTCAGAAAAATTTCTTTTTCAGCTAAAGGGAATGCCAGAGATCGTTCTTAAAATTGTAAATACAGACGAACCTAATCTGGTGGTTTTAGGATCAGGTTCTGATAAATTTCCTTTTACCCTTAGCATTCATATTAATGAAGCTGATACAGGAAGTGAAGTTCAGTTTTTATTTCATGGTGAATTTAATGGGATGATGGCGATGATGGTAAAAAGTCCGTTGCAAAAATTCATCAACAATTTAAGTGAAAATATTTCGAAATTATAAATTTCGAAAATCATTAATCTCTTGGCTAGCCTACATAGTATAAATCGGGAAACCTCTTGACAATTTCGAGGTACTCTATAATAATTGTAATCTAAGTATTCTCTATTGTATAAGAAGCCATTAAAATAAAAGCTGTTTTAAAATTTGATATTTTAAAACAGCTTTTATTTTAATACATAAGTTTTACTTCTTTTAAATCGAAAGTTTTAAATACGGCATCTTCAATTTCAATATTTAAAAGCCCGTTAGTAGTCACTCCACGTATAATACCGTTAAAATATTCTCCATTTGGGTATTGAAACGCAGCAACAACGTCTTTTTTAAACATTAATGCCGCGTATTCTTCTAAAATAGAAGTTTCTTTCTCTTTAGAAAGTGCTTTTAAGCGAGCAGAAAGTTCGTCTAAGATTGCTTTTAAAATTTCATCTAAATTAAAATGATTTCCGGTTAGCAATTTTAAGGAAGAAGCCTGTTTTAAATCTCCAAAGTCATCCTGATTTACATTTAGGCCGATCCCGACAATGCTAGCAGCGATGTCAGACTTTTTCAGAATATTTTCAATTAATATACCGCCAACTTTAAAGTTTCCTGACATTATGTCGTTAGGCCATTTTACACTTAATTTAGGGATATAAAACTTACGTAGTATATTTACTACCGATAAAGAAACCACAGCACTCAATAAAAAACGATGATTAATTGTTAGTTCAACTTTAGGATAAAGTAAGCTGAATGTTAGATTTTTGCCTTCCGCTACATTCCAAACAGCACCTCTTTGCCCCTTACCTTTTGTTTGAAAACGGGCAGAAACACAAACCGGTTCGAAGCTAGAATTACCCGTGTAATACTGCTTTACGAAGTCGTTTGTAGAGGGGATGGCATCAACTTTGATTATACGCATATTAGAATAATGAAAAGATTGTCGCTAAATGTTGTGTTAAGTAGGTCTATAAAAAGCCAAAAAAACATAACTTTGCGTAAATAAATAAATTTAATGACGAAAAAAGAAACAAACAGCGATCAACTTATAGCACATATCATTAAGGGAATTGAAGACGTAAAAGGAAATGATATAGATATCCTCGATTTAAGAGCGATTGATAATACAGTTTGTGATTATTTTGTTATCTGCAACGGTACTTCTAACACTCAGGTTAACGCCATCGTTAATTCCGTTCAAAAATCCGTTAGTAAATCTTTAAAAGATAAGCCCTGGCATATCGAAGGTAGTGAGAATGCTGAATGGGTTTTAATGGACTATGTGAACGTTGTTGTTCATGTATTCCAGAAGCATATTAGAGAGTTTTACGACATCGAAAGTCTTTGGGGGGATGCTAAAATAACCTCTATCGAGACAAAGTATTAATTATTTAGAAGAAAGAAAGACCAATAATGGCGAAACAGCAATCAAATAAAAAATTAGATCCTAAAAAACCTAAGTTTAGTGCATACTGGATATATGCCCTCATCATTTTAATCTTTTTAGGAATCAACTTTTTTGGCGGAAGTGGATTTGGCGAGCCCGCTAAAATCACCCCTTCAGACTATATGAAATATCTTTCTGAAGGTGACGTCAAAAAAACCGAGGTCATTAATGAAAGGGTGGCCCGTGTTTACCTTACAAGTGAAGCGAAAGAAAAAGCCGTGCATAAAAAATCTGGTGATAGTGACTTTTTGAGTACCGGCACCTCTCCAGATTACAGTTTTAATATTGGTAGTTTGGAAAAATTTCAAACTGATGTTGAAGACATCGAAAAAGAAAACAATGTAAAGGCCAATCTAACTTTTGAAAATGAACAAAATTATTTGGGTGAAATTTTAATTACCCTCCTCCCTTTTGTGCTTATCATTGGTATTTGGATATTTATCATGAGAAAAATGAGTTCTGGTGGTGCTGGTGGCGCTGGTGGACAGATCTTCAATATTGGTAAATCTAAAGCCAAATTATTCGATCAGAATACCGATGTAAAAACTTCTTTTAAAAATGTTGCTGGTCTTGAAGGAGCAAAAGAAGAAGTTCAGGAAATAGTAGATTTCTTAAAACAACCCGAAAAATACACCAGCCTTGGTGGTAAAATTCCGAAAGGAGCTTTACTTGTAGGTCCTCCGGGAACTGGTAAAACCCTATTAGCTAAAGCTGTTGCAGGTGAAGCGAAAGTTCCTTTCTTTTCATTATCAGGATCAGATTTCGTAGAAATGTTTGTAGGAGTTGGTGCATCAAGGGTAAGAGACTTGTTTAAACAGGCTAAAGAAAAATCACCGTCGATTATTTTTATCGATGAGATCGATGCTATTGGTCGTGCCCGTGGTAAGAGCAATTTCTCTGGCTCTAACGATGAACGTGAAAATACCTTAAACCAGCTGCTTACCGAAATGGATGGTTTTGGAACGAACACCAACGTAATCGTAATTGCTGCAACCAACCGTGCAGATGTGCTGGATAAAGCCCTAATGCGTGCTGGTCGTTTTGACAGACAGATTTATGTAGATCTACCTGATCTTAATGAAAGACGGGAAATTTTTGAAGTTCATTTAAAGCCACTTAAAAAAGTAGCTGACGAACTTGATACTGAATTTCTTGCTAAACAAACTCCAGGATTCTCTGGAGCAGATATTGCCAACGTATGTAACGAAGCAGCACTTATTGCCGCTAGAAAAGGAAACAAGGCAGTTGGCAAACAGGATTTCTTAGATGCAGTAGATCGTATTGTTGGAGGTCTCGAAAAGAAAAATAAAATCATCACTCCAGATGAGAAAAAAGCCATTGCTTTTCATGAAGCTGGACACGCTACGGTAAGTTGGATGCTAGAGCATGCCGCACCCCTGGTAAAAGTAACAATCGTACCACGTGGACAATCCTTAGGAGCTGCATGGTATTTACCGGAAGAGCGTTTAATCGTTAGACCAGAACAAATGCTGGATGAAATGTGTGCTGCTCTTGGAGGACGTGCTGCCGAAAAAGTTATTTTCGATAAAATATCTACAGGAGCGCTAAGTGATCTTGAGAAAGTAACCAAACAGGCAAAAGCTATGGTTACCATTTATGGTCTTAACGATAAAGTAGGAAACTTAACCTATTACGATTCTTCTGGACAGAGTGAATATAACTTCACTAAGCCTTACAGTGAGAAAACTTCTGAGCTTATTGATAAAGAAATTTCAAATTTAATCGAAAGTCAATATCAAAGAGCAATAGCTCTTCTTACAGAAAATAAGGATAAGCTTACACAACTGGCTGAAATCTTATTAGATAAAGAAGTTATCTTTAAAGACGATTTACAAAACATCTTTGGTGAGCGTCCTTTTGCTAAAAAAGAAAGTCACCTAAGCGAGGTTAGGGAAAGCGAAGAATCAGCTCCTTCAACTTCCAATCCAAGCAATACACCTAAAGGATCAGAAAGCGAAGATTTAAAAGGTAATGCTTCTCTAGACAAATAATATTTGGACTAATGCTAAAAAATCTTAATTTACGTAATCGTTAAATTAAGATTTTTTACCTTTGGTTAAAATGATATTTCGAACCACACCCAAAACTATATGAATCTATTTAGGAGATTCTTAAACCCTAACAAGTCCAAATCAGACAAAAATCAGGAAAATATACCTGATAATGCTGATCGTGGGAAGTATATGCCTGAAGTAAAACTTCCTACAGACGAGCGTTTTATGCTTAATTTTAAAAACAATGGGGGGAAATTTTTGTATTGTGAAGATGAAGAAGAAGTACAGGAAGCATTTGATAATATTTTATTGGAAAATGACTGGTACGAAAAACAATGCTGTTGCTTTGATGAAAATCTAAAAAGTAAATTTGATAGTTTCAATCTGGATTTTAATTCTTCAGCAGGAGCCCCATTTTTTCTATCTACTTGTGAATATCTGGTAGCTAATGATGGGTCTATTTTAATTTCTAGCAACCAGATTAAAGAAAGAAAATTAAGAGAATTACCATCAGACTTTATAATTTTATCTTCTACAAGTCAACTTATTGATACCATTGGAGAAGGATTACGAGGTATAAAGTTTAAGAATAAACAGCGTATTCCATCAAACATTACAACGATTAAAAACTTTGAACCACAGAAAGAAAGTGATTTTATGAGCTACGGTAGCAGTAGTAAAAATTTATATTTACTTCTTCTGGAAGATCTTTAATATTTTATGAGGGAAGCGATTATAAGAACCGTATCAGGGCTACTTTATATTTCTATTCTAGTAGCATCTATCCTTTCCTCAGAATTAATTTTCATAGGCCTTTTTTACATTTTAGGGCTTATCTGCCTAATCGAAATGCAAAAGCTTTTACACCTTAAAAGTTATGCATTATATGTGGTACAGGCCTTACTTTTTTATCTGTTCAGTTTTCTTAAATTTGACCAAAATGCCACACTCCTTTTACTGGCGGTAACCATATTTGTAAATTTATTTCTTGTAAAAGATCTGCTTGTTATTCGTAAAATCCCGGTCTTTGAAAAGAAAAAATATATTATCATTATATTTTACCTTATTTCTTCGGTGATTTTTCTAACTCTAATTCCAACTATTGAGGGCGAATTTAAACCAAAGCTCGTTGTAGGAATTTTCGGATTAATTTGGACTAACGATACTTTTGCTTATATTATAGGTAAAAACTTTGGTAAGCGTAAATTATTTGAAAGAATTTCACCAAACAAAACTATAGAAGGATTTATAGGCGGCATAATTTTCACTGCTATCGTGAGTTATTTCATCTCGATTTATACCGATTTTTTAAGCTATAAAGACTGGATAGGTTTGGCCTTTTTTATTAGTATTTTTGGAACTTTAGGTGATCTTATCCAATCAAAATTTAAACGACAGGCAGGAGTTAAAGACAGCGGAAATCTGATGCCTGGACACGGAGGCTTGTTTGATAGACTTGATAGTATTATTTTTGCTGCCCCTTTTATATATGCTTACTTATACCTTTTAAATTATGTTTCATAAAGAAGGATACAAAATCATGGCCATTACCGCAGTTTCACTGTTGGTAATAAATATTGGATCTTACTCGTTAATTAACCAGTATTGGGTAAAGTTTGCCATCCTTTTGGCTTCCATTGTCCTTTTTATTCTTATCGTTCAATTTTTCAGAAACCCCTCAAGGCAAACCGCGCTTAATAACGATCATGTTGTTGCCCCCGTAGATGGTAAGGTAGTAGCTATAGAAGAAGTTTTGGAAAAAGAATATTTTCAGGAAAAAAAATTACAGATAAGCATTTTTATGTCTCCCCTGAATGTGCATGTAACCAGACATCCTATAGGCGGCATTGTAAAATATAGCAAATATCATCCAGGAAAATTTTTAGTTGCCTGGCATCCAAAATCGAGTGAAGAAAATGAAAGAACCACAGTTGTGGTAGAAAATGATGTAACAGGACCTATACTTTATCGTCAAATAGCAGGAGCTTTAGCGAAGCGTATTGTAAATTACGCCGAAGAGGGTAAAGAAGTGGTACAGGGAAGCGATAGCGGATTTATAAAATTTGGATCGCGTGTAGACGTATTCTTGCCCATTGGCACTCCGGTTAAAGTTTCATTAAATGAAAAAGTAAAAGGCGGAATAACCGTTATTGCTGAAGTTTAATTTTATTTTTTAGTTATGCCTGAAAAGACCAGGGAGCGCTTTTTAAAAGCCTACGAAATAGCCAGCAAAACAGACAAAAAATTCCCTCCAGATATCCTGCTGCATTTTTATTCCTATTATAAAAGAGCAACTGAACAAAATGGATTTTACATTCCTCCTTCTGAAAGTGGAGACCTTCGTAGCGCATTTAAAGTGAATGCACTGATACAGGTTAAAAACCTAAGTAGACAAGAAGCCGAAGAAAAATACATCGAACTCGTAGAGCAACACATCGGTAAAGTTCCAGAATAAAGGTTTCTATCTTTCTAAGTTCAAAGTATAAAGTTGAAGTTGAAGTTGAAAGTTGAAAGTGCTGTAATCCAATTCAGAAATCTTTGGATTTTTAAAAACCTATTAGCTTTCCGTAAAAATTTTAGCAGTTTTTAATTTTCTAAAACTCTTCATTCTATTTGATCCTTATTGTGTTTGCCTTTGTGATATTAGCTGGTTTCTTAGTGATAAACTTTGCCAAAACAATATTCTGACCTTTTTTGGACGTCGGGATTTCTTCTAAAATCAATTTCAAAATATAGGCTTTATCAAGTTTGCAAATAGCATAATCTAAATCTAATACCTCTTCATCTATTTGAACCACAATGGGATTCTCGGTATCTGTTTGCTCTAAAATAAAATCTTTTATTAGGATATATTCAGGCTGATAATCCTCTTTATAACTTATAATTATTTTACCATCAAAGTTAACATTATGAAGCTTAAAAGCTTCCTTATTTATATCAACGCTCCGGATTTCGTTAGGATTTAGTGTACGATACATCGACAGATCCCCTACAAATTCCTCTTCTATATATAAAGCTACCCGCTCTTCTTTATCTATTTCACTTAAATGGTTTACAACCTCCAATTTAGAATCTTCAGAATACTTTTTTATTGAATGGTTTAGTTCCTGGCCAAAAAGCACAGAACTTGCAAAAAAGAACAGTCCAATATTCAATAATTTCAGCATAAAAATTTTTTCCAATAAAAACAGTAAGAGTTACTGCTCGATATTCTTAATAACCTTACAGGGATTCCCTGCAGCAAAAACGTCTTCCGGAATATTTTTGGTCACGACGCTACCCGCTCCAATTACCGCACGACTGCCAATTTTTACGCCTGGACAAATCGTAACATTTCCTCCAACCCATACATCATCACCAATTTCAATAGCTTTAGAAAACTCAAGCATCGAAGCGCGTTCTTTAGCATTCAGTGGATGAGAGGCTGTGTAGATTTGCACATTGGGACCAAACATACTTCTGGAGCCAATTTTAACTTCCATACCATCTAAAATCACACAATTAAAATTAAAATAAACTCCTTTGCCCGTTTTAATATTATAACCGTAATCACAATAAAACGGGGGCTGGATGAACAATCCTTTGCCGCCTTCAGGAATCAGTTTCTTAAGAACCGACTTTAAATTTTCTGGCTGATCTTCTGGGCAATTATTGTAGTTCTTCAATAATTCCCGCGCTACTAATCGCTCGTTCGTCAGCTCTTTATCTCCGGCAAAATACAACTCTCCAGCAAGCATTTTTTCTTTCTCTGTTTTCATAGTTTCAGTATTAACTCACCTGAATTTCGACTACAAAACCTTCATGCGCTCGAACATTAAAAACAGTACCATCTTCAAATAACAAATACTGCCCTTTTACCCCTGTTAATTTCCCTTGATAAAACGGTGATTTTGTAAGATTCAAGGTCTTTATTTTTTTAGGAAATTGCTTTACTGGAAATTTAATTTCCGTTTCTTTTCGGTCCGCCAAATAGTAAGCTTTTGCTTCTTCGGGAATAAAACCTTTTAATTTTTCACGCTCTTCTTCAAGATTCAAATCCAATATATCATTGGTAAGCATTTTACGCCAGTTAGTTTTATCAGAAACATGATCTTTAAGAGCGACCTCGGTAATCCCCGCTAGATAGCGGTTAGGCAGTTCAGCAATCTCTATGGCTTCGTGTGCACCCTGATCGATCCATCTGGTAGGTACCTGCGTTTTGCGCGTCACCCCTACTTTCACGTTACTAGAATTCGCTAAATATACGATGTGAGGTTGTAATTGTACACTTTTCTCAAATTCCAGATCACGATCTTCCTGATCTAAATGTGCCTTACTTAATTCGGGTTTCATAATCCAATCCCCTGCCTGCGGAATCGAACTAAAACAATCATAACAATAGCCCTGACGAAAAATCTTCTTTTGCTGTCCACAATTTAAACATTGAAAACGCAAAAAATTAAGACTGATCGTTTTATCTAAAAGCTGATTAAGATTTAAAAAATCGTTTTCAAAATCAAGATAATACTCAACCTGATCAAGCAGTTCGGTTTTCATTTTGGTAAGTACTCCTTCGTATCTCATAGCTTTTTCGTATATTTTTAACTGATGCCTTTTTGCAGGCTTCAAAGTTTCGATTATTTTTAACCAACCAACCAAAAAGCTCTGCCAAGAGTTGATAAATATATAATAAATAAATGCCAATTCCATTAGTAAATTCCATTGCTTCCTGGTTCTTAAAGAAGCGTATCCATCAGATGGAATTATTCATAAAATATCCTAACGAGGTACAGGAAGAATTATTAAAAGGACTTATTAATAAAGCCAGAAATACTGAAATTGGCAGAAAATATAACTTTTCTGAAATAAAAAATTATCGGGATTTTGCCACTCGCGTACCCGTTCATTGCTATGAGAATTATTACGAGGCTATCGAAAGAAGTCGGCAGGGTGAAACCAATATCTTTTGGCCCACCCCTATAAAATGGTTTGCAAAGTCTAGTGGAACCACCAATGCCAAAAGTAAGTTTATCCCTGTGAGTGAAGATTCGCTGGAAGATTGCCATTATGCTGCTGGTAAAGACTTACTTTGCATATACTTAAACAATAATCCGGGCTCACAATTATTTACAGGAAAGAGTCTTCGTCTTGGAGGAAGTAAGGAAATTTACAAAGAAAATGGCACCAGCTTTGGCGATCTGTCTGCCATCCTAATCGATAATATGCCTTTTTGGGCTGAATTTAGCAGTACTCCCAGTAACGAGGTATCCTTAATGCACGATTGGGAAACCAAGATGGGAGCTATTGTTAGAGAAACCATACAGGAAAATGTCACCAGCCTTGCCGGAGTACCTTCCTGGATGTTGGTCTTATTAAATAATGTATTAGAACATACCGGTAAAGAAAGTATTTTTGAAATTTGGAGAAATATCGAAGTATATTTTCATGGCGGGGTAAGTTTTGATCCTTATGCGGTACAATATCAAAAAATACTGCCCAATGAGGATTTTAGATATTATGAAATTTATAATGCTTCGGAAGGTTTTTTTGCCTGCCAGGATCTAAACGACCATAAGGAAATGCTCTTGATGCTGGACTACGGGATTTTTTATGAATTTATACCGATGGATAGCTACGGAAGTGAAGCCGAAAAACTGATTCCTTTATCTGAAGTTGAAATTGGTAAAAATTACGCCATCGTTATTACCACCAATGCAGGCTTATGGCGTTATAAAGTGGGCGATACCGTAAGATTTACTTCTATCAGTCCGTACCGCATTAAAGTTTCAGGAAGGACCAAACACCATATCAATGTATTTGGGGAAGAATTAATCGTTGAAAATGCTGAAGCGGCACTTAAAAAAGCATCACTAACCAACAATTGCGAAATTGTAGATTATACCGCTGCGCCTGTTTTTATGGAAGGTAAAGAAAAAGGAGCACACGAATGGATTATTGAATTTAAGCATCCGCCAAAATCGATGGAAGAATTTAACGCCGATCTAGATTTAGCCTTACAACAGGTAAACAGCGATTATGAAGCAAAACGTTATTTGAATATGACACTTAACGCTCCTAAAATTCATATTGCCAGAGAGAAATTATTTCATGATTGGTTAAAAAAGAACGGAAAACTTGGTGGCCAGCACAAAATTCCAAGATTATCCAATTCCCGGGACTATGTCGAGGAATTGCTGGGGATGATGTAGTCGATTTATTTAAAACTTTTGCGCTAATCAATTTCCGCCATTTCGAGCGAGGGGCGAGTCGAGAAATCTATTTAGGTCGTATCGAGATTTCTCCATTTCGCTACGCTTCAGTCGAAATGACGAAAGGGTTGAAAGTTATTTCAAAATTCTTAATCGCTATTTGAATATGAAATCTAGAAACCTTATTACCACTATTTAAAAACAAATACCCAAAAACCGGCATTCTGAAAATCAAAATACCGGTTGGGTTTATATAAAATAGATGTCAATCGAAATCTTTGGTGATTTTTTCAACCACCGCGATAGTTTTATCCAGATCTTCGTAACTTAAGGCATCACTAATAAACCAGGTTTCAAATGCGCTCGGTGCGATATAAATTCCGTTTTCTAGCATTCTGTGAAAAAATGTGTTGAACTTTCCACTTCTGGCAGCTTCCGCAGAAGAAGCAAAATCAGTTACCGGATCTTCAGAAAAATGCACGGAGATCATTGAACCAACTCGGTTTATCGTATGCTTTACACCATTTGCCTTCAAGACTTTCTCCATTCCTTCATGAAGATATTCGGTTTTTTTATCAATACTATTAAATATTTCAGGATTCTCAGACAACTCGATTAACATTGCTAATCCGGCAGCCATTGCTAAAGGATTTCCGCTTAAGGTTCCGGCCTGATATACCGGTCCAACCGGCGCCAGGTAATCCATAATTTCATTTCTGGCAGCAAAAGCCCCCACCGGTAAACCACCACCGATAACCTTTCCAAAACATACAATATCGGCATGGATTCCTAATCGCTCCTGTACGCCTCCAGCGGCCAATCTAAACCCACTCATTACCTCATCAAAAATCAGTAATATCCCGGTTTCATCACATAATTGTCGCAGGCCTTCCAAAAATCCTGATGCCGGAGGAATACATCCCATATTTCCTGGCACAGGTTCTACGATAATACAGGCTATTTCATCCTTATTTTGATCTACGATCTGTTTTACCCCATTAAGATCATTATAGGCCGCAAGCAAGGTATCCTTGGCAGTTCCCTGGGTCACTCCCGGGCTATTTGGTGTTCCAAAAGTCATAGCTCCACTCCCCGCCTGAATTAAAAACGAGTCGCTATGCCCATGATAACATCCCGCAAACTTGATGATCTTTTCCTTTCCCGTAAATCCTCTGGCCAATCGTACCGCACTCATACATGCTTCGGTTCCTGAGTTTACCATTCTAATCTTATCGATATTTGGCACCATCTTCACGGCTAACTCGGCAATTTTGGTTTCAATTTCTGTTGGAGTTCCAAAAGAGGTTCCTTTTTGGGCTCTGTCGATTACCGCATCCACTACCGGCTTATGGGCATGACCAAGAATCATTGGCCCCCAGGAATTAATATAATCGATGAGTTTATTTCCATCTTCATCATAAATATAAGCTCCTTCTGCTCTTTCAATAAAAACAGGATCTCCGCCTACGGCTTTAAAAGCTCTTACCGGTGAGTTTACACCTCCGGGAATCACTTTTTTAGCTTCAGCAAATAAGGCACTACTTCTTTGATAAATCATATCTCATATTTTTATCGTCTTTCTTTTACTAATAAGGTTTGACCAATATCAATATTGGTCCCGTTTAAATTATTTAATCGCTTAATTTCTTCAACAGATGTATTATAGCGTTTTGAAATAGAATACAACGTATCTCCTTTCTTTACGATGTAACTATCGCCTTTAGCTTCAAAAGTAGTGGTATAACTTGGTGAAGGACGCTCTAAAACATCGGCATCGTAGCGATACAGTTCGTAACGTTCAATAAGCTCTATCAATTTTTGTGGATATCGGCGATCTGTAGCATAACCGGCCTGGCGTAATCCTTTAGCCCATCCTTTGTAATCATCTTGATCCAAATCAAAAAGTCCGGCATAACGCCGACGTTCAGCTAAAAACAAGGAGTGATCCCTAAAAGAATATTTTGGATGTTTATATTTTCTAAAACATTCCTGATTACGATCGTCATCATGATAGATTTTTTCTCCCTGCCAGTCGTGACACTTAATTCCAAAATGATTATTAGCCTGCTGTGCTAACCTTCCTTTTCCAGAACCCGATTCCAAAATCCCCTGTGCTAAAGTGATACTTGCCGGCACTCTGTATAATCTCATTTCGTGTTGAGCAACTGGTGCATAATCTGCAATATAATTTTCTACTGTAAAATCATAGGTTCTAACTGGCATCGTTTCAGCGTCTACCACTTCAGCCGGAGTTTCACTATTTCTATTTGCCTGATTGCGGTTATTGATCACCGCTTCGTTTCTATCTTTTCGGCTTTTACGTGTGGTTACCTTTTTTTTACTTCCACAGGAAGCCATAAAAAGTGCAAAAACGATCAATATTAAATAAGGCTTTAACCTCATATTACTCAATTATTAAACTCATTTTCTTTTTCTCCAATCGGCGGTTCATCCCAGCTATTCCTTGCAAACCGCCTGTATGCACCGCTAAAATACGGGATTTTTCAGGAATTCGTTTTTTTTTGATCATCTCAAAAATTCCAAACATCATTTTGCCCGTGTAGATGGGATCAAGCTGAATTCCACACTCCGCTTTAAATTCATTTATAAAACTGATCAACTCTTCATTTATTTTAGCATAACCTCCAAAATGATCATCGCTAACAAGTGTCCAGTTCTTTTTACTACTGAAATGACCAATTTCATCTTTTAAAAAATCTCCTTTTAAAGCTGAAAATACCAAAACACTTTGATTTTGTCCTGAAGCATTTATTAAACCCGAAGCCGTTCCTCCAGTACCTGCCGAAACGCAAATAATATCGAATTCTTTATCTTCTTCACTTAAAATCTCTTCACATCCTGCTATGGCAAGCTGGTTCGTTCCGCCTTCAGGAACCAGATAAAAATCACCAAATTCAGCATGCAGAGATTCAATAAATTTAGGATCATTTTTTCTACGGTAATTTTCTCGCGACACAAAATGAAACTTCATTCCGCTATCTGAAGAAAATTTTAAAGTAGGATTTGACTGTAGTGTTTGTTGAAGGTCTATCCCAAGTTCTTCGCCCCTAATAACACCAATTGTTGGAATATCATATAACTTTCCGGCTGCTGCAGTAGCCGAAATATGATTAGAAAACGCCCCTCCAAATGTCAGAATTTGTGATTTTTGAAGTTTTTTTGCTTCCAGTACGTTATATTTAAGCTTTCTAAATTTATTCCCGGAAACTTCAGGATGCAGCAAATCTTCTCGCTTCAACCAGACTTCAATATTTTGTTTTTCAAACTTTTTGATAAAGTCGTTTCGTGAAAAAACAGGCTCATTTTTATGGAATATCAAATTGATGTTTTCCGCAGCGTTCATACTGCAAAGATGAGAAAGGCTAAAATCGCTACAAAGAAATTAACGATAATATTTTAGAAAGCTAAAGGCCTTTCTTGACTTTAAATAGTCTTCATCTTTTTCATTACTGTAGGCTTCAACTTCAAAACTTATATTTCGATAGGCCGCCATTGCATTTTTATATTTTATCCATCGAAAAATAAATTCCGCAGCATACAAAACATAAAAGAAAACAACTAAAAGCTCTAATTGTTGCCGCAAATGAATCTTTTCGTGGTTCACTAATATCTCATCCTGTTTGTAATCAGCATTTTTCACAAAGATTACCGGCCAGATAGTTACGGCAATAAAGTTTTTACCGAGGAGATGTTTGTTAACCAAAATCATAATCTTCAATATAAGAATTGTAATTTTGTTTTTATGAGTTTTCCACGAAAAAGAATACCGCTTGAAGAAGGCGATTATTATTTAACGCCAGAAGGTTATCGATGTTTCACCGAGCAATATCATCTTAAGCGCGGCTATTGTTGCGAGAGTGGTTGCCGACATTGTCCCTATGGTTACGATAAAAAAACGAATACCCAATAAAAAATTATAAGAATCATAAACCGCACAAAAATGACGTTTAAGGAACAGCTATTACAGGGAATTCCCAATGAACTTCCAGAACCTACACCACTGGATCCTGAAATTAACCACGCCCCTAAACGTAAAGCAATTTTAAATCCTGAAGAGAAAAAGCTGGCATTACAAAATGCACTTCGTTATTTTAAACCAGAGCATCATAAAACCTTACTGCCAGAATTCAGGCAGGAACTAGAAGATTTTGGTCGCATTTATATGTATCGTTTTAAACCTGATTATAAAATGTATGCCCGCGCCATTGATGAATATCCCGGCAAGAGCACTCAGGCTAAAGCGATCATGCTAATGATCCAAAACAACCTGGATCATAACGTCGCACAGCATCCAGACGAATTAATCACATATGGCGGGAACGGTGCGGTCTTTCAGAACTGGGCACAGTATCTTTTAACCATGCAATACCTGGCTATTATGGAAGATGATCAAACGCTGGCGATGTACTCTGGACACCCTATGGGTTTATTTCCAAGTAATGAAAATGCTCCACGAGTGGTTGTCACCAACGGAATGATGATTCCTAATTATTCGCAACCCGACGATTGGGAGAAGTTCAATGCACTTGGCGTAACGCAATACGGACAAATGACGGCAGGAAGCTATATGTATATTGGTCCGCAGGGAATTGTTCACGGCACCACAATCACTGTTTTAAACGCCGGAAGAAAGATTGCCAAAAAGAACGAAGATCTCTCTGGGAAGCTTTTTGTAACCTCTGGACTTGGCGGTATGAGCGGCGCACAACCCAAAGCAGGCAACATTGCCGGTTGTGTTACTATTTGCGCAGAAGTAAATGAAAAAGCGATTAAAACCAGGCATAGTCAGGCTTGGGTAGATGAAGTAATTACGGATATTCGCCTGCTCGCCGAACGAGTTTCGAAAGCAAAGAAGGATAAAGAAGTAGTCTCGATTGCTTACCACGGTAATATTGTAGAAATCTGGGAATATTTTGCTGAAAACGATATTTATATCGATTTGGGCAGTGACCAGACGTCTTTACACAATCCCTGGGCCGGCGGCTATTACCCCGTAACACTTTCTTTTGAAGAAGCTAAAGAAATGATGGCCAATAATCCCGAACAGTTTAAAACTGAAGTTCAGGAAAGTTTACGACGACAAACTACTGCGATTAATAAACATACTGCAAAAGGCACTTATTTTTTTGATTATGGCAATGCATTTTTACTAGAGGCCTCTCGTGCCGGGGCTGATATATTAGCCAAAAATGGTGATTTTAGATATCCTAGCTATGTTCAGGATATTATGGGCCCCATGTGCTTTGATTATGGTTTTGGTCCCTTTAGATGGGTTTGTGCCAGTGGTAAAGAGGAAGACCTGGCTAAAACCGATAAGATTGCTACTGAAGTTTTAGAACGACTAAAACAGGAGTCACCAGCTGAAATCCAACAGCAGCTAGAAGACAATATTCGCTGGATAAAAGGCGCACAACAAAATAAACTGGTGGTAGGATCTAAAGCCAGGATTCTTTATGCCGATGCTATAGGTCGTATTGAAATTGCAAAAGCTTTTAATAAAGCAATTGAAAACAATGACATTGGCCCGGTAATTTTAGGACGTGATCATCATGATGTTTCGGGAACCGATTCTCCTTATCGCGAAACCTCTAACATTTATGACGGCTCTCGTTTTACCGCAGATATGGCGATACAAAATGTTATTGGCGATAGCTTTAGAGGTGCTACCTGGGTAAGCATTCATAATGGCGGCGGCGTAGGCTGGGGAGAAGTTATAAATGGAGGATTCGGCATGATTCTTGAAGGTAACAAACAGTCTGAGAAGCGATTAGAATCGATGCTTTTTTGGGATGTAAATAACGGAATAGCCAGAAGATCATGGGCAAGGAATAAAGGAGCAGTTTTCGCTGCTAATCGAGCCATGCAAATAGAACCAAAGCTAAAAGTTACACTCCCAAATATGGTGGATGATTCCCTTTTTTGATATCTTTATTAATCATAAAATATAACACCTATGAAAGTTCTAAAATTTACTCCTGTGTTGATGTTACTGGTGATGTTTGTCACATCATGTAACACCGTAAGAGTAGCTTCGGATTACGATCGTGAAGCTGATTTTAATTCGTACCACTCTTTTGCATTCTTTAAACCAGGAATTGATAAAGCTGAAATTTCAGATCTTGATAAAAAAAGAATTATGCGTGCTATTGAAGGTACTATGTCTGAAAAAGGATTTGAGAAATCCCAAAGTCCCGATCTTTTAGTAAGTATCTTCACCAAAACCCACGAAAACATTAATATTTACCAACATAATCCGGGATGGGGTTATGGATGGGGATGGTCTCCCTGGTATTGGAATTCAGGATTTAATACGGTAAACAGGACTAGTGATGGTACCTTATATATCGATCTTATAGATGCCAATACTAAAGAATTGGTATGGCAGGGAATGGGAACTGCTGCCCTTGCTGAAAGAGTGAGCAAAAAACAGGAAAGAATTAATGATATCGTTTCTAAAATTTTAGAAAAATATCCTCCGGGATCTGAAAAATAAAATCACTGGATTTTTAATAATCCAAGATAAATTCATGTTTAGCCTTTCATCCGAAAGGCTTTTTTATTGACATATTTTCTTTAATAACTCTAAATATTTAAAAATTTCGTATATTCATTACTCAAATAAGCCACATAATTATGCTTAATTCAATCGAGTCTAACGAAATACTAGAGCGGTTACCTGTACATCTTCAGCAATACATTAAGCCGCAAAATTATGAAGACTACACTCCAATTAATCAGGCAGTGTGGCGCTATGTAATGCGCATAAATGTGGAATACCTAAGCAGAGTTGCTCATAAATCATATTTGGACGGACTCCAATTAACAGGGATTTCTATAGATCATATCCCAAATATGTATGGGATGAACCGAATCTTAAAAGAAATTGGCTGGGCGGCAGTTGCGGTAGATGGTTTTATTCCGCCGGCTGCTTTTATGGAATTTCAAGCCTACAATGTTTTGGTCATCGCCAGCGATATCAGGCAACTGGAACATATTGAATACACTCCTGCTCCCGATATTATTCACGAAGGTGCCGGCCATGCCCCAATAATTGCTAATCCAGAGTATGCTGAATATTTAAGACGCTTTGGAGAAATTGGCTGTAAGGCGATCTCGAGCGCTCATGATTATGAGGTATATGAAGCAATTCGAAAACTCTCTATTTTAAAAGAAGCTGAAGATACTCCGCCTGAAGAAATTGCTAAAGTTGAAAAACTTGTAGACGAACTTCAGCAAAAAGAAGTAACGCCCAGTGAAATGTCTTTGATAAGAAATTTACACTGGTGGACGGTAGAATATGGTTTAATAGGCACTCCTGAAGATCCTAAGATCTATGGTGCAGGATTATTATCCTCGATTGGAGAAAGTAAATCCTGCTTAACCGAGAAGGTAAAAAAAATACCGTATTCCATTGAGGCCATGCACCAGGAGTTTGATATCACAAAGCCACAACCTCAGCTTTACGTAACACCAGATTTTGCATACTTAAGTTTGGTTTTAGAGGAATTCGCTAATAAAATGGCACTTAGAAAAGGCGGCTTAAGCGGAGTCAAAAAACTTATCGATTCTAAAGGATTAGGCACCATAGAATTTAGTACCGGTTTACAGGTTTCCGGGAATTTTGAAAACGTGATCGAATTAGAGGGAAAACCTATCTATATTCAAACGAAAGGAAAAACAGCCCTAGCCTATCGCGAAAAAGAACTTGTAGGCCACGGAACAAAATCTCATGCTACAGGTTTTGGATCTCCTATAGGAAAATTAAAAGGCATCAATCTAGCAATCGAAGATATGAGTCCGCGTGACTTAAAAGCATATAACATCTATGAGGGTGAATATACTGAACTAGAATTTGAAGGCGGTATCATTATAAATGGAGAAATTATTACCGGCACGCGCAATCCGCAAGGAAAAATTATTCTTATAAGCTTTAAAAACTGTAGCGTTAAATATTTCGATCAGGTGTTATTTCAACCGGAATGGGGACGTTACGATATGGCGGTAGGTAAAGAGATCGTTTCGGCTTTTGCCGGGCCGGCAGATCATCATTCTTTTAATTTGGTTACGCATAAAACAAGTTCGAAAACCATCAAAACCCAAAAAACTAAAAAAAGAAAAGAATTAGAAGATTTATATGAAGCAGTTCGCAATTTTAGGGAAGGTAAAAATACCAAATATAGTATTCAGGCGGTCTTTGATATTCTGAGAAAAGATCATCAGGAAGATTGGCTGTTAACCACTGAAATTTATGAGCTTGCTTTAGAACATGATCCTAAATTGGCCAAAATCAATAAGGAATATTTAGAAAAACTTCAGCAGAAAAGGCCCAAAATTGCTCATCTCATCGAAGACGGAATTTTAATGGCAGAAACGAAAAGAATCACCGAAACATCAAAACCCTGAAGTCCGTCTCACAAGCTTTTAAAAAGAAAGCTTTTCGCAAATTAGATGTATCCGGATAGGTATAGAGAATAAAAATCCTCAAGAAAGATTAAAGCTTAATATCGCTAAAATCATTTTGAGAGTTTACCGGCATGTCATTATATTCCAATGTCCATCCCATGCTATTGGTAAGAATATAGATTTTGGAAAGCTCACTAATTAAGCGGTTTTGTGCATTCGATTTAATACTGGATGCTTCTACTTTTTTCTTTATAGAAGCCGTAACTTTCTTTTTTATGGTATTATAATCTGACGCTTCAAATTGATTAAGGTAATCTTGTGTAACATCGTAATATTGAATGTCGGGATAAATATTAAGTTCTTCCTTTGGAATACTTTTAATGATAACCCGCTTATTTTCCTTGTCGATTTCAGTCTCTAACTTACTAAGATCATAACTTACCGTCACTTTCGCATTCACGACGATAAGCGCTTTTTTTCTTGCTGAAAAAACATCCAGATAAAACTTTTTAGAATCTTTATACGACCAAACCTGAGAAAAATTACCTTCAGTAACTACCAACTTCCCCACATTTTTGATCTGTTCCTGGATAAGCTGAGAATTTTGTGCTAATTGTTCGCGTTCACTTTGTCGATTTTCACAATATCGCACTCCAAAAACAGTTAACAAAACTACAGCAGCACCCAGCAGGAACCTTTTCATGTTATAAGGATTAAAAGTTGATTTTTAAAGATAAGGATTTAAAAATAGGAAAGTGTTATAAAAAACTTATGGACGGCCCCACCCGTCCATAAGATTAAAATTTCTAAAATCTACCCCAAACAAATTTTAGAAAAGAAAGTTTAATTAATCATTGTATTCATAAGGCGAATACTTCAATCAATAAATTAGAATTAATTTACACTGTGAATTTACAAATATTTTACAATATTCAAAATAATTATCATACTTTTTTAATGGTAACCAATTAGTAAGCCTTTTTAAATGATAAATTCAAAATTTTACAGAAGGGATTTTCACTTGTAATTTTTCAATTCTAAGACTTAACTTCTCAAGAAATTCGCGGTGTTGTGGGCTATCTTCATTAAATGGTCGATGCTCTAATCCTTTCTGGATGCTATTCACCTCTTTCATTATCGAGAAAACTTCAGGCGCTATCCAACTTTCTTTAAACCTTCCCCAAATATAATCTATGCCAATTTCTGAAAGATGAATCATATCCTTATCATAAAACCGATAATCTCTAAGCTCGTCCATTACAATTTCATAGCTGGGAAAATATTTTGTTTTTTTATCGAATTTCAACTTTAATTCTTTTCGGTATTCGTGTAAAGCCGTGATAAGATTTGCCTTACTTAACTGATTTTCTACAAAACCGTCTTTTAAATGTCGTACCGGCGAAACCGTAAAGATAATTTTAACGTCCTTATTAAGCTTCCAGATGATATTGCATATTTCAGCAAGACTTTTCTTAATCTCTTCTGAAGAAAAAATCTTTTTAGTAAAATTAGATTGCACGACTTTATGGCAATTCGCTACCAAACGCTCATCCTGATTTAAAATATATCCCCATGCCGTTCCCAATGTGATGATTACATGAGAACTTTCCTGCAAAAATGAACGCGTTGTCTCTAAGGAATTATTTAACCTACTAATCATTAATGCTCGATCTGGATGATTCATTTGCGAATGGACATCAAAACACGAATACAAGTCGTTTAATTGAAAAACATCCCGCTCGGAATATATATAATTTTCATCAATTCTCTGAAAGAGATTTCGTAGGGCAACAGGGTGAAAGATAATCCCAAAGGGATTTTGCAACGCATTAAACTTAAAATACTGCAGTTTATCCCCTATATTTTCCACAAAGCACGACCCAAAAAGTGCGATATTAGCATCGTAGTTGATTTTTGGGGATTGATTGCTAACCGGGACGATTGTTCTAAAATCCATAGCGAAGAAATAAAAAGGCGCATAGAACTATTTCTTCCATACACCCACATTTTCATAATAGAAAGATACTAAATTTATAACCTTCTCTAATAAATATTTATTCGATATATTTTTTAGCTTCCTTTAAAGCCTCTGGGATTCCTGCCGGATTTTTACCCCCTGCAGTCGCGAAGAATGGCTGGCCACCGCCACCTCCCTGGATATATTTACCCAGCTCACGAACTATGGTACCTGCATTTAAATCCTTAGTTTCTACCAGTTCTTTAGAGATATAGCAGGAAAGTAAAGCTTTTCCTTTTTGTTCGGTTCCAAAAAGAAGGAATAAATCATCGATTTCGCCTCCTAATTGAAAAGCCAAATCTTTGATTCCGCCAGCGTCTAAATCTACCTTTTTTGCTAAAAACTGAATTCCGTTAATTTCCTGAATTTCATTTTTGATCTCAGATTTCAGGTTTTTGGTTTTGTCTTTTAATAAAGCTTCTACCTGCTTTTTTAGATCAGCATTTTCGTCCTGTAATCCTGAAATTGCTTTTACCGGATCTTTGGCATTTTTCAACAAACCTTGCACTTCTTCTAAAAGTTCGGTTTGCTTCGTAAAATATTCTTTTACCGCATCACCGGTAATCGCTTCGATTCTGCGAATCCCTGAAGCAACTGCACTTTCCCCGGTAATTTTAAAATACCAGATATCGGCAGTGTTTTTAACATGTGTACCCCCACAAAGTTCCATGGATTCCCCAAAACGGATGGCACGCACGCTATCCCCATACTTTTCACCAAAAAGTGCAATAGCACCCTGATCTAAAGCATGCTGATAGGCAATATTTCGTTGTTCTTCTAATTGTAAACCTTCCTGAATCCTGTCATTTACAAACTGCTCTACTTTTTCTATTTCTTCAGAAGAAAGCTTACTAAAATGACTAAAATCGAATCGCATATAATTAGGCTGCACCATAGAACCCTTTTGCTCTACATGCGTTCCTAAAATATGCCGTAATGCCTGATGCAACAAATGCGTAGCCGTATGATTAGCCGCTGTTTTTGTTCGTGCTGAAGCGTCTACCACCGCAGTAAAGCTGCCAGAAATATTTTGTGGTAATTTCTTTGCAAAATGGATAATCTGGTTGCTTTCCTTTTTAGTATCGATAATACTAATTTTCTCTTCTCCAGATGTTAAATACCCCTTATCACCTACCTGTCCGCCACCTTCCGGATAAAAAGGAGTTTTAGTAAAAACGATCTGATAAAGTGTTCCTTGTTTTTTTGTTTTTACCTTACGGTATTTAGCAATTTTAACCTGGGTTTCTAATTGATCGTAACCTACAAAAGCATCTTCATCAACCTCATTAATTTCTTCCCAATCACCAGAGCTTACCTGTGTAGCTGCCCTGGAACGTTCTTTTTGCTTTTTAAGTTCAGCTTCAAATTCAGCAATATTTAGGCTATAGCCTTTTTCTTTTAAAATAAGCGCAGTTAGATCGATAGGAAAACCAAAAGTATCATATAGTTCAAATGCTTTTACGCCAGAAATCTCTTTATCTTTAGATTGGGTCACTATATTTTCTAACATCACCAATCCCTGCTCTAAAGTTCGAAGAAACGAAAGCTCTTCTTCTTTAATTACATTTTCGATAAGCTGCTGTTGTTTTACCAACTCTGGAAAAGCTTCTCCCATTTGAGACTTCGTACAATCTACTAATTTATAGATAAAAGGCTCTTTGGTATTTAAAAAAGTAAAACCATATCGTATAGCGCGACGTAAAATTCTACGAATTACGTAACCCGCACCCGTATTACTTGGTAATTGCCCATCTGCAATACTAAAGGCAACTGCCCGAACATGATCTGCAATTACCCGAATGGCAATATTGGTTTCTTCAGAGGTACCATAAGATGAGTTGGTAATTTTTTCAATTTCAGCAATAAGCGGTGTAAAAACATCGGTATCATAATTGGATTGTTTACCCTGCATTACCATACATAAACGTTCAAACCCCATTCCGGTATCAATATGCTTGGCCGGTAATTCTTCTAAGGAGCCATCTGCTTTACGGTTAAATTGCATAAAAACCAGATTCCAGATCTCTACTACCTGAGGATGATCTGCATTGACCAGTTCTTTTCCAGGCTTTTCCGCTTTTTCTTCGGGAGAACGGATGTCTACATGAATTTCTGAACAAGGCCCACAGGGTCCCTGATCACCCATTTCCCAAAAGTTATCTTTTTTATTTCCGTAGATAATTCGATCTTCAGGAACAATCTTTTTCCAAATTTCTAAAGCTTCGGTATCTAAACCTACGCCATCTTCCTCGCTCCCTTCAAAAACCGAAACATAAAGACTATCCTTATTGATTTTAAACTTGTGTGTCAATAATTCCCAGGCCCAGTTAATGGCCTCTTCTTTAAAATAGTCACCAAAACTCCAGTTTCCTAACATCTCAAACATCGTATGATGATAGGTGTCGTGCCCCACTTCTTCTAAATCATTATGTTTTCCACTAACGCGAAGACATTTTTGAGAATCGGTTACCCTGGTATTTTTGGGTACAGAATTCCCCAGAAAAAACTCTTTAAACTGCACCATTCCTGCATTAGTAAACATCAGGCTTGGATCGTCCTTAAGAACCATTGGCGCCGATGGTACAATGCTGTGTGATTTTCCTTGAAAAAATTCTAAAAAACTTTTACGAATTTCCTGAGATTTCATGTACTATATTTTCTTGTAAATATTATTAAATTATGCAGGCTATAAAACAATTGCTATCTTTGTTCGTTACCGTATAAACTTGCACGCTTTTTGTGCAATTACGGGAACAAAAATAGCATAAATTTAACTCATGTCGAAGGTTAAATATTATTACGATAGCGAGACGCTTTCTTACAAAAAAATCGAACGAAAAAAAGGTCGAAGATTTGGTATTGTATTGTTTAGCATCTTCGGAAGTTTTCTTGCCGGTTTCCTTTTACTGGTTGTTTATCTTAACATTCCACAGATCGAAACCCCCAAAGAAAAGGCTCTTAAACGAGAACTGCAAAATATGCAATTGCAATATGGCCTGCTCAATAAAAAAATGAACCAGATACAGAATGTACTGGGAAATATCGAAGATCGCGATAACAATATTTACCGCTTATATTTTGAAGCCAACCCCATCCCGGAAGAAACACGCAAAGCCGGATTTGGTGGGATAAACCGCTATAAAGACCTGGAAGGTTTTGACAATTCTAAATTGATTATTGAAACCAGTAAAAGAATGGATATTCTTACCAAACAATTGGTGGTACAGTCCAAATCTTTAGATGAAATTGCCGAACTAGCTAAAGAAAAAGAAGATCTTTTAGCGGCCATTCCGGCCATTCAGCCTGTAAAAAACGAAGACCTTACACGTATTGCCTCGGGTTATGGTTGGAGAACCGATCCCTTTACAAAAGTTCGAAAATTCCATTTTGGAATGGACTTTACCGCACCCAGAGGTACCCCGGTATATGCCAGCGGTGACGGGCAGGTCACCAGAGCTGATAATCACAGTACTGGTTATGGAAATCACATACGCATAGACCATGGTTACGGCTATGTAAGTCTTTATGCCCATTTATATAAGTACAACGTAAGAAAAGGACAAAAAGTAAAACGCGGTGATATTATTGGTTTTGTAGGAAGCACAGGCAGATCTGAAGCCCCCCATTTACACTATGAAATCTTTAAAGACGATGAGCATATAAATCCTATTAATTTTTATTACGGAAATCTTTCTCCGGAAGAATTTGACGAAGTGCTTAAAAAAGCACAACAAGAAAACCAATCTTTGGATTAATGCAAGTTGAACTGCCCGAAAAAAGATACTACAGCATTGGCGAAGTCGCCAAAGCCTTCAAGGTAAACACTTCTTTAATTAGATTTTGGGAGAAAGAATTTGATGTAATCAAACCGAAGAAAAACGCCAAAGGAAACCGTAAATTCACCCCAGAAGATATTAAAAATTTAGAGCTTATTTATCATCTGGTGAAAGAACGTGGTTTTACCCTGGAGGGTGCTAAGACCCATCTTAAAGAAGAAAAGCAAAAAACACTGAGCAATTTTGATATTGTTCGTAAATTAGAGAAAATAAAAACAAGCCTAATCAACATCAAAAATCAATTATAGAATGAAAAAGTGGTTAATCCCAGTTATAGTAATCGTAGTCCTAGGAATAATAGTTTATAGCATGACTGCCGGAGTAAACAATACCGGAGTAGAATTAGAAGAAAATGCAAAAGAAGCATGGTCTAATGTAGAAAGTTCCTATCAACGAAGAAATGATCTTATTGGCAACCTGGTACAAACGGTTCAGGGTGCAGCCGATTTTGAGCGTGGAACTTTGACAGATGTGATTGAGGCTCGTGCCAAAGCGACTTCCGTAAATGTTGATGCTTCTAATTTAAGTGCCTCTCAAATTCAACAATTTCAACAGGCACAAACAGGATTATCTTCAGCTTTATCCAAATTACTGGTAAGTGTTGAGCGTTATCCAGATATCAAGGCAAATCAAAATTTCTTACAATTACAGTCCCAAATTGAAGGAACCGAAAATAGAATTAATGTTGCCAGAGATCGTTATAACGCAGCAGTAACTGATTTTAACACTTATATTCGAAAATTTCCAAACAATATTTTTGCAGGGATGTTTGGCTTTGAGCGCATGGAGAGATATCAAGCCGATGCCGGTGCAGAACAGGCTCCTGATGTAGAATTCGATTTTAAATAAGCCACTTTCAAAATAACCAATATGAGCCGTAAAGACTTTTCTTTAAAGACTAAGGATGAAAATGAAATCGTAGAAGCCATAAGAACTGCTGAAAAAAGCACCTCTGGAGAAATTCGCGTTCATCTTGAAAAATCTTCAGGATCACAGGATATTTTTGAACGTGCCATGGAGGTTTTCCATCAATTAAAAATGGATAACACCAAAGAAGAAAACGGTGTCTTAATTTATGTGGCTATGGAAGATCGCAACTTTGTAATTTATGGCGATAAAGGCATCAACGATAAAGTAGAAGATGATTTCTGGGAAAGCACAAAGGATGTTATTCTAAATCATTTTAAAAAAGGAAACTTTAAACAGGGACTTGTCGACGGAATTTTAATGGCCGGTGAGCAGTTAAAAAGACATTTTCCCTGGCAGGAAGACGACGAGAACGAACTTTCAGATCAAATTTCAAAAGGATAAATGCTACAATTCAACAAAAAGATTAGCGGCTTAAGTCTATTATTATTACTTATTAGTTTTGTGGGATATGCCCAAAGGGATATTCCGCCAAAACCAAGTAAAGAAACAGCAGTTTACGACGGAGCGAATCTTTTAACTTCTTCGGAAGAACAACGCCTTACCCAAAAGCTAATTAATTACGCCGATACCACCTCTACCCAAATTGTAATTGCTACAATTAAATCGTTACAGGGAGAGTATGCAGGAACCTATGCAACGCACTGGGCTGAAGAATGGGGCATAGGAATGGACGGAAAGGACAATGGTCTTTTCATACTTGTTGCCGAAAAGGAACGTAAAATCCAGATACAAACTGGTTATGGTTTAGAGCCTTACATGACCGACGCCTATACTTATCAAATCATCAATAATATTATTTTACCTGAATTTAAAAAGGGTGATTACTATACTGGTTTAGATAATGGCACTACAGCAGTTTTTGAGGTTTTGGCCGGTACTTTTAAAGGCGTACCCCAACCACGTGGAGGTTCAGGAAATTCTGCCAAGCCTATTGCTATTTTTATTGTCGTTTTTATCATTATAATCATTTCACTTATTGGTAAAAGTCGCGGTGGCGGCAGGGGCGGTGGTCGTCGTGGTCGTAGCACCCTTATGGATGCCATTATTTTAAGTTCTCTTGGTCGTGGCAGCTTTGGCGGCGGCGGATTTGGAGGTAGCTCTGGCGGTGGTTTCGGCGGAGGCGGCGGATTTGGAGGCGGCTTCGGCGGTGGTGGATTTGGTGGTGGTGGAGCCGGTGGAAGCTGGTAATTTAGCACTACACATATCAACCAAATTTTATAAAAAACTATTAGTAAAAAATAACAACTAAAATGCCCAATCTTAGATCTAAGATTGGGCATTTTTTAATCCAATTATTTTATCGACTATCTTCCTGGCCGTGGTGGCGGTCTTCTACCTCCTCTTCCTCCAAAGCTTTGTCCACCAAAATTCTTTAGATTGTAGGTAAAACTTAACATCGCATACTGTGTAAGCACTAAATTATTAGTATCCTGGATATAATCATCACCAATTTGTCTTCTTGTATTGATCACCTGGTCTAAAACATCATAAACCTTCAATTTGATATTGGCTTTCTCCTCCCAAAACTGGTAACCTAAACTAGTGATCCATAAGATCGAGGTATTGTCAAATTCAGAAGAAACATTTCCAAATTTATTATAAGAAATATCATTTCCAAAAACTATATTCTTAGGCCAGTAGGTAGTTACTTCCAATCCGGCACGCTGATTGACAAATTCTTGCTCGTTAAGTGTACTTATGCTATAATGTGAATTATTATAATCAATACCAATACTTGGATTAAGCTCAATAATATCATCTATAGCATACGTAAGCATTACTGACGGACTAACACTTATATTTTCTGAATCGAACTGCACCCCATTCGAAAATCCTACATTCTTGTTATAATTTGCATTTAATGATAATCGATATCTAAACTCTTTGTTTTCGTTTTTCTTCTGTTTATTATAAAAAATACCAAGCGAAGCCGACATCACACCATCCACGTTAGTATAAGTGGTGGTTCTGGAAAGGTCTGTTGTATCTGTAATTGTTCTTGCTACAACACTCTTTTCCGTAAAATTCATATTGAAATAACTAAATATTCCGCTACGCTTAGAGAAATCGAAATTACGGTAACCAGCTCTAATATTATGGCTGTAAGAAGGCCTTAAGTTAGGATTACCCGTAATAATATTGTTAGGGTTGGTACGATCTACCACAGGTTGCAACTGCCTTAATGAAGGCACATTAGCATCTGTAGAGTAATCTATGGATAGACTTTTAGATCGTTCTACTTCATATCGCACTCGTGCTCTCACGTACAAATTATTAAATGTATTATTAAAAGATGTTTCAGATAGGAAATTATTGTTCTCTAAAGTTGTATTTAACAGCCCTATATTAGTATCTATTCTCCATACATCTCCTTCAAAATTAATTCCTGCGTTTGGCCTATGTTGCCTGCTTTTCACTTCAAAATCACTACTTAAGGTATCATTGATCACCGTATAATTTCCGTTATCATCAGCCTCGTAAACAAAACGCTGATTCTCGTCATGATTAGAAGAAAAGTTGTAAGAAAGATCTAAAAATAAATCTTCTGATAATACACTACGTTGGGATACTCCAAAAGAGTAATTCTCACTATTTGCATCTTCATCGATGTATTGATCCTGAATTCTGGCAATTTCTTCTCCGTCTCGATAATCGAAACTTTCTGAATAAAAATAATTATCATTTTCCTGAGTATCGTAAGCGTTACGGAACTCTAATTGAAGATAAGCTCCACGGGCTCCAAATCGCTTCACAAAATCGATATTATTACTAAAGCTATTACTAAAAATATCTTCAGATTCTGATGTTAATGAATTATTTACCAACTCCCCATCTTCGCTTAATCGTTCTGAGGAACTTCCTCTTTCAGAAAATCCTGTATTTGCTGTAAATCTTGGAGAAATGGAAAGTTGCGTTAGGGTATCGAATTCTATTTCGAACCTTGCATTTGCACGATGGTTATCGTTTACAAGATCACTAAAGCTCTCAGAATTAAGGAAGAATGTACGGTCTGGTAGAATATTTTGCCTTTGGATAGATGTTTCTTGCCTGGTATCATTTCTTCCGAAAAAATAGTCTCCATTAAGTTCATATTTATCATTCCACTCATTCGTATAATTTGCTCCGGCAGTTTCAGCTTTGGTAATACCACCACCTCCGCCTCCACCAAAAACAGAACGCGCTCCAGATCCTCCCATCATTCCGTAAACTTCATCAAAACTAAACCCAGAACTATTGATGTTGTTAGAACTTGCAAGAATACTAAGACGCATATCATCTTTAAAAATATTCCCGATACCACTAAGCTCATATCTACCATCTGTACCACCCCCGGCAGTCCCTCTGGCAAAATAGCCTTTATTCTTATCCTCTTTAAGGGTAATATTTATGGTTTTATTGTCTGGGTCTCCTGCTTTTCCGGTAAATTCTTCAGACCTGGTTTTTTGATTCGACACCTGAATTTTTTCTATGATCTCTTTGGGAAGATTTTTTGTCGCGATCTGCGGATCGTCACCAAAGAATTCTTTGCCATTCACCTTAATGCTCGATACCGGTTTCCCGTTAATTGTAATTGCACCATCTGAATTCACTTCTACTCCAGGAAGTTTCTCCAGTAATTCTTCCAGGTTTGCATTTTGCCTGGTTTTAAAACTATCAGCATTAAACTCTAAGGTATCTTTCTTTAAAGTTAAAGGTGGGCGGGCAGCAACAACCGTTACTTCCCCTAATTGATTATCCTGAAGTTCTAATTTAAGTTCCCCAACATTTTGAGTTCCTTCTTTAACTTCTACAACTTTTTTAAATGGTTTAAAACCGGCATATGATACCAACAGGTTTAATTGCTTTTCTTTAGAACTTCCTGAAAGTGTAAAGTTTCCTTTTGATTCTGAAATAGTATAAGTTACTAAAGTGCTATCCGAGGGCTTCTCTACATACACAGTTGCAGATTCAAGCGGATTCCCTTCTGGGTCCAAAACTTTCCCAGTCATTTCAAACTCCTGAGAAGAGCTTATCGCGGTAATAAAAAGAAACGCGATAAAAAGATAAAATTTCATTGATTGATGTTTTTTAAATTTTCGGTTAAAGTTTAGTCCAATTACTGTGGTGTGAGTTTGTAAAGATTTAGACTTTATAAACCGAAAAACGTTTAATAAAACATCAAAATATTTTAAAATTTAACTAAAAAAGGATTCTCAATGCTATTAAGACATTAAAAATCCTTCACTTATTTAAGAGTATATTATTTTTATTTTTTCCGAAAATAAACGGTGATCGGTACGCCCTTAAAATCAAATTCCTCCCTTAACTTGTTCTCTATAAATCGTTTATAAGGATCTTTAACATATTGCGGCAGATTACAGAAAAATGCAAATTGTGGCTGTGGTGTGGGCAATTGCGTACAAAATTTTACTTTTACATACTTCCCTTTAATTGCCGGTGGTGGATTATTTTCTATTATTGGAAGCATTACATCATTAAGTTCTCTGGTCTTAATTTTTTTGCTTCGGTTTTCGAAAACCTTAACAGCGGTTTCTATCGCTTTAAAAATTCGTTGTTTGTTTAAGACGGAAATAAAGATAACGGGCACATCTGTAAAAGGTTCGATTTCCCTTCGAATCATTTGCTCGTAAGATTTCATGGTATTGGTTTCTTTCTCTACCAAATCCCATTTATTAACCAAAATTACAATGCCCTTACGGTTACGTTGTGCAAGCCAAAAAATATTTTGAACCTGCCCATCAAAGCCCCGGGTAGCATCTAAAACCAATAAACATACATCGGCATTTTCAATAGCTCTTACAGATCGCATTACCGAATAAAACTCTAAATCTTCCTTTACTTTAGATTTTCTACGAATCCCGGCGGTATCTACCAGGTTAAATTCGAATCCAAATCGATTATATTTGGTATCTATAGAATCACGGGTTGTACCGGCAATATCAGTAACTATATAACGATCTTCGCCAATTAATGCATTTATAAAAGACGATTTTCCTGCATTTGGCCTTCCAACTACGGCAAATCGAGGTAATTCACTTTCTTCTTTATAAGTTTCTTCTGGTAAGGATTCGATAACAGCATCTAACAAATCTCCCGTTCCACTACCATTGGTACTGGCTATGGGAAAATATTCCCCTAAACCTAAAGCATAAAATTCTACGGCATTCTCCAGACGTTTATTGTTGTCTACCTTATTAACAGCCAAAAACACTGGTTTATTTACCTTGCGTAGCAAAATAGCAACATCTTCATCCATGGGTGTAATCCCAGACTCGACATCCACCATAAAAATAATTGCATCGGCCTCACCTATGGCCAATTCAACCTGCTTATCGATTTCAGCTTCGAATACATCATCACTACCAATAACATAACCGCCAGTATCGATTAATGAAAAATTACGACCATTCCAGTCTGATTTTCCATAATGTCGATCGCGGGTTACACCGCTCACCGAGTCTACAATCGCCTCACGACGTTGAATTAAACGATTAAAAAAGGTAGATTTCCCAACATTAGGCCTTCCTACAATAGCAACAATACCACTCATATCTAAAAATTATTGGCAAAGGTAGTATTTAACAACCGAACTTTAAACAATAAACTTTCAGGAATTTAAAAGTTGATTTATTCTACAGTCTGGGTATTCTGAGTTTTCTTGATAAGATTTCCAACCGTTAACCCCTGAACTAAAATGGAAAAAATAACGATTACATAAGTCATCACCAAAAACAAATCACGTTCCATATCCTGGGTAAGACCAAGACACAAGGCAATAGAGATCCCGCCACGTAATCCTCCCCAGGTCATTATAAGATTGGTTTTAGGCACAAATTGTAATCGATTTTTAAAAAACTCTATAGGCAATAATAAAGAAAGGTAACGGCAAATTAAAACAATAGGTATTGCCGTTAAGCCGGCAAAAATATATTCAAGATCAAAAGTGAGAACTAAAATTTCCATTCCTATCAATACAAATAATACGGTATTTAAAAGAATATCGATAAGCTCCCAGAATTTATCAACGTAGGTCTCGGTCATTTCAGACATAGTAGATTGCCTAACGGTATCATTCCCTACCAACAATCCGGCCGTGACCATTGCTAATGGTGCTGAAAAATGGAGTTTCTGGGCCAATGCAGTACCTACCATTACTGTTGCCAGTGTTATGATTACCTCTGTATCATAATCGTCTATAGAGCGCATTAAAAGGTAAGTTATATATCCTATAGCCAACCCCAAACTTATCCCTCCAATAACTTCGGCTCCAAAAAGTTCCATAATATGCAAAAAGCCAGTACTTTCTTCACTTCCGCCAGATGCTGCAATATTAAATATGGTTAAAAATACAACCACCCCAACGCCATCATTAAATAAAGATTCTCCTACTATTTTAGTTTCTAACTTTTTTGGTGCTCCGGCTTGCTTTAAAATCCCCAGTACCGCAATAGGATCTGTTGGAGAGATTAAAGCTCCAAATAATAGACAATGAATATAGCTTACCTGCAATCCGAATAATGGAATTATATAAAAAACGGCGGTGCCTACCAGAAAAGTAGAGGCCAAAACACCCAAAGTGGCAAAAACGATCACAGGCCAACGTTGCACCCTTAATTGCTCAAAATTTGTATGTAGCGCTCCTGCAAATAGCAAAAAACTTAACATCACATCTAAAAGAAGCGTTCTAAAATCTAGTTTGGTAATGATATATTCCTCTATATCCAATAAGGTATCGTCATAAAAACTAATTCCAAAAATGGCCAGGCTAAAAACAATGGTAATTAGCATTAAGCCAATGGTGGTTGGTAATTTTAAAAAACGAACATTAACGTAGCCAAACAATGCGGCCAGAAAAATGATAATCGTAAGAATAATAAAGGGGGTCATATTTTTGCTGAAGTATAGTTCAGTTTAAATATAAAAGAATATCCTAGGGAACGCCCTGATTTAGCGGGGTTTTAACGAAAGATTAAAAACGAGCAGGTTGGACTAGTCTTTAGAGTATCCAAAACGCTTTAGTTGCCTATCGTTGCTTCTCCAGTTTTTATTCACTTTTACATACAATTCTAAATGCACCTGTTTACCGAAGAATTTTTCCAAATCTGCACGCGCCTCTACTCCTACTCTTTTTAGAGCGTTCCCCTTATGCCCAATAATGATTCCTTTTTGGGTATCACGCTCTACCATTATAATACTGCGCATTCTTATAATTTTTTCTTCCTCAAAGAACTCTTCAGTATCTATTTCTACAGCATAAGGAATCTCCTTTTTGTAATGCAGCAGTATTTTTTCACGAATAATTTCATTTACAAAAAATCGCTCTGGCTTATCAGTAAGACTATCTTTTGGGTAGAAAGCCGGACTTTCTGGTAATAATTCCAAAATTCGGCTAAAAACTTCAGATACATTAAAGCCTTCCAGTGCAGATATAGGATAAATTTCTGCATTAGGCACTTTTTCTTTCCACAAACCTACCTGCTCTTCCAGTTGTTCCTGGTTAGATTTATCGATTTTATTCAGCAGTAATAACACGGGGATTTCAGCATGGACAATTTTTCGGAAAAAGGCCTCATCTTTTAATTCTCGCTCGCCAATTTCTACCATATACACCAGAATATCGGCGTCCTCAAAAGCAGATTTCACAAAATCCATCATCGATTCCTGCAGCTCGTAAGCAGGCTTAATAATTCCAGGCGTATCACTTAAAATCACCTGAAAATCTTCTCCGTTCACAATCCCTAAAATCCGATGTCTGGTCGTTTGCGCTTTTGAGGTGATAATCGACAAACGCTCTCCAACAAAAGCGTTCATTAAAGTTGATTTCCCTACGTTTGGATTCCCTATAATATTTACAAAACCTGCCTTATGTGCCATACTGATTTTTTTACAAAGGTATTTTATTTAATTACTGCATCCTAAAACCAAAGTATAAATTGAAAAAACAAAAGAATTATATTCTAAAATTGTAAATTTTGGATGCGAATCACATAATTCCCAGTGTTTTATATTACGATATAATTAAAATTTGAATGCTTTGAAGCCCTATCCTTTCTTATTAAATTTAATTCTATAATTTTGCGGCTTCCAAAATTTAATCCTAAGCGTTTAAATATCAGGATTAAGACACAAAAAAATTCATAATGAAACAAGTTTTCAATCTATTTGATTTCTCACAAAAAGTTAATTATAAAACCGAGATTTTGGCCGGATTAACCGTGGCAATGACAATGATCCCCGAGTCATTATCTTTTGCCATCCTGGCAGATTTCCCTCCTTTAGTAGGATTATATGCGGCTTTTATCATGGGACTTATCACCGCTATTTTTGGTGGACGCCCAGGATTGGTTTCTGGAGGTGCCGGTGCAACTGTAGTGGTTTTGATCGCTTTAATGAACTCACATGGCTTAGAATATGTTTTTGCGGCGGTAGCCATGGCAGGAATTATTCAAATTGGCGTTGGTGTTTTTAGACTTGGTAAATTTATAAGACTGGTACCGCAACCTGTAATGTTTGGTTTTGTAAATGGTCTTGCTGTTATCATCTTTTCTGCACAGCTAGAACAATTTAAAGTAATGGTAAACGGACAGGTTGAATGGTTAACCGGTAGCCCACTTTTAATTATGGTGGCATTAGTTGCTTTAACCATCGCTATTATCCTGATTTTCCCTAAAATCACTAAAGCAGTGCCACCATCTCTAGTAGCCATTATTGTGGTTTTTGCCATTGTTTATTTCTTTGGTATTGACACCAAGCAGGTTAAAGATATTGCTTCGGTTAGCGGAAGTTTACCCCCGTTCCATATCCCAGAGATTCCTTTTACTTTAGAAACGCTGAAAATTATTTTTCCATACGGACTCATCATGGCAGCGGTTGGTTTAACCGAAGGTTTACTTACCTTAAACCTTGTAGACGAAATTACCGGAACCCGAGGCCGTAGTAACAAAGAATGTGTAGCCCAGGGAACCGCTAATATTGCCAACGGATTTTTCTACGGAATGGGCGGTTGCCCTATGCTGGCACAAACCTTGGTTAATTTATCTTCTGGATCTCGCGCAAGACTTTCAGGAATTATTGCTGCAATAACTATCCTTGTTATTATCCTTGTTGGTGCCCCGGTCATCGAATTATTACCCATGGCGGCGCTAACCGGTGTAATGATCATGGTTGCTTTTGGGACTTTTGAATGGGCAAGTTTTAAAACGCTTAATAAGATGCCCAAGCACGATATCTTTGTAATGGTTGTGGTTACTTTGATCACGATTTTACTTCACAATTTAGCTCTTGCCGTACTTATTGGGGTTATTATTTCTGCATTGGTATTTGCATGGGATAACGCCAAAAGAATTAGAGCCCGTAAAAGAATAGATGAAAATGGTATAAAACATTATGAAATTTACGGCCCGCTTTTCTTTGGATCTACCACTGCTTTTAATGAAAAGTTTGATGTTTTAAATGATCCCGAAGAAGTAATTGTAGATTTCTCTGAAAGCCGAATTGCGGACATGTCTGGTATTGAAGCCGTAAATAAACTGACTAATCGTTATGCTAAACAGGGTAAGAAATTACATTTAAGGCACCTTAGTCAGGATTGCCGACGCTTACTGAACAACGCCGATGCCATTATCGAAGTTAACATTATAGAGGATCCCACATACCACGTGGTTACTGATAAGGTAAAATAGTCTACTCGTTACAATAAATAAGAAGGCTTAAAACTTATCGATTTTCGATGGTTTTAAGCCTTTTATTTATAGAAAAAAACCTCATGGCAGCTCCATTACGTTCTTATAAAATATTATTCATTTAGCGGCAGCTTCAAAATATTTAATCTAGATTATTGAGGAAAATTCCTATTCGGTTTCTTCTGAATCATCTAAAGAACTAAAAGATTTAATGGCCTGGTTGGGCTCCATGATATTGTAGCCATCCCAAAAATCAGGATTATATTTTTTAAATTTCTGATAATCAAAATTAGTATTGGTTTCTACTGCAACAAAGGCATCTTTGGTTAATTCTTCTTCATCATAAACAATCCATTGAAACTTCGAAACATTACTGGCAATAATATCCATTTCCAGGTCTAATTCTTTAAGCCGTTTATTCCATAACCAACTGCCTTTTTTAACCAGTAAGGTTAAAGGACGATCTACACCAAAAGTATTACCGGCACTTTTCTCGATGTATTTAGGGTTATACTTTCCTTTTTGATCTTTTTCGAAAATCATAATCCCATTATACACATCTTCTTTGTTACTCACCCCAAAGATCTTAAACTTCTTTAGTGGCTTTACATTCTCGTAATCCAGCCGATAAAGTCCAAAATCTTCAGTACTCACGTACATTTTTCCTTTAAAATCGGCGCGCCGTTTTGGTTGAAAATTGATCACGTAAGCAATATCATTTCCTATTTGTGTATATCCTGCGACATCGAATTCATATTTTCTGGATTTTTGAAAAATATCCAGTGTAATGTCTTCTTTCCAGAACATTCCCTTTAAATTCGAATTAATTCGGCTTTTAAGACCGTTAGCGATATTTTCGTATCGCTTTATACTATCCTGAGCTTTTTCCTCAGCTGTTTTCTCCTTAGGTCTAGGTGCTTCCAAATCTTCCAGAAATTCTTCGCTGTCCATTTTCACGCCCAAAATGCCAGATTTAATTTTCACATAGGTGTCCTGGCCAAGATTATCCCTGATTATTTGCTCCATTCGCTCCCCCAATTCTTCTACGCCTTGCTCGTTGGTAGGATTATAAAGATTAGCGATTTTGATGAGTTGAATTTTTTGTTCATCATAATTTCCATAAAAGTCACCAAGATATTCCATATAACTGTCTACGTACCGAGGGATTTGTTGTAGTGCGTTGTCTACAAATTTCTGGTCGATTTCAGGAATGGTACTTTCTTCAACTTCCATATCCAGCCGACTAATATTATTAAAAAACGAACTTCGATAAAAAAAGCGCTTCTTAGAAAAACTAAAATTATAATTAGAGTCTATCCTGGCGAGAACGCGTTCTAATATTTCTTCGCCGGTAAGGTTTTTATCAGAAAGAAAAACTTCAGATAATGCTATGGAAGAAGGTTTAATAAAGAGGGTGTCTTTTAATTCTGAAACAGTTAATTCGGTTTCCTCATAGCCCAATGAAGATACTTTAATTTTAGTTTCTGGCAAAGTTCCTTCGGGAAGTACAAAAACACCTTCGTCGTTAGTCACTACACCGTTGTTTTTACCATATTGAATAGTTGCAAAGGGAATAGTTTGTTTGGTTTGAGCATCGACCAGTACAGCAGAAGTTTGGAGTTGCTGTCCAAAAATACTGGACGAGATGAGCAAAAGTGCTTTAATAAGTAATGTTCGCATTTTGATGATGGTTAGATTAAGACTATCTAAAAGACGTTTTTAGCTACAAACTGTTACACGAATTTTAGTATTTTAATAGATGTTATAGATTGAGTTTAATTACTTAACGTAAAGCTATCAATAAATATTATAAAATATCTAACATTGCTTTAGTCCCCACTATTAAGAATAATCGTATTTTTAAGGCAAATGAATGACTAAAGGTACAATCTATGCCAATTAACGTTCAGGGTGATAAGGAGTTTGACAGTGTAACTTCTATTCAGAATAAAGCCCTTCGTATTAACCTTAATGAGAATATCTACGGCACTTTTGCTGAAATTGGAGCCGGGCAGGAAACGGTGAGAAACTTTTTTAGGGCTCCAAATCCTACCGGAACTATTGCTAAAACGATGAGTGCTTATGACAAGGATTTTAGCGATGCTATTTATGGAGCCGAGCCTGCAAAAAGATACGTAACTGAACCACGGCTAAAAGCCATGATGGCCTACGAGACCGGGCTAATAGAAAAACGAATTTCACGGCTTAAACATCCCAATAAACTCTTCTTTAGTTTTGCAAATACGGTTGCGACTATAGATTGGGCTAAAAAATATAAAGGGCATGGATGGATTGGGATTCGTTACCAGACTACTCCAAAAGAAGAATACAACGAGATTATAATGCATGTGCAGCTTCACGAAAACAAAGCGGCACAGCAGCAAATAAGTCTTGGGATTATGGGGGTAAACCTTATTTATGCCGCATATTATCATCACGACGATCCCAAAACTTTGCTAAAACATTTATATGATCATTTAAGTCCTGACAAAATTGAAATCGATACGATTAATTTTACCGGGCCTGCTTTTAAAGATGTAGATAACCGTTTAATGAGTTTACAACTGGTAAGAAACGGAATGACCAATGCGGTGATGTTTGCGCCATCTGGTAACAATGTGCTACCAGCAAATGTGTTATACAAAAAGAATATCCTTACCCTTCGCGGTAGTTTTAGACCGGTAACCAATGTAAACATTAGCATGTACGAAAAATCATTGCAAATGTTTATGGACGAGCATAAAGTGGAGCGAGCTGCTACTGAAGTTATTTTTGAAATGACCCTTTTCAACCTGAAAGCTGAGGGAGATGAAATCGATGAAAAAGACTTTTTAAATAGAGCAGATTTACTTTGTGCTTTAGGTCATACGGTAATGATCTCTAACTTTCAACAGTATTACAAAGTAGTAGATTATTTTGCCCAGTTTACTTCAGAACCAATAGGGCTTACTATGGGTGTTACTACATTAATCGATATTTTTGATGATAAATATTATAAAGAACTAAGTGGAGGAATTTTAGAAGCTTTCGGAATTTTATTTGCCAGAAACGTAAATATTTATCTTTACCCCGCTAAAGACGAAGAAACAGGAGAAATCCTTTCTACCAAAAACCTAAGGGTTAATAATAATACGCGTGGTTTATATAATTTCTTTAAACAAAACGATCGCATTATCGATATTACCGATTTTGAAGAACAATCTTTAAATATCAATTCCAGAAAAATTCATGAAATGATACACGAAGGGAAAAGCGGTTGGGAAAAAATGCTTCCTGAAACAGTAACCAAACTCATTAAAGAAAACCAGATGTTTAGGAAAAAATAATCTATTTCTTTTCTGAAAAAGAGCCTGAACATTAAATTTGCCAGTAATAGTACAAACATAAAAAATCCCGGTATTACCGGGATTTTTTATGTTTGTACTGAAAATCTAGTTTTGATAGAATGACTCTGCCGGCCAGCTATCATTAGAATAATCTACATCTGGTAAAATTTTATCAGGATCGATTTCTATGCTCTTTGGAGCTTTATCAGTTTCCACTAAATGACTCCAGCTATCACCACGTTGCCAGATTTCTACGGGAAGTGTTAACTCTTCTGTAGATCCATCCTGGTAAGTGATCTTCAATTTAACCGGCATTGGCACTTCTCCTTTATTCGCTAAATTGATAATAAATCCGCTTCCTTCTCTATTACCCTGCACGCCATCAATCGCCAGATCGATATTTCCCGTGCCGTAAAACCAGTTCCCAAAAAACCAGGATAAGTTCTCTCCACCTACATTTTCCATATGATTAAAGAAATCTTTGGGTTGAGGGTGCTTATATGCCCATGTTTTAATGTATGATTTAAAAGCATTATCAAACCTTTCGTGACCTAAAATATATTCCCTTAACATATATAATCCAACGGCTGGCTTATAGTAGGCTACCATCCCAAGGTTTCTAAGATTTGCAACATCTGGATACGTATCGATCCCCTCACGGGTTTCTGATTTAAACCAACCTGTCATATTTCTTGTTTTATTAAGGCTTGTGGGATACTCCCCAAACTCTTGCGTACTGTAATAGTTTATAAAAGTATTGAAACCTTCGTCCATCCATGCGTACCTTCTTTCGTTAGATCCAACGATCATTGGAAACCAGTTATGTCCAAATTCATGATCTGTAACTCCCCAAAGAGAGGCTCCTTTACTTTTCCAACTGCAAAAGTTAAGACCAGGATATTCCATTCCTCCAATTTCAGCAGCTACGTTAGTTGCTACCGGCCAGGGAAATTCAAACCACTTGTTTGAATAATTTTCGATAGAATGTTTGCTATATTCTGTAGATCTACCCCAGGCATCGGTACCCGCACTTTCTTTAGGATAAACAGATTGTGCTAAGATATCCTTCCCACTTGGCAAATCGATTTTTGCAGCATCCCAGATAAATGCTTTTGAAGAAGCAAAAGCAACATCATGCGAATTTTCCATTTTAAAACGCCAGGTAAGCGTACCTTCCTGTTTCGCTCTTAAAGAAGCATCTGTAATTTCATTTTCTCCAACGATAAACACAGTTTCATCACTTTTTCTGGCTTTATCCAGGCGATCTCTCATTTTAGAGGAAAGTACCTGACGTTCGTTTACTAATTCTCCAGAACCTACCACTATGTGATTCCACGGTGCTGTAATTTCATAATCAAAATCACCATACTCTAAATAGAATTCTCCGGCGCCAAGATATGGCTCCACATTCCAGCCTTCGATATCATCATAGACTGCCGGACGGGGATACCATTGTGCCATTGCGTAGATCGTACCGTCTTCTACATCTAATCTTCCCATACGATCCATTCCTTTTACCGGAATTTTGTATTTAAAATTCATCGAAATAGTTGCACTACCCCCATTCGCTTTAATTGGTTCTTCAAACCAAATCTGCATTCTGGTATCGTTAATGATATGTTTAGAAGAAGTACTTCTTCCAGTTTTAGCACTTAGATTAGAAATCTCGTATCCACCATCTACATCTCCGTTATATCGGTTACCACCAATTGGCGTGGTTAGATTACCTCGAGAGTTTTCTGTAAAACGGTTCTGTTCTAAATATAACCAAATAAAAGGTAATTCATCTGGACTATTATTGGTATACGACAGGGTAATTTCTCCACTTAAAGTATGTGCCTGATCATCTAAAGTTGCTTTAATTTTGTAATCGGCTTCATTTTGCCAATAATCTGGTCCTGGTACTCCAGAAGCCGACCGGTATCGATTACCGCTACGATCCATAAATTCATCAAAATCCTGCTGATTGCTCCCTACTACTTCCTGAGCCTGAGACAAAAAGCTAAAAGCTCCTGTGAAAGCTAAGGCCAGTACAGCCTTTGAAAAATATTTCATTTTTTAAATTTTTTATATAACTGCCGCTAATTTAAAGAAACTATTAAGAAAATTTTACTAAAACCTCAACTAAAATCAACAGGTAAATCGATTAACTTATTGATGCCAAAATTTGTTTTTTTGATGATCATCTTTCTATGGAATAAAAATTAGGAATTCAATTATTGTTTTGCGCTGCGATCGTACATGATAATGCTACCGGCTACAGAGACATTTAAACTTAAAGTAGATTTGAATTTTACCAAAAAATGTGACTTTTCAATGGCTTGTTTAGAGAGTCCATGATCTTCAGCTCCTAAAAGATATACACAACGGCGCGGATGCTTAAAAGTTTCCAAAGGCTCCGCTTTCTCGTTTAATTCAACGCCAACTAACATCGCACCTTTAGGTAAATGTGCATAGAAATCATCAAAAGTGTCATAGTGAAAATACGGCATGGCACCAACCGCTTTATGAGTATCACAAGCTTGCTTTGCATAGCGATTCCCTATGGTAAAAATAAAACTTGCACCCATATTTTGGGCAGAACGCCATAGTACTCCTAAATTTTCCGGAGTTTTCCCATTCTGAATTCCAATACCGAAAAAGCCCTGCTCTAAGTTATCCACTTTCATGGTCGCAAGGTATCATTTTACAATTAATCTTGAAATTCTAAAATATTTGGTCGCAAACCTTATAATTTCAATAATGATACTAAACGAAATTATCGAATATTACTTCTTCTTTTCGAAACGATTTAAAAAGTTTTTAATAAGTAACTGCATACTTCCAAGTTCTTCCACAGGAGTATTAAGTACTCTCGATAATGAGAAAGGAATCCTTTTGGCCCTTGTTTTTAACGCTTTTCCTGTTTTAGTAATGTGTATCTTAGTCTCTAATGCATCTGGGGTTTGCTCCTTGATACTAATAAAATCTTTTTGCTGAAGCGAATTCAAAATAGGCATAAGACTTTCCTTATTCAAATAAAGTTGTCGGCGAATTTGCCCAATATTAACTTCCCTATTTTCCCATAACGTCAACATTACAAGGTATTCTGGATAACTTAATTGAAGTTTTGCCAATACAGGTTGGTAAAGTCTTGATATAATTCGAGTTGAACCGTAAACAGGAAAGCAAAGTTGCTCGTTTAAGGTAAGAGTAGATTTAGCTGTCATTTTATGCTATTTTAAAAGTTGTTGGATATCCTTTTCTATTTTCTCTGGTGAAGTTGTTGGTGCGTACCTTTTGTATGGCTCTCCATTAGGACCGATTAGGAATTTAGTAAAATTCCACTTAATTCTTTTCCCAAGTGTCCCAGGTAATCGTTGCTTTAAATACTTAAATAAAGGATGTGTTTCCTTACCGTTTACATTAATCTTTTGGGTTAATGTAAAGGTTACTCCGTGATTAAGCTTACAGGTTTCTGCCATGGTATCGTTAGATTCTGGCTCCTGCCCTGCAAATTGATTACATGGGAAGCCAAGTACTACCAAACCATCGTCCTTATATTGCTGATGTAACTTTTCAAGCCCTTCAAATTGTGGTGCAAGACCACATTTTGTAGCGGTGTTCACCACCAAAACCGGTCGATTTTTAAACTCTTTTAAATCAAGAGTTTTTCCATTGGCAGTACTTACTTCGAAATCATAAATTTTCATAGCAAAAACTTTCCCATTTTTCTTTTTCGAAATCAAATTTCCTTAATTTCAGCAGTAAAATACAAGAATCCTCATAAAATAAATTTATGAGGATATTATGCTTTTCTTCAATCAAATTTCCGAAAAAAAATTGATTAAATGTGAAAGAATTCAAATTAAATATCATTTTTAAAATTCAACCTAAAAAACTAATATTCAAAACAATAACTCTCCCTAAAATAAATTAAAAGCTACCTGAATCGCTCCATAGTCCTGCACCGTATTCCAGCTCGCTGTAGCAGAAACGGGAAGCGTAAATTTATCGAATAAATTAAGTTGCCTGTTATAGATTACGCCTATATTGGTGACTCCTGCTTCGTCTCCATAAAAATGGGCATCTTGTGGTGCAAAAGACCAAGAACCTCCCACTAATCCAGATAATGACCAGTTAGTCTCATTAAATATCACATAGCTGGCTTCCACATAATTAGAATAAGCATTTCTTAATTGTCCATTATCATTAATAAAAGTATCCCTACCCTGAACAATTGTACTCCAGGATAATTTTAAGGGTACATTCTGAAATTGATAAGCAAGTATAACGTCGATAAAATGTGAAGTAGTACTTCGATCATAGTCAAAGATTTTAGCATCTGGGTAATCACTGTAATTATTAATATCCCAAATAGAGAGGGACCAACCTTTATGCATAAAACTCACATAATAATCAAATTCGGTATAATCACCGTTAAATCCTCTACCACCCCAAAGTCCAGCCTTAAAAAAACCATTTTTTGAAGTATAATTAATATCGGCTGCCGTCATTGGCGCATCGGTAACATGCAAACCTTTCCAAAGGTGCATATTTTTAAGCTGTAGATTGAAATGAAATAATTTTGTATCGTCTTCAACTTCAGCTTCATTACGTTCTTCAATAATATTCTCCTCACTTACCTGAGCCTGAGAAATATTGCCTGCCAGCATCATAGCCAGCAGGCCTAGATAATGTATATTTTTCATTGACTTTTTACTTTCCTAAGATTAAAAACAATACCGCAGCAATGGCAGCCCCTATAATTGGGCCTACCACGGGGATCCATGCATACCCCCAACCATTGTCTGTTTTCCCCTTTATTGGTAAAAGGGCATGTACTATTCTGGGACCAAGATCACGAGCCGGGTTTATAGCATATCCTGTGGTTCCTCCAAGAGAAAGTCCTATGCCCCATACAATAAAAGAAACGGGAATTGCTCCAATAGCCCCCAGACCTACTTTAGTTGTTGCTCCTGACTGAGTTTCAAAAGATGCATCCGCAAAATAGAACACAGCGATAATCAAAACGAATGTTCCCAAAATCTCACTTATAAGATTCCTGAAAGTATTGGGTATTGCTGGAGCGGTACAAAAAACCGCCCGTTTTGCACCACCGTCCTCGGTAGCATCAAAGTGACTCTTGTACATTTGATAGACCAAGAACGATCCTATCATGGCTCCAATAAATTCGCCGGCTATATATATGGGTACATCTGCCCACGGAAACAAGCCTCCAATGGCAAGGCCTATTGTTACTGCAGGATTTAAATGTGCCCCACTGTAAGGACCTGCTACAACAACTCCTGCAAAAACAGCTAATCCCCATGCTGTAGTGATCACAATCCAATCACTACCCTGACCAATAGTTTTATTCAAGTTGACATTCGCAACTACCCCTCCCCCTAAAAGAATGAGTAGTGCAGTTCCTAAAATCTCTGCTATGAATGGTGTCATTACTTTTTAGATTAAAGTTTTGTCCATTGTTCTAAAGCCTTTACCGCCTTGTACCATCCTTTGATACCATCTTTAACGTCATCTTGATTTTCTGTGGGCTGAAATTCTTTTTCTACTTTCCAGATTTCTTCAATTTCTTCCATACTATCCCAATATCCTACGGCCAGACCAGCAAGATATGCAGCTCCCAGTGCGGTAGTCTCTGTAATTTCAGGACGTACGGTCTCTGTATTCAAAACATCACTTTGAAATTGCATAAGCATATCATTTACAGATGCTCCGCCATCTACCCTAAGTTGTTTTATATCAATACCACTATCGGCCTGCATTGCTTTTAAAATATCCATGGTCTGGTATGCTATTGCCTCTAAAGAAGCTCTTGCGATGTGAGCATCTGTGGTACCCCTGGTGATACCGAACATGGTTCCTTGTGCTTTTTGGTTCCAATGTGGAGCACCCAATCCTGAAAATGCCGGAATAAAATAAACCCCCTCAGTAGAATCTACAGAAGCTGCTAAATTTTCAACATCTGATGATCTTTTAATAATCCCCAGTCCATCGCGCAACCATTGTACAACTGCACCGGCGATAAAAATAGATCCCTCTAAACAATATTCAGTTTTTCCATTAATTCTCCAGGCTACAGAAGTTAAAAGGTTATTTTCTGAAACTATCGGTTCTTCCCCTATATTCATTAACATAAAGCATCCGGTGCCATAGGTGTTTTTAACCATTCCTTTTTTAGTACACATCTGACCAAATAAAGCGGCCATCTGATCACCAGCTATTCCGGCAATAGGGATTTTTGAGGCAAAAACGGTGGTTTTGGTATGCCCGTAAACTTCGCTGGAATCTTTAACTTCTGGTAACATACTTTTTGGCACATCAAAAATTTCCAAAAGTTCGTCGTCCCATTCCATTGTATTAATATTAAAGAACAGTGTACGGCAAGCATTCGTAACATCGGTAACGTGTAATTCTCCTTTTGTAAAATTCCAGATTAGCCAGGTATCAATAGTTCCCATAATCAGGTCGCCAGCTTCTGCTTTTTCACGAGCTCCTTCCACATTGTCCAAAATCCATTTTACTTTGGTTCCAGAAAAGTAAGAATCGATTACCAGTCCCGTTTTTTTCTTAATTAGCTCGGCTTTACCATTTTCCTTTAATTCATCACAATACTCCGAGGTTCTTTTATCCTGCCATACAATAGCATTATACACAGGATCCCCAGTATTTTTATCCCAAACTACAACGGTTTCGCGTTGATTTGTAATACCAATTCCTGCAATATTTTTTCCATTCATCCCATGCTTTGTGGTGGCCTCTGCGGCTACCCCGGCCTGTGTAGACCAAATTTCACTTGGGTCGTGCTCTACCCATCCCGGTTTTGGAAAATGCTGTGTAAATTCTTTTTGGGCCACCGAAACAATACTTCCCTTTTTGTCGAAAAGGATTGCGCGGGAGCTCGTAGTGCCCTGATCCAGAGCTAACATATACTGATCCATAACTACATGTATTTTAAGGATTTATAAAAAAATAAAATCTCTGGCTCCCGCATAAGCGAGAGCTATTTTGGTTAATAAATTGGTTACTATTATTTAAATGGTGTAATGCTTGGCTATCTCTTTAAAATCGGCTACTTGTTTCTCTTTCCATGCTTCATCCTTTCCAAGCTCTTTTGCTAATAAAGCAGCAACTTCTGGAGCAGATTCTATTGCGGCTTTAGCGTCCATAAACAACATTCTTACTCTTCTCGCCAACACATCGTCTACTGTTCTGGCTAACTCGTGCCTTGCTGCAAATACGACTTCCGCTTTTAGAAAATCTAACCTGGGGTGAAGTTTTTCTCCGAGGGAAGAATCCTCATTAATTAAATTTTGAATTTCTGGCTGGTCACTTCCGTAAATATACAAGTGATTTGAAAGATCGGGGTTTTCTTTAGCACCATGTATTTTAAGATCTGCAGTTTTACATTCTTTCTTTGGTAGTTTACCAAGTGAAATGGCTTTATTTACGGTGTCCTGAGCCATTCTTCTAAAAGTGGTCCATTTTCCACCTGTAATTGTAATCAAACCTGTTTCTGACACTAGTATTTTATGACTTCTTGAAATCTCTTTTGATTTTTCTGAACCATCTTTTGGTGCTGCTAACGGTCTTAAACCGGCGTATATACTGCGAACATCAGCCCTAGTTACTTTTTTCTCTAGATAATTATTGAAGGTTTCTAAAATAAATTCTATTTCCTTTTCTAGTGCTGAAGGTTCCAGACTATGTTCGTCTAACTGCGTATCTGTCGTTCCTACAATCACTTTATCATGCCACGGCACTGCAAAAAGCACACGACCATCTTCGGTTTTTGGAATCATAATAGCATCTTCGCCCGGCAGAAAAGATTTATCGAAAACAAGGTGTACACCCTGGCTAGGTTTAACCATGTTGCGGGCATTGGGATTTTCCATTTTTAGGATATCATCTGTGAATACACCGGTTGCATTAATTATAGCATCACCAAAAAATTGATAATCCTCACCAGTCTCCATATCCTTGGCAGATACTCCCTTAATTGCCTTATCTTCGATTATAAGGTTGTTTACTTTAAAATAATTTAGAACAGATGCACCGTGCTCAACACAAGTTTGAGCAACATTTACAGCCAAACGTGAATCATCAAACTGTCCATCCTGATAGACCACTCCGCCTCTTAATTTATCCTGGCGAATGGTTTTCACTCTTTTTAAAGTTTCTCCTTTATTAATATGGGTAGATTTCCCTAAACTAAGTTTACCAGCAAGAAAATCATAAGCTTTAAGCCCTATAGTGTAATAAATACCTTCGTACCACCTGTAATTAGGAATAACAAAGCTTTGGTTTTTGACTAAGTGTGGTGCATTTTTACTAAGCAGACCGCGTTCATATAAAGCTTCTTTAACAAGATCTATATTTCCCTGCGCTAAATATCTTACCCCTCCATGTACCAGTTTTGTACTACGACTGGAAGTTCCCTTTGCAAAATCTACCTGCTCCAGTAGTAATGTTTTATAACCTCTGGTAACACTATCTAAAGCAACACCTAAACCTGTTGCTCCTCCTCCAATTACAATAACATCCCATTTTTCAACAGATTTTACTGAATCGACTAGAGATTTTCTTGAGTATATATTTTTAGCAGCCATAATTTAGAATCTTCTAATTTTATGCTAAAATAATAAAATTTTATTAAAACGAAACATTTCGAAACAAAAAATTTACTTAAAGAAATCAAACGAAAGTGTTAACGAAACCTAAATATATATTTAAAGAGAGTTTTATTACGCTTACTTTCGTTTTTAAATTATAAATGAAAATATCAAATTTTATACATTTGTAAAGTCCATTATACTTGATCATGAAAAGACATCAGCTAATTTTAGATAAATTAAATCACGAACATCATGTAGAGGTTTCAGACCTTTGTGAGGAACTTAAAGTTTCAGCAGTTACTATTCGAAAAGATCTAAAACTACTAGAGGACAAAGGCTTATTATATAGGATCCATGGAGGAGCTTCTTTAGAAAATCCTTACATAAACGACAGACCTATAAATGAAAAAGAAAAAATTTCGGTTTCAGAGAAATCTGATATTTCTAAAAAGGCAGCAGAATTAATAAAAGATAATGATTCAATAATGATTGCTTCAGGAACAACTGTTCAGCAATTAGCAAGATCCATTACCAACAAAGGTTCGTTAAATGTTATTACTTCTTCTCTAAACGTGGCTTTAGAACTATTACACCATCAAAACATACAGGTTATTCAACTTGGCGGAAATCTAAGACATTCCTCTTCTTCTGTAACTGGACATTATGCGCAACATATTTTAGAACATATCTCTTGCAGCCTATTATTTCTAGGTGTAGACGGAATCGATTTAGATTACGGTTGCACGACTACTAGTCTAGAAGAAGCCTTACTTAATCAAAAAATGATGGAAGCTTCACAACGAACAATAATCCTAGCAGATTCTTCTAAATTCGGTAAGAAAAGTTTCGGTCGTATTTGTGGCTTAGAACAAGTAGATCAAGTTATAACGGATAGTGGAATTTCACCTAACCTTGCTAAAAAAATCAAGGATTTAGGCGTAAAACTTAGTATTGTATAATCATTTTATAAAACAAATTTTACTTTCAAAAGAAGTTTCAAACTTTCATTCTTTCTATCTTTTCATTTAGCATTCTTCTAGCTTTAATTAAAAGCTAATATTCCTTTAAAAACTTCAAGGTCTGGAATTAAAACACTAATTTAATGCCAAGATTGTGAAGTAACCATCTTATAGATTTTAAGATAATTAATCTAAGTTGAGGTTAACCGCCTTCACTAACACTAACCAATTAATACCCTTATGAAGCAGGAAGTACAGCTTTATTCTTTATTTTCAGATTTCGACATTTCTCTATTTAAAGCAGGTAAACATTTCAGAATTTATGAAAAACTAGGATCACATATCCTTGAAATTAATGGCCAAAAAGGAACCTATTTTGCTGTTTGGGCGCCCTCTGCAAAAGAAGTCTCTGTAGTAGGGGACTTTAACTATTGGACCGATAATGAACATCAATTGTTTGTTCGCTGGGATAGTAGTGGTATCTGGGAAGGATTTATTCCTGGTGTTGGTAAAGGCTCCAGATACAAATATAAAATCACTAGTGCTATTGATAATATTAAGACTGAAAAAGCTGATCCTTATGCCCGAAAATGTGAACACCCACCGGCAACAGCTTCTATTGTTTGGGAAGATGATTATTCCTGGAAAGACAAAAAATGGCTAAACAGTAGGAAAACTAAAAATGCCTTGGATCAACCAATTTCTGTTTACGAAGTCCATTTAGCCAGTTGGAAACGAAAAAACGAAGAAAATAGATATCTTTCATATGTAGAGATGGCAGACGAACTGGTAAATTATGTAAAAGAAATGGGATATACCCATGTAGAATTTATGCCAGTAATGGAGTATCCTTATGATCCCTCCTGGGGCTATCAGGTAACAGGATATTACGCTCCTACATCAAGATTTGGCACCCCAGATGAATTTAAGTATTTGGTCGACGCTTTTCATCGTAAAAATATTGCGGTCATTATGGATTGGGTACCTTCTCACTTTCCCGAAGATGATCACGGTTTAGGTCGTTTTGACGGATCTCATCTATACGAACATCCCGATCATCGAAAAGGCTATCATCCAGATTGGAAAAGTCTTATTTTTAATTATGGACGTAACGAAGTACGTTCTTTTTTAATAAGTAATGCTATTTTTTGGATAGATCAATATCATATCGATGGATTACGGGTAGATGCCGTCGCATCAATGTTATATCTGGACTATTCTAGAGAAGAAGGGGAATGGGAACCAAATATTTTCGGCGGAAATGAAAATTTAGAAGCCATCTCTTTCCTGAAAGATCTAAATATGGAAATTTATCAAAGTTTTGAAGGGGTGCAAACCATCGCCGAAGAATCTACGGCTTATCACGGAGTTTCGAAACCTATTTATCTAGGAGGACTTGGTTTTGGTATGAAATGGATGATGGGTTGGATGCATGATACCTTAGAATATTTTAAAAAAGACAGTATTTACCGTCAATATCACCAAAATGATATTAGTTTTAGTCTAACCTATGCATTTAGTGAAAATTTTACGCTACCCTTAAGTCATGACGAAGTGGTTTATGGAAAAAAATCACTTTTAGGAAGAATGCCAGGTGACGAATGGCAGCGCTTTGCTAACCTTAGATTAATGTACGCCTACATGTACTCCCATCCCGGCAATAAATTGCTTTTTATGGGTGCTGACATTGGACAATACGAGGAATGGAATTACAATGGTAGTTTAGACTGGAATTTACTGGATTATCCTGTCCATAGCGGACTTAATAAGCTAGTAAAAGATCTTAATAGCATTTACAAAAAATATCCTGCTTTATACGAAAAGCAATTTAGCCCAGATGGTTTTGAGTGGATTTCTTACGACGATTCCCAAAATGCTATTCTATGCTATCTAAGAAAAGGCAGGGAATCAAAAAATGACCTTGTCATTATCTGTAATTTTACGCCAACTGTTTTAAATGATTACAGAATTGGTGTTCCGCGTGGAGGAAAATTAAAGGAGATATTAAACACCGATCATTCTAAATATGAAGGCTCTGGTGTTAGAAACAACAAATTAACTATACAAAATCAGGCATTCCACGGTAGAGATTATTCCGTCGCTTTAAGGCTACCGCCATTAGGCGCTGTTTTTTTTAGCATAGAATAGAATAATCCCCTTAGCAATGTACTTAATACCTAGAATATGATTACAAATACAGAATTAGAAAAGAAAGGAAACCTATTCCCCACTAAACTGGTTTCTTATGAACAAAACGGAGATTCTATTTGTTTTACTTCTGAAAACGCTGTACAACTAATAATCACCGTAGTACGGGATAGCATGCTAAGGTTTAGATATGCTACAGACGGAATTTTTGAAAAAGATTTCTCTTATGCAATCGACGAAGATCAACCCCATGGCTACTCGGTGATGGATATTACAGAAGATGACGAATTTATTTGGATCATTACCGAACAAATAAAATGTAGAATTACCAGAAAAGATATGAGAACCGCCTTGTTTGACATTGAGGATCAACTTATCTTACAGGACGAACTTGGTTTTCACTGGGAAGAAAGCTTTGAGTTTGGCGGCAACTATGTAAAAATGAGTAAAACTACCGTAGATGGTGAAAACTTTTACGGCCTTGGCGATAAACCTACAAGTTTTAATCTTAAAGGAAAAAGAATAAGTAACTGGAACACCGACCAGTACGCTTTTAGCAAAGACCTTGACGAATTATACAAAGCCATTCCTTTTTATATTGGTCTTCATAGCGCCAAAGCCTACGGAATTTTCTTTGATAATACTTTTAAAACGCATTTTGACTTTTGCCATGAGCGAAGGCATGTAACCAGTTTTTGGGCAGATGGGGGTGAAATGAATTATTATTTTATCTATGGACCAAAAATCGCCGATGTCGTTACCAAATATACCAATCTTACCGGAAGACCAGAGCTACCACCAATGTGGGCGCTTGGATATCATCAAAGTAAGTGGAGCTATTATCCTGAAGCCAAAGTAAAAGAACTGGCTGCTAATTTTAGGGATAATAAATTTCCATGTGATGCTTTGTATTTAGATATTGATTACATGGATGGATTCCGATGTTTCACCTGGAATAAAGACTATTTTCCAGAACCTAAAAGAATGGTGGAAGAACTGGAGCGGGACGGGTTTAAAACAGTTGCCATTATCGATCCAGGGATCAAAATTGACAATAAATACGAAATTTTTAAAGACGGCCTGGAAAAGGATTATTTCTGTAGACGCGCCGACGGCCCTTACATGCAAGGAAAAGTATGGCCGGGAAATTGCGTATTTCCCGATTTTACAAATCCTAAAGCAAGAGAATGGTGGGCAGATCACTATAAAACTTTAATTGCAGAAATTGGTATTAAAGGCATATGGAATGATATGAATGAACCAGCCGTCATGGAAGTACCAGGAAAAACATTTCCCTTAGACGTAAGGCACGATTACGATGGCAATAGATGCAGCCACCGTAAAGCGCATAATGTATACGGAATGCAAATGGCCAGAGCTACTTATGAAGGGGTCAAAAAATATATTTTCCCTAAACGACCATTCACCATTACCAGGGCAAGTTATTCTGGCGGGCAACGCTTTAGCTCTACATGGACGGGAGATAATCTGGCGAGTTGGGAACATTTATGGCTTGCTAACATTCAAATTCAGCGATTAGGAATGAGCGGATTTAGTTTTGCCGGTACCGATATTGGTGGTTTTGCAGATCAGCCTACGGGCGAATTATTTACAAGGTGGATACAACTCGGCGTTTTTCATCCGTTTTGTCGTGTACACTCATCAGGCGATCACGGGGAACAGGAACCCTGGTATTTTGGAGAAGAAGTACTGGAGATTACTCGTAAATTTGTAGAATTACGCTATCAGCTACTTCCGTATTTATATACTGCATTTTATCAATACTGTAAAGATAACATCCCTATTCTTAAGCCTTTAGTGTATTTCGATCAGGCAGATATCCAAACGCATTACAGATCAGATGAATTTATCTTTGGTGAACATTTCCTGGTTTGTCCAATACAAGAACCTAATGTACAGGGAAGAAGGATGTACATTCCACGAGGAAATTGGTACAACTTCTGGAACGACACTGTTATAGAAGGTGGCAAAGAACTTTGGGTAGATGCACCTTTAGAAAGTATGCCCATATTCGTAAAAGAAGGAGCGATAATTCCTAAATATCCATTGCAGCAGTATGTAGACGAATTAGAGATCGAAGAACTGAGATTAGATGTTTATTATAAAAACGGAAAACAAAATTCTATTTACTACGAAGATGATCATGATGGTTATGATTATAAAATGGGACTTTTTAATTTAAGAACCTTCAAACTTACTGGGAAAACAAAAGAGATTATTGTTCAGCAACACGTTGCCGGCACCTACGAATCGAATCTTAAAACCATGAAAATTAAATTTCACGGATTACCTTTCGAAATTACATCGGCCAGCGTAAATAATGAGAATGTAAGCCTGGAAAGCATTGGCTACGATAAAGAAAGTAACACCATTATTTTACAGGAAAATTTCACCGATTTACACTTAATTAGCGAATAATAATTTTGGAGAGCTTTGTAAAAAGATCTCCAAAACAAAAACAAAAAAACGGATTGGCTTGACCTCGTCCCCACCAATCCGTTTTTTTAGTGTAAATCAATCATCTAGAGACAGCCTCAAAAGGTATCTGACGAAAACAGATTAAACGATTTGAGACCAGCCTCGGGAAATTAAAACCTCAGTGAGGGATTAAACTCTCTTTTTTAAGGGGCAAAAAAGTGTGTTTTCGTTAATTCTCTATCAAATAATGATACTGTAATTCATAGGGTGTGTGGCTCATTAATTCAATAAAGAAAATCTGCTTATTATGATAGTTATCCAGGGTAAATTTCTCTATCGATTTACTACATAAACAAAGCGCATTTGCCATCGTTATCTCTCCCGCTCTTCTCGCTTCTTTATCGATATAAGCTTTAACGATTTTATGATGGTAAATAATCCCCGGAGTCTTTTCCGGGTCTTTAGCCCTGGCATAAATTTCTTGCATATTTTCAGCATCACAACAGTTTACAAACTGCTCTTTGCTATAAACTTCGATTGTCACATCAATCAATTTGCCGTTTGTATTTTCAATTGTAACGTTCATTTTGATCATTTTTGATAGTCTAAAATTAAATACAAAAAGCAGCAAAATCCGAAGATTTCGATGGATATACTCTTATCTATCGACTAATGGAAATTCTAAAAAGTTGGATTGACTTATTTTTAGGCGGCTTTTTGATTGAAATTCTTATTTTTACCATCAAATTTTTACAAGATGTCCAAAGGCTTTATCGCAGAAGGCGAAAAATATATTCAGGAAGAAAACTTTATTGAAGCAGTCACTATAGATTGTGTGGTATTTGGATTTAATGAAGGGAAAATGGAAGTACTCCTGGTAAAACATGCTGAAGGAATTAGTAAGGATAAATGGGGATTACCCGGAGGATGGATTACCGAAAAGGAATCTATAGACGATTCTGCCAAACGTGTGTTAAGGGATCTAACCGGACTCGACAATATTTTTCTGGAACAATTACAGGCTTTTGGTGAACCTAATCGTTTTCCTGCCAGCCGCGTAATTACTATTGGGTATTACGCACTGGTGAAAAGTGAAGATTACGAAATTGCTGCCGGTTTTACTGCATCTGAAGCTAAATGGTTTTTGGTTGAAGAATTACCAGAGCTTATTTATGACCATAAAATGATTTTTGAAGCGGCACAGGAAAAACTTAGAAACCGCGTGCGCCAGGCACCCATTGGTTTTAATTTACTACCCGAAAAATTTACGCTTCTTGAATTAATGCATCTATATGAAGAAATCCTGGATGTAAAAATGGATAAACCAAACTTTCGCAGAAAATTTTTAAAAATGAAACTATTGGTAGACATTGGTGAAAAGCAAAAAGATGTATCGCACCGTGCGGCAAAACTTTACAGCTTTGACGAAGAGGTTTATCAAAAACTAACTAAAAAAGGTTTTACTTTCGAATTTTAGAATGAACTTAAGGCTTAGTTTTTTGATTTAATCATTGAGTGCTTCAGAAATCTTTTTACTGTAGAAATCTAATTCTTTTAGAAAGGTTTCTTCAATATCTATTGAATGATCTTCAAAACGGTTATGCCCTAAACTTATATGATCGATTAAGCAATTATCATTAAATATATAAGTACCAATAAAACCTCCATCAAAATTTTGATCATCAAATTTATTCAATTCTTTATCATAATCAAATTGTTTAAATTTATCCATTACCAGAACAAGTTTTTCATTCTTTAAATAAAAAGAATAACGCTGAATTCCGTAGGATAGGAATAAAGTAATCGAAATTTTCTTGATTTCCTGAGTAGTATTATTATAAAACCCAATTACCTCTCCTCCTCCATCTAAAGAATCATCAGTAAAATCATCATTTTCGAGAATTACCGGTTGTAAGGATTCATTGTTATCTATGGATTTTTTGATTTCAAAGACCTCAGGATATCGTTCTAAGATATTTTGAGCTTTTAAGGAAACCATGATGAAAAGAAATGGAGCTACTAAATATCGTTTCATTTTTATTCTAACTATTCCGGGATTTTTGTTACCTCCATTACGGCCTCACCGGTAAGACTTAAGTAAATATAAAGTTCTTGCGGTGCGAATTCAAAATGATATATATTAAGCTGGTCGAGTTGAGCCTCTACCAGTAAGCCTTCCGCCGGTTGATCATTCTCTCTAAGCTTGGTATTGATTTTATCTAGTTCCTGCTTTAATTTTTCTGAAAGGTTTTGCCGGGATTTCTGTAATACTTTTTTCTGAAGAAATTTATTCAAAATTACCTGAACAATCTTATTCGTTATTCTATTCTGATTCTCACCTACAGCTTCGTAATCTTCAAGCGAAAATTGATTGGTTACCGGATCAAAATTAAACTTAAGGTGAATTTTAAGCTCTAATTCTTTATTTTTAAATAAAAATGTTTTAGCCTTTAATCGTAAACCCAGCGTGATATCGTAATCAACTTCAGGATTTTTTTCTAACCAGGCAAATTTCACCTCGGCATATTCTGCCATTCCATTTTCCTCCCCATCATCTTCCTGTAATTTCTCTTCGATCACCTTTTCTAAAACAGCATAAGGTAATTTTACAGGAATATTCAGGATTAATCCTTTTTGGTAATCTTCATTCATAACTTTCTGGCTTTATTTTAAAGGTATAAAAGAAAAAATACCGTCAATCTAATATTAGGTTAAAATTGAATCAAAATTCCTCTAATATCGACTAATAATGTCTTGATGGCTTAGCGTAAAATTTCGTACGAAGCCAAAAAGAGACTCTTACTAAAAGGATAAGTGCCGGCACCTCTATTAATGGTCCTACGATCCCCACAAAAGCCTGCCCAGAGTTTAATCCAAATACTGCTATAGCTACTGCTATGGCAAGCTCAAAATTATTCCCTGCTGCAGTAAAAGAAATTGCCGCATTTTCATCATATTTTGCTCCTGCCCACTTACTGGCTATAAATCCGATTAAAAACATTAAAGCAAAATAAATCACCAAAGGAATAGCAATAAATACAACGTCTTTAGGTATTTCTACAATTAAATTTCCTTTTAAACTAAACATCACCATAATGGTAAGAAGTAGGGCGATTAATGTGATTTTGGATATTTTGGGAATAAATTTTTCTGTATACCATTTTTCCCCTTTCAGTTTCACGAAAAGTAACCTACTTGCAATTCCCATTAAAAAAGGAATACCCAAATAAATCGCCACACTCTCTGCAATAGTTGCTATAGAAATATCGACTATGCTTCCCTGATACCCAAAGTACGGCGGAAGTTTTGTAATAAATAACCAGGCATAAAAAGAATAGCCAAAAACCTGAAATATACTGTTTAGTGCTACCAGTCCTGCTCCATATTCCTTACTTCCCCCGGCAAGATCGTTCCACACTAAAACCATGGCGATACAACGTGCAAGACCTATCAAAATTAGGCCGGTCATATATTCAGGATGATCTCCCAAAAATAAAAGTGCCAGGAAAAACATTAGAATGGGACCAATAATCCAGTTTAAAACCACAGATATGCTTAGCACCTTTACATTATGAAACACCGTGGGAAGCATTTTATAATCTACTTTGGCTAATGGAGGGTACATCATTAAAATTAGTCCTATAGCAATAGGAATATTAGTAGATCCAGAGCTGTAGGAATTTATAAATTTGGGCACAGCAGGAAAATAATACCCCAAGCCTACCCCTACTGCCATGGCAATAAAAATCCATAGTGTAAGATAACTGTCCAGGAAACTCAGTTTCTTTTTCATCATTTATTACTTTGAAAGTTCTTTTGCTTTGCTGAATACATAAAGAAGGTCTGTAGCGATTTCTTTACTTTTCTCCTGATATTTCTCTAGTTCCCGTGATGTACCATCACTTATTTTAGGGTCTTCAAACGTAAAAGAGATTCGGGCTTCAGCTCCGGGAACAAAGGGACAGGCTTCATTGGCCTGCGAGCAGGTCATTACCGCTGCAAAATTGGTCGTTGGATTAAAGGGATGATCGTAAACCTTAGAAAAACATACAATCGGCGGAGCATCGTTTGCATACTTTAAAAATGATACTGGGTTTTCATTCTCTGAAAGCCGCCCTAAAGAAAAACATACACTTTGAAAAGCTTTTAATACGGAAGGATATACCGCTGTAGCCTCAGTTCCGCCAGAATACGATTTAATAGTTTTAATCCCTAAAAATTCGGCTATGGTTTGAGCCCATATCTGCGAAAAATGACTTCTCCTGGAATTATGTGTACAGATAAAATTAAGGTTAACCGTTTCTTTACTTTTAAGCTTTTGAGCAATAAAACCAATAAAATCTTCTAAGTTTATTTTACGATCTTCACTAATTTTAGTGATGTCTAAATTTTCAATAAATTGTTGAATAGAACGATACATCTCTTAGTAAATTAAATTTAACAACATCCAGATCCAGGCGTACAAGAATTATTTGCGCTAGCGGTAAGGCTTTTTAAACTCTTTTTAGTTTTTACTGAAGTATTTTGTGGAATCCCGCATTGATCCTGGGCAAGACAGGTTGTAAACTTATTAATCAGTAAAAAATGATCTCCATCAAATGCAAGATCATACTTCTCTACCGTACTTCCCTGATATTCCACCTCTATTTCTGAGTCTTTATCTAAATGCAAAACTTTTTCTGAAAGCTCTATAATCGAAAGTAATTTCTCTGGATGTAAACGGTGATCGTAATCATTAGCTTCCCACAATTGAAAGCTTGCCTTAGACTCGTATCTAAGCGTACCCCCGCAATCAATAAATTTCTTTTCTATCCCACCTATTTCAGTGACGTGAAAATGGGAAGGCACTAAACGACCATCAGGCAACTCAAAAACTATCGTTTCCTTTTCCTTTAGAATCTGTTTTATTTCAGACAATTTCATCAATAATAATTTTATATCGCAATATTACGATTAATTTTATTGCAATATTACGATAATATAGTTGATTTTAAAAAAATAGGTGTTAAGACATCTAATTAATAGATGTCGTCAATTCTCACTAATCTCTTCGCAACTGATTTCTTAAATTTTTTCATCGGGAAAAAAGCAATCGTGTAGCATCTTATACAGATCGGGATGCTTACGTTGCATAAGACCAGGATTTTCGAAGAAATACTCACTTGCCGTCGCCAGAAATTCTGCTTCATTAGTACCACCATAATTCCGAATATCTGATTTGTGTGCATTGATGGCTTCCATTTCCTTATGTACCATTTTAAGCCACGGAATGATATAAGCCTGTTTTAGCAATCGTTCTGGTACACCATCCGTTACTCCATCAACTTTATCTATTAAGTGAACAAATTCATGAATCCCGGTATTTAAAAGATCATTATGCCTATCAAAACCTTCATGTAAGGCACGTCGAGAAAGAATCATTTGATGCTCAAACCTACCATTACCTACAAGTCCCATCACAATTTTATCTTCACCACTATTTTCGAAAATAAGATTTTTATCAAAATGATCCGGATACAAAATTACCGTGCTTAGATTGGAGTATCGCCAGTTTTTAAAACCGAAAACCGGAATAACAGCACTTGAAGCGACCAATAAGCGATCCAGATCTTCTAATTGAAAAGATACACTCTCGATGTAAACTTCACTTAGAAATAGCATGATACGCTGCTGAAATCTTTTTTGTTCCTCCGCATTCAATTCAGCATAAAACTTTACATGGTCTACAAGTAACAGATGCCAGTTTGCCGGAAATGGATCGATTTTCTTTTTCTTCTTCTTTATGATCATAAAGATTACCACACCTGCAATGACTAACAAAACCAGGACACCTTGCAAAAGTTTATTCATCGTCTATTTAAATTTGAAAAAATTCTGCTTAAAAATATCGAAAAATAATGCTATACCTTCTCTAAACCTGTAAATGTTTTTTACGATAATTACTTGGTGTCATTCCATACAAATCCTTAAACTTTGTCGAGAATTTTGATGTACTGGTAAAACCTACAGCGTAAGCAACCTCAGAAATATTTGTGGTACTTGAGATGATTAAATTTGCCGCCTGCTTAAGTCTGATATTTGTAATCAATTCGCCGGCTGACTGGTTAGTGAGTTGTTTTAATTTTCGGTATAAATGAACACGGCTAATCCCTAGCTCTCCAGCCAGCATTTCGACATTTAACTCTGAATTACTTATGTTTTTATTCACTACCTCCATAAATTTTTCTAAGAGCACCTGATCTCCAGATTTCAATTCTATTTTCTTAATCTTATCTTCCTGTAATTGATTTCCGGTATATGTATTTTTTAGTAAAACCCTGTTTTTAATTAGATTTCTTACTGTTTTCCTTAGAATCTCGATGTTAAAAGGCTTATTGATATACGCATCTACACCAATTTCCAAACCTTCGATATTGGTTTCTCTATCAGTTTTACCGGTTAAAAGGATAACAGGAACATGATTTATATAAATATTTTTTTTGATTTTTCTAGTAAAGGAAATACCGTCCATTTCTGGCATTACCACATCACTAATTATTAAATCTGGTGGATTTTTAGCTACTTCAGGAAAAGCCGTTTTCGCACTGGAGAATGTTTTAATATTATATGAGATTTTTAATTCGGAAGCAATATAATTCCTGATCTCTGCATCATCATCGACAATAAAAATGGTAGGGATTTCTTTTTTAGAAGTTGCATCTTCTATGTTTTCTTCAGGGGCGATATATGAAACACTTTCTCTATAAGAAACATTTTCTATACTAATTTCTGATTCTGAAAAAATATTGTCTTCATTTAAATGATCTTTCCCCAGCGGAGCAGTAATTACAAAAGTACAACCAGACTGATCTGAATTATTTTTTGCGCTTACCGTACCATGATGAAGTTCTGCTATAGATTTTGTGAGATGCAAGCCTATACCCGTACCTTCAAACTGCCTTTGATTATCTCCTGAACTTCGATAGAATCGATTAAAAATGTTTTTGATGTCTTTTTCTTTTATACCAATACCATTATCTTTAATCGAAATTTCAAAACGATTCCATTGTTCATTCGTGCAAATCTTCACCTGTATACTACCACCATGTGGACTAAACTTTATGGCATTAGAAACAAGATTTTGAATAACCTTATCAAAATGTCTTGGATCGATATAAGCGTATAGTTCTTCTTCACTATGAAGGATTTCAAAATCAATACGCCTGCTCTCTATCTGATCTTCAAATAGAGCTACAATATTTTTAATAAAACTAATAATCTCGGTTTTCCTGAATTTCAATACAATTTTTCCCTGATCAAATTTACGAGCATTAATAAGCTGATTTAAAAGATGGAGCATTCTTTCTGAATTTCGCTCCATTACCTTATATAATTTTTGCCGATCTTCACTTAAATCGGTTTTAATCAACCTGTTTAACGGATTAATAATTAAAGTAATTGGCGTTTTTAAATCATGTGAAATGTTGGTTAAAAATTGCAGTTTTGCTTCATTAATTTGCTCAGAATGCTTGTGCTCCAACAACTTTTTCTTCGTACTTTGTCTATTCTTAATGATTTGAATAACTACATAAGTAAGCCCCATAAATAATAGAAAATAACCAATTTTTGCCCAGCTGGAGAGATACCATGGCGAATGAATAATTATCGTTAATTCTTTTTCACCCGAGTAATCGTCAATATCTTTTGCCTTTACTCTAAAAGTATAATTACCCGGCTCTAAATTATTAAAGGTAACGGTATTTATGCCGGGCCGTAACTTTATCCATCTTTCCGAATTTAAAGCATAAGCGTAGGTGATCCATTCCTGGTGGCGGAAAGTAAAAGAAGAAAATTCAATACTAAAATCATTATCCCGATAATTCAGCTCAATAGTATCTGCTTCAATTATCGGTTTATCTATAATCGAGAATTTACCAGATTTCATTCCCTTTTTTATAGGTTGATCCTGAATATAAAATCCGGTAATCCTCAAATCGAGTTCGCTGCCCGATGCTTTTATTTCTGAAGGTTGAAAATAAGTAACACCATTGGTATTGCCGAAGTATAATTTCCCTTCCTCGTCAAAAAATGATGCACTCTTATTAAACTCATTCCCCTGAAGCCCATCTCTAAAATAATAGTTTTTAAATTCTCCCGTATTTTTTTCGAGCTTCGCTATTCCGTGATTCGTACTTATCCATAAGTTTTTATCCAAATCTTGTTCTATAGCGCAAATTACGTTGCTGGGCAAACCATCTGTAGTATGGTAAACTTTTGTAATTGTATCATTTTTGGGTTTAAAATATAAGCCTTCAGAAGTACCTATCCACAAATTATCACTTTCATCCTCAAAAAGATTATAAATGATTTTGTTTCGTAAAATATGATCTTCTCCTTCTTTATTTTTAAAGGTATTTTTTTGGATATCTAAAGTAGTTAGTCCATCGTAAGTTCCTATATACAGCTTTTTAGTATTAGAATATAAAAGACAATTAATCCATCTATTTTGAATCCTTTCTGATTGTTGATTATCTAAAACGTTATAGTCTTCAAATATTCTTTTATCAAGATTGTATTTAAAAAGGCCGTAGCCTAAAGAAGCTATCCAGATGTTTTGTTCTTCGTCTTCAATAATGTCATAAATACGCGCGATACTATTGCCTTCCTCATCTTTAAAATCATTTATAAAATCGAGTTTGTTTGTTTTTCGATTTAGTTTTGCGAGACCTTTTAGATATGTACCTACCCATACCTGATTGTTAGAGTCTTCAAACAAACTCATCACACTAACCGAACCTTGTTTTCTTTCCGTTGCAATATGATGTGTTTGTTCTTTATCTTTATTAATGCCATACAATCCATCTCCATCTGTTCCTACCCATAACACACCTTCATTATCCCTAATGATCGAAGTGATACTATTAGATCCTATTATATTGTTTTTGACAGACTGGTAACCAATATAATCAAAGTTATTAGCCTTATCAGGAACCAGTAAAGCCCCTTTCTGATAAATACCTAACCAAAAATTGTTAGCATCATCCTGAATTATAGAGTGAATCTTGGTTTTTGTAAAATCAAAATTGGCAATGCTAAAATCATTTTCCCGTATCTTATTTGTCGCTGGATCGTATAACCAAAGTCCTTTTCCATCAGTTCCCACCATCACCTCTGCCTTAGCATTTACAGACAAGGATTTTACAGGAAGCTTTTGGGAGTCTCCTATCTGTATAAATGTATCTTGTTTACGGTTATACTTAAAGAGTCCTTGAGTTAAACTTCCTACATATAGATCATTGTTTTCACCCTCTTCAATAGAGGATAAAGAGGTTTCAAGATCGCCATTTTTAAAATATGTTTTTATCTGATTATTACTATTAATCTTATACAATCCATGTGATTGATTTAATACCCATAGATCACCATTAGCATCTTCAAAAATCTTTTCGAAATATTGATCTGGCAATAGATTAGGAAGTTGTATGGCTGCCAGACCTTCTCCATCCTTTTCAATTTTAAGAATTCCCTGCCCAGAGGTAGTTAGGAGAATATCACCATTCTGCCTTTGTACAAATGAGGTAACATGAGATCGATATAAATAATGATCTCCAATATAAATAGGAATATAATGAAACTCCTCAGTAGCGTAATCGTAATACTGCAGTCCGTTAAAAAAACCGAAATACAGTCTACCGGCTTTATCCTGAAATATACTTTTTACATAGTTATTTAAAATTGATGTAGAGTCTCTCTCATTTTGCTTATAAATAGTAACCTTGGCACCATCGTATCTATTTAATCCATCCTCAGTAGCTATCCACAAATAACCTTTATTGTCCTGGTAAATTTGATTAATCAGACTACTGGAGATTTCTGAATCTGTTGTAAAAAGCTTACCTACCTGTGCCTCCCCGGCAAAATGAGTGAAGTAAACAAGTAAAAGAATTAAAAATTCTCTTATGAAAGAAAATAACTGGATAATGGGTTTGTCATACAACCTCATTTTAAAAAAGTTTGAAACTAAAAAATCACCTTAAAAACCGAAAACAACTCATAGTTGTAGTTTCATCGACTACAAGTTAATAAAATTTAATTATACTTCAATATTTTTATTTAGAATAAACAATTTAGCAAATAAATAAACTGTCATTTATTAAATTACCAAAAACCAAGAGTTATAAAAAAAATACTATTAAGAAGACAACCGGACCATTATGAGTAAATAATATAAACTAAAAATGATTTACCCTAAGGATCCGAATTGTCTGGAGGAAATTATTGTGTAGCTAAATCTACAAGATGATTAACTATTGGTTTAGGCCTGTTTTTACGATCAAATAATAACGGATAGTCGGTACGTCCGCCTACAGGCCAGTTGTTTCTCCAGGAATTACCATCATTAACGCCCCACATCGTGATCTTCTCCAATTTATCCTGGTGCTTTAAAAAAAGTTTAAAAAAATCGAGGCATCTCGCGTTAAAAGCAGTATTTACCGAATCGGGAAGTTTATCAGGATAGGGATTCATTTGTTCCTTATATTCAAAATTTGCTGAAATTTCTGCCCCCTGATTTTCCCAGGGTGAAGGCAGCACCGTAATATCAAATTCGGTTACCGCTACTTTTAATCCAAGAGTCGAAAAAGCTTCAATCGTCTTTTCAAATTCTTCCAGTTCTGGATAGTCCAAGCCTACATGCCCCTGCATTCCTACACCATGAATAGGTACACCCTGTGCCTGTAGCTTTTTAATCATCCGTACGATGCCTTCTCGTTTTTTAGGAATAGAAGTTGAATAATCGTTATAATAAAGTTCAGCATCCGGATCTGCCTTATGAGCTGTTTCAAAGGCTATTTTTATAAAATCTTCGCCCAGTAAATTGTAGAACTTGCTTTTACGTAAAGAGCCATCATCCAGGACTGCTTCGTTGACTACATCCCAGGTTTTTATGCGCCCTTTATAACGGTTTACCACCGTGTTGATATGATCTTTGATACGCCTGCTAAGTTCTTCCTTATCGATTTCATTACCTGCTTTATCTTTAAAGAACCAGTGTGGGGTTTGAGAATGCCATACCAGGGTATGCCCATGAATCACCATATTATTATCTTCTCCAAACTTTACAAACTTATCTGCAGTATCAAAATTATAATGATCTTTTTGAGGCACAAGACGCCCACTTTTCATGCAGTTTTCTGCAACAATGGAATTAAAATGCGTTTTCACAATCTCCATTTCGGCTGGATTAAAACCTTCTATTTGGCGCACATTAAGAGCAGTGCCCATTAAAAATTTGCCATTTAAAGCATCTTTAAGCTTTCGAGGTTTTTCAGTTTCAAATGTTGCGGTATCAGACATTGCGGTATCAGATTGCGTCCGATTTGGCTTGCAGCTCCAAAAAAACAATAGGATAGCAAAAAAGTAAAATAGGTTTTTCATTAATTCAGTATTAAAAGCATATGTGGACGATAGAATCACGAGTTGATTTTATGAAAGGTCCAAGTTTAAGAGGTAATTCAAATAAAAAAGAGCCCAATGTAATGTGCCCATTAGGCTCTTTGTGATCTAACACAAACAATTAATTTATATCTATTCCCCCCAATCCTTCTACCACTCCGCGATAGGCAGGTTTACGGGTAAATCCTTCTGTCCATAAACCTATGGGCTCTCCTGCTCTCCAGGATGAAGAAGCCGGACTATCGGTAGGACTCCAGATGGTTATCCCGTACTGTTGAGCTTTAGGAACCAGGCTGAAATACTGATCCATTACAAACTTGTACATTTCTTCTTGAGCTACATATAGTTCTTCATTTGCCTCAGTGGTTTTCACACCTACGCCAATATCAAGTTCAGAAACTTTAATCATTTTACCGGTAGCTGCAAGCAGCTGAAACATTTCGGTAATCTTTGCTTTATCAGAATCTATATTAATATGCATCTGGGTTCCTATACCATCCACACGAGCTCCCCGCTCTTCTATATAGTTTACATATTCGATAATGCCTTTACACTTATCCAGGTTATACTCCAGATTGTAATCGTTTATAAAAAGTAAATCATCAGGATTGCTGTACATTTCTGCCAATTTAAAAGCAGTAACTGCATAGTCCTTACCTAAATAATCCTGCCAGTAAAATTCATCTTCAGCCAAATCGGTTTTGCCTACCCCCGTTTTAAGCTCGTAAGGATTAGCATCATCCATGGGCTCATTAACCACATCCCAGGCATGAGTATTCGATTTTGAAGCAGTCATTATACCTTCGATCCATTTCTCTAGATGAGCGCTAAGTGTATCTTTTTTTTCTTCAGGTGTTCGTTCTTCATATGTCACTCCTTTCGAGTTATACCAGCTTACCACTATATTATCAAAATAATAGGTCGTGGCGTTAGCTCCAAGATTAAATGCGATAGTATTACAGCCAGAAGTATTCGCATCAATAGTAGTTTCCACATTGATGTGCTTCCATTCTGGAGTGGAGCTTATACTACCAAAGAAGTTCCAGTATTTATACCCCCCCGGTGCAGTATGTGCCTGGGTTGGAAAAGAAGCAGCTATCTCTGTACGTACATCCATCTCCAAACGATATTTTTGACCTACTTCTGTAACTTTAGGAAAAGTCACAAATAACTGAGACCCCCAATCATTAGCCCTTACCTCTGCATTCACAATTTTTAAAGCGCGTCCAACCCCATTATATCCCTCTCCTTCGGCGGTAAATGCTATTGGCGCGTTAGGACCATTCGTTTGATACCCCGTAGCATCATCGGTCTCAAAAGATTGATCCAATAAAACCATCCAGCCCGGCCCATCCGGAAGCGGTATTTCTTTAGGCGCTATTGCACTCTTTAAATAAGAAGCATTTTGATTGGCATGCCACATTAGGGTATGCCCATAAATAGTAACGCCTTGCTCTGTGGTATTTTCAACAAATTCATTAACTGATGTTAAGTTAAGGGAACCATCATCGTTTACAATGGCACCGTGCTTCATACCATAACCTGCTGTAACTTCTTGAAAATTCTCATTCGTTAGGGAAAACATCGCCCCCTGTGCATTATATGCACTCATACTAACTCCTGCTCCCAGTTTAAAGCGAGAATCATCGGATGTATAAGTTTTTAGTTCTTCTAAACTATTTAATTCTTCTTGTTTTTTGATGCTCAAAGGTTTTTCAACATCAAATTCCACGGGATCCATATCTGCACATCCTAAAACTCCCAGCGATATCAAAATCCATAAAAATCCCTTTGCAGTACTTTTTTTAATCATCATTTTTGATTGTTTTAAGGATTTAATACTATTCTAAAACGGGTTTAAAGGTCTCCATCGCCACCCCTCGATTACGCATCACTAAAGTATCCTGAGTAGTAATGTTCAGCTCATCCGTTTCTATTTCATAGGAAAGATAGAGTGCATCCCTATCTTCTGACCCCCAACTATTTTCCTCTCCATCTTTTATAAAGCTGCCACTACCGGTCACGGTGTATTGGGAAGGATTGGAAGAACTAATATTTACATTTCCTTCCTGATCAAAATTGAGTAATAAAACGATGTTCAGATCATTTCCTTCAATATCCTGAATCGATAAAGGTAAATTCACCTGCCATCTGGATTGAGTATCCAGCATAACCACTTCATCATCCACCACGTAATCTTCACGTCTTACTTCGGTACGATCCAATACTGTATTTCCATTTTTTCCAGTGATTACATCCTCGCCACGACGCAGGTAGAAACCTTCCCATGGATTGATATACTTCACTGCATAAAAAATAAAATCTTTGGGTAGCACTGCCCAGTCGGTTTCCACACCGCGTCTTGGTGTAGCCACTTGTGGCTCTCCAGATAAAATAGAGTCTACCACCGTTGCATTTAACATACGTAACGGAATTACATAATTGTTTTCTAAAGATTTAGGATCATCAAAAAAAGCATCGGTAAGCTGCACCTCTACCCCACCGGAAAGCTCTCCGTTTGGGATCACGATATTATCAGACGCCAGCGTATAATGTGATGATGGAAGCGCAAGAACTTCATTTCCTGCACCTTCAAAAACAAGCCCATCAACCAGAGAATTGTCTACCTCAACATCTATAGTTACATTTTGCTTGTTTTCATAAAGCCCACCCATAGTGGCCATAATCATGCATTTACCTTCATTATCTAAGGTAGTATCAAAAATGTCTTCTCCAAGTGTAATGGTACGTACCGGGTATTGATACGCAAAATAGACCACCTGATATTCGTAGTCGGGAAAATCCCAGTCTCCATTTTCACAAGAACTGAAAAGGACTACGCTAAGGAATAGAAATATAAGAATATTATTTTTCATTGCTATTTAATTATTTTTTCGGGGAGGTTTACCAACCTCTGTTTTGTTTAAGAGCTTCAAATTTTAAAAGTTCATTATAGGGCACCGGACCATATTGCATATAATCCTGATAATTACGTTGTTCTACAGTGATCACCTCTGGATCACTATTTTCTATAGCCATCCCTCTGGCGGGCTCGTTAAGATCAAGCCCCCAGCGACGCAAATCCCAAAAACGGAAGCCTTCAAAACACAACTCTAGACGACGCTCATTGCGTATAAGTTCGCGCATTGCGCTTTTATCATTGCGTATAGACTCTAAATAAGCATCTGGCTGAGTAATACCTGCACGCTCCCGTATAGCAGCAATCACATCATAGGCAGAAAACCCATAAGAACCGCTACTGGTAGGTCCCCAGGCTTCATTTGCTGCTTCAGCATAAATTAAATAAAGTTCTGTATAACGTATACGCGGTTTGTAATGCAATTGTTCTGTAGTGGTGGTGGTACTCAAATTAACATCCTGACGCAATAATTTTTTTAAATAATATCCAGTACGGGTAGAAGTCGCTTCCCTGTTAATGGCATCATTGGTGGTACCGTCTACAGCGGTGACGATCGTGCTGCTATTTACCCCTGCTGTAGCGCCATTTACCAAAACATACGTTTGTAATCGCGGGTCTCGATTAGCGTACGGATCATCTGGATTATAACTACTGGCTGCATTTGAAATAGGATATCCATTAGCCGCAGGAAAAGCATCCACCAAATTTTGTGTAGGATTTAGCCTTCCGTTTCCATTAAGGGTGGGTGGAAAATGATCCTGTTCCAGATTGTTACTGTTAGCAACATCACCTCTCCATAAAATTTCAGGAGGGTTAACACCTCCTCCTAAATCTGCAATCTGTGCAGTATTCGTATACCAGGTATGTCCATTTGGTGCCAAACCTGCTAAACCACCATTTAACGCCAATACCTCTCCCGCAAAATTTGCAGCTTGAAGCCAGGTATTCCCACTTGCCTCGCTATAAGCGGGACTTGCGGCTAAAAGTGCTGCTTGTGCCTTAATTGCTTTAACGATACGACCGCTTAAACGCTGTCTCCCCCGCTCTCCAAAAACGCGATTAAAATCATTAGTATTCGTGATACCACTTGGAAGCAAGCTAGGATCATCAATATCTTCAAAATCAAGCGCCAACATCTCATCGGCTTTTTCAAGATCATTAAGTAATTGTTCCATACAATTGGCAAAAGTCGCCCGCGGAACATTAAATTCTGATTGTGGATCTTCTGGTTCAAGAATAATAGGTACTCCCAATAATTCGCCATCTGCAAAACCACCATGTGCTTGCAACAGGTAATACATGTGCAGCCCTCGAAGGCCATAAGCCTCCCCTTTTAAACGTCTGTTGTAGAGTTCATTTATATTCTCATCTGTAGACCATTCTACGTTATCGGCTTCAGAGAGAAAAATGTTAAGATACTGAATCGCTGATCTCGAACTTTGCCATTGCGTAAAAGGATTGAAGTTTGACGCCCACTGCCCAGTGGCTGCTCTTCGGTAATTATTGTCAATATCATTACTCACTGCATCGTCTGTAGCCACATCATTGAAGCTCCAGTTAAGAGTGGGTATTCTTAAGTAGCCGTTAAGCAGCAGTCCTTCTGCGTAAGTGGCTTCTCCGTAAGCATCTTCCAGGTCGCGGTTATTTTCTATTGCGGGCTCAAAAAGGTCGTCGCAACTTGTAAGCGACAAGACTGCTATTAAAAGAACTATTAATTTATTATTCATGCTATTTGAATACATATAGATTATTTAAAACAGAGCTTTTACTCCCAGGTTATAAAATCGGGTTCGTGGTGCATCACCTATGTTCAATTCCATTAATTCGGGTTCTGAAGATATGGTTAACAGATTAGCACCGCTTATATAAATGTTGAAGTTTTTGAAAAGTCCATCCCCAAGTATACTTGAAGGCAAATCGTAACTGAGTTGTACTTTAGCCAAATCAATACGATCTGTACTATACAACCAGTAATCTGAAGCTCTGTAATTATTAGAAGCATTTTGGGTTGTAAGCCTTGGGAACGTGGCTGTATTTGCATTTTCGGGGGTCCATCGATCTCTTACTGTTATTGAATATTTATCTTCCCCGTCAATCCAGAAATACGAATTATCTTTCATTGCCTGCGCTCCAGCCTGACCTGTAGCCAGAGCAAAAAAGGTGAAATTCTTCCAGGTGGCGCTTACGTGTAATCCCGCTGAAAACGGTGCCCCATTCCATCCTGCTTTGCCCAGATAAACCTGATCCTGATCATTAATAATACCATCCCCGTTTTGATCAATATATCTAATATCACCGGGAGCAACATCACCTAAAGCTTCCTGACTGGGCGCATTGGCAATTTCCTCTTCATTGGCAAAAAGGCCATTACTACGAAGCCCCCACATTCCATCCAGCGGAGTTCCTTCGCGATACTGATAGTCATTTTCAAACATCTCGGCACGCCTTGCTGCCTCGGTATCATAGTAAATACCGGCCACACCTATGGCAAAATCAATATTACCTACTTTATTTTTATAGGTTACATCAAAATCAATTCCTACCCGATCATCATTATTATAGTTGATATAGGGAATAAACGAACTATTAGGATATCCCGTTGAAAAATAACTTGGGTATAAAACAGATGCCTGTATAATATTACCTTTCATTCTATTTAGGAAGAAAGCCGTCTGAATATCCAGGGTATTATTGAACAACGAACCTTTAAGCTCTACATTAATTTCCTTTCTTTTCGCAAAAGTTAAATCTGGATTCCCTCCCTGTCTGGAATCGGTAGATCGTGTAAGCGCTCCATCTCTCCAGCTAAACCAGGCCCCATCTGTTTGGGTATAGACATTTTGATATAAATAATATTCATTAATATCTAATCCCATATCGGTACTCAATATTCCGGCAGACACTGAAAGTTCTAAATCATCAACAATCGAAGAATTGGCTAAAAAAGCTTCACGACCTAGCTTCCATGCAACTGTAGCGGTAGGAGAATACCCTGTGCGCTCTCCTTCTGCAAATCTTGCAGAATGCACAATGCCCTGATTAAACAGGAAGTAATATTTGCTTTTATAATCGTACGAAAGCTGAAGTCCAAGATTTGCACTACTCAACCGGTGATATTCCCCTGAAAATGTTTGCTGCCAGCCTCCTGCCACCAACATTGCCGAGAAATGTTGATCTTTATCAAACTTCGTCTTATAATTTAGCTGACTGGAAAAAGACAGGGTTTGCTGATAGGCACTGTTGCTAATGTTTTGAATCCCGTTCGTGGCGTCCTGACCGTATCTGGTTAAGCTACCAATCTCATCCCTTCCGTTTGTATTTACCCAATTAGCCTGGTACACCGCATACTGATTATTATAGGATTGGTTGTATGAGGTGGAATAATCAACACCAAACATTGCATTAAAGGTTAATCCCTTAATTGCACGTTCCAGATCTGCATCTACCGAAGTATTGAATTGAAATTCCCTGCTGGTATAGGTATTGTACCCTCCTGCATAAATCGCTGCGAAAGAGTTGGTTTGATCAAGCTGTGTACCACCCAGTAAAAATCTGCCGTCCACAATATTAGAACTGTTTTGTGCGAGCACTTGTGCAGCAGTATTATTGGCTGAAATTTGATCTATGGGAATAAGTGGCGAAAAGCGATTGGGTCTTGTAGTTGCCGCACTCTCCCAATAATTCTGATCATTGGCATTATTTACTCCGCGCCCATTGTAGTAGATTGCATTTGCTCCTAAAGAGGCCTTTATCCAGTCATTAATTTTTAAGTCTACATTTCCGCGTATATTAAAACGCTCGGTTTTGTTGTTTTTGGCCTCACCAAAATCAATCTGATTGCCGATTCTATAGAAACCTACATCGGTATAATAACGTGCATTTTCATTACCTCCAGAAATTTGTAAGGTGGCGTCATAGCGTTCATAAGCCTTTTTTAAATATTCATCGCTATAAAAATTGATATTTGGATATCTAAATGTATTATTCCCAGAGGCGTGATTGAATATAGTTTCCTCAGAATATAAAGGTGACAAGCCATCATTTTCACGGGCCTCGTTATAAAGCGTCATATATTCTGCGGAACCTAAATACTTGGGATAGCGCTTAGGAACAAACAAACCGGCATCAACGCGTACATCAATTTGTTGCTTTCCTATTGTTCCTTTTTTCGTGGTAATATAGATCACCCCTTGCGCTGCCCGGCTACCGTATAAAGCCGTTGCGGTAATTCCTTTTAAAAAGCTTATTTGCTCTATTTCAACCGGCAAAGCACTGTCCGGATTTCTGGGCACTCCATCAATAAGAACGAGATAATCACTCATCCCCCAAATATTACCTCCATTAAAACCTCCAATAAAAGCATTGATCCCATCCAAACTATAGGTGGTATAATTCTTCTCAAGAATTTCTGGTAGATTAACAAATGAAGTCCCTCCGGCTATAATATCTTCTTCATCTACTTTACGATAAGCAGTTTGTACGTTCCCGTCACCAGATTTAATAAGTATAATCTCATTTTGGTACTCTTCTGCTGTTATGGTTGTTGTTACAAAACCATCTGCCGAGATTTTTAAAAGTGCTCCTGGGCTCACATCAATTGAGAATTCACCGGTTTCATTAGTAATTGCAAAAGTACCGTCCTGCTCACTTTGAACCAAAACACCTTCAAGAGGTTCTCTATTTTCATTCAAAATATGAGCCTCCAAAGCTATTTGCTCTTCGGTCTGAGCGCTTAGCTCGAGTCCAATAAGAACAATTAAAGCAAACAAGACAATTTTTGTATGTAAGTATTTCATTTAATTCTGCGTTTGGATTATAAATTAAAATGCTGCCTAAAATAGATTGGAGAAATTACCAACCCGGATTTTGAGGGAATTCTACATACATATTGGTATCTGCATTTTTAAGAGGCAACCAGTAATGTTTAGTAGAAAAATCTCTCTCTAGGATAATCTCTTCTCTTAAGTTAAGTACCCGGTTTTCGGTAGGATCTTCAGTATTAAAATCGCCAGCCCGGTCAAATTCTAAAGATGTTTTTAAGGTATAAGGTCGTTCAATAAGCAATAACCATCTTCTTAAATCATTAAAACGATGTCCTTCAAACGACAATTCTACGGCACGCTCACGACGCACTTCACTCATAAAACCATCAAGACCAGCGGCTACAGCACCCTCTCCTATAGAAACATGCCCTGCACCTGCACGATCTCGTATCACATTAACTGCCTCTATTGCTGTTTTGGAATAGTTTGACGATTTCCCTTCTGGACTGCCATACCCGATAGCTGCCGCCTCTGCGTACATTAAATACACATCGGCCAAACGCATCCAGGGCAAATGAAGGTTTAAGTTTGCACCGTAGTTAAAGCCATCATCATAACGGTTAGCAGTAATAGGTATAAACTTATAATTAAGAAATCCAGATCGGCTACCGGTACTAACATCCCGGTAGCTACCTCCCGTATAAAGATTTGCATATCTATGCTGCTCCACATCGGCGGGCATGGCTCCCTGAACTACCTGTACTCCATCATAAATAATATCATGATAAAATCTTGGATCCCTATCTTTCCAGGGATATTGTGGATCGTACCCAGAAGCAGGGTCTGGCTTAGTTATATCTTCAATAGGTAATCCATTTGCCATCCCATAATAGCTCACGTAGTTTGCCGTTGGCATAAAGTTACTTCCATCCTGAATTATTGCAGGCTGATATTGTTTACTAGTTCCCCAGTTTGAACCATTCGCCCCAAAATACGGGCCTCTAAAAATGGCTTCAGTCCCACCGGGGATACGCCACCCCTGGCCTGTAGTATAGAAGTTAACACTATAGTTTTCAAAAGGAACCAGAGAATACGGTGCCTCACCACTTTCGCAAAGCGCTAATAATTCACCAAAAACATCTGCAGCTTTTTTAGCGTAATCTGAATTATATTCTCGAGAACCTGTTGACTCCAAATTCATCAACGGACTTGCAGCCCACAGATAGTTTTTACCTAAATATCCCAGAGCCATGATCTTATTGATTCTAAGGTCATTTTTTCCTCTGGTAGCTGCTCCCGGCTGCGTATCATCCCAGTTTACAGGAAGCAAGTCTGCAGCTTCCCTTAGGTCGGCAGCCGCACGATCTGCGCATTCATGGTAACTAAGTCTTGCCAGTCTTAAAGGCTCATCACTGGGTAATACATAATCGATATAAGGCATGCCGCCAAAATATTGAATCATCTGAAAGTGAAACCAGCCTCTAAAGAATAATAGCTGCCCCTCAATAAAATCACGCTCAGCCGGAGTAGCATCAACTAAAAGATCTAGATTCTCAAGACCAAGGTTAACTTTACGTAATCCGTACCATCCATTTTTCCATAAGTCTTTTTGCATACGATCATCGTTACGTGAAGCGTCTGCCTGGTTTAACCAGGAAGCTCCCCAACCGTCATGTTCTGTTTGCCACCCCCAGAAGTTACCATTATCAAACTTGTGGATCACGTGAAAATTCATGTCGGCAGAGGTGATTTCATCATCTCCCCAGTTCCACGAATTGGTCCAATAGGCATTGGAAAAGTCAGGAATACAGTGATATAACTCTTCCGTAAAACCCTGAAAGTTGGTAAAATTTTTAAATGCTTCTTCTTCAGAGATGATTGATTCAGGTTCTTTATCCAGGTATTCCTCGCAAGAAGAGAATACCAGGGTAGCTACAATCACCAGACAAAATCTATTTAAGTTTCTAGAATAAATTTTCATAATAATAATTTTTAAAAGGTGATATTCAATCCGAAGTTGAATCGTTTTACAGTAGGATAAGCTCCTTGTGATGCCCAACCGGTACCTGCAAAATTTGATTCTCTATCATCAGGCATTTTAGTCCAGATATACAAGTTGTTTCCATTTAAAAATAGGCGAAGGCTTTCAAAACCGAAGCTTGTCAAGATCTTAGACTCAGCAGGAAATGTATAAGCAATTTCAGCATTCTTTAAGCGCACATAAGAGCCATCGTAGAAAAACCGTGAACCGTTAGCCGCGCCATTGGTAGTAGTCACCCATCTTGGCACCGGAGCATCTGCGTTGGTATTATCTTTGCTCCAATATGATCCTTCATCATAAACGATATTGTTTTGATTTCCCAGGCTATTAAAAACAACCTGCCTGGTTACATTATTAGCTCCAAAAAATTGTACAAATCCGCTTAAGCCTTTCCAATCAAATCCTACAGTCGCGTTATAGGTATTTTGAGGTGCTCCGGCAAAAGCATAAGGTACATTATCAAAACCATCTATAATCCCATCTGCATTAAAGTCTACAATTTGATATCCACCAGGGATTTTTTGGGAGTCGTCTGTATTAAAAGGTGTAGTCCCATATAGCTCGTCCCAGGTATTATAAAATCCATTATCTATATAAGAATAGGCCTGACCAATTGCTTTATTGTTATTTTTTTGATATTCAGGTAACAATTCTGGGTTATCACCTTCAATCACCTTATTTTGTGCGTGGGTCATATTTAAATCTGCCCAAAGACGCAGGTTCTCTCCAAAATAATGATTTAAGTTAAGTACTATTTCATAACCCTGGTTCTGCACAGTTCCAAGATTGGCTACCGGTGCCGTTGTTCCATAATATTCTGGGATTGCCCGCTGGTTTCCTGAAATCAATACATCTACACGTTCATCGCGAAAGAAATCCACACTACCACTGATCGAATTATTAAAAAAACCGTAATCGAGACCAATATTTGATTTTTTCACTTTTTCCCAGCTTATATCGGGATTTCCTACGGCAGATTCTGTATACCATACATATGGACTTTGTTCTGCCTGCTCTCCTACGGTACCTAATCGGGCCTGGCCACCATAAGACCATTGTGTTAAGTATAAATATCTTCCGTTCACATTATCATCTCCAATCTCCCCATAAGAAGCTCTTAACTTAAGGTTGTTTATAAAGTCTACTTCTTTCATAAAAGCTTCGTTGGAGATATTCCACCCTAATCCTCCTGATGAAAAGAATGCAAAACGATTACCTGCTGCAAAACGCTCAGAACCATTATAGGCGCCGTTATATTCGATAAGGTACCGGTTATCATATCCATAAGTAGTTCTAAACACCCAATCCTCACGATAAAAAGGCAATACACTACCGGTTGCAAACTCATTTCGATTAAAAAGCCCCATTGCTGTAACATCGTGCTTTCCGGCAAAGTTTTTTGCGTAGTTGAGTTGGGTCTGGTAAAATAACCTACGATACGTAGCATCATTGTTTACATCACCTGAAGAAGAGGACCATTTTATGCCCTGTTGATAATCAAATCCGGTATTAGCATCATAAGTCCTACGATAAGTTACGATCCCCGTTTCTGGATCAATATACTTTTCTTGCGGATCATTATAAAGATCATTAACTCCTCGATTTGCCTCCACAAAGGTATTATCCAAGGCAATAGTACCTGTAAACTTTAACCCATCAAGAATTACATCCAAATCCTGCTCGAGTGTAAAGTTGGTTTGAAGCTGTGTATTTGTTACGAATTGTACTCCGCTTATTGCAAGGTTCCTGATCGCATTCCCCTCGCCTCCACCTGAAGGTGCATCATACCCCCATGAACCATCAGAGTATTGAGGTAAGTAAATATCTGGCGGAGTAGAGTAGGCAGCAATCCAATACCCATAATCTCCTCCACCAAACCCCCACGGTGTTTTACGCACTCCATAGGAACCCGAAAGACCTACTTTTAATACAGTACTTGAGGTAAGCTTGAAATCCAGATTGGTACGAACGTTTAAACGGTTAAATCCAAAACCTGGTTGATAACCTCTATTATTATCATATTGCTTTATTAAATCCCCTTCATATTGAAAATCAGCTCCCGCGAAATATTTAACGATCTCAGAGCCACCAGTTATGTTTAAGTTAGCGTTATAAGAAGGAGCATATTCCCTAAATAAAGCTTTGTCCCAGTCTACATTAGGGTAGCGCTCTGCTTCAGTTAAGTTTGCAGGAAAACGATATTTATCAATAATATCCTGAGTCTGAAAGAAACTCCAGGACTCTGGCGTAAGTGAAAGTTCATTTTCGATAGCCCGATTACGAACCAGAAAAGTATCAAAAGCATCTTTTTTACCGGGGAGTTTTGAGGCTGTTTTTACAGTAGAATTGAGTCGGGCCCTAATAACCGCTTTTCCTGTTTTACCCCTTTTAGTAGTCACAAGAATCACTCCATTTGCACCTCTTACCCCATATACTGCGGTAGCAGAAGCATCCTTAAGCACTGATATTGATTCTACCGAACTTATGGCAATAGTATTTAGTGGACGCTCTATACCATCAACAAGTACCAGCGGACTGGAATCATTCCAGGTACTTTGGCCCCGTATAAAAATTCGTGGATCTTCACCACCCGGAATCCCCGTACTTGATGTGGTAATAACTCCAGGCACGTTACCCGCAAGCGCAGAGCCAATATTAGGAACATTGCCGGCACGTTCCAGCTCTTCACCACTAGCCTGCACTACGGCCGCAACAACTGTTTCCCTCTTTTGCTCACCGTAGCCTACGATAACAACCTCCTGTAAAGCATCCAAATCTGAATCCATTACAACATTAATTTCTGTACGATTATCTACCTTTCGTTCTATGGTTTTAAAACCAATAAAACTAAATACTAAAGTTGCATCTGCAGGAGCCTGAATGCTATAGTTTCCATCCATATCTGTAACTGCACCTACATTAGGCAACTCTTTCACAAAAATATTTACCCCAGGTACAGGTAAGTTATCATCAGAAGAGGTTACTGTACCTGTAATAGTATTCTGAAAATCAATATTATTTCCATAAATCCACGACGAAAAAAAGAAACTAAACAACACTCCTATCACAAGAAACTTTACGAGATGAGGAGGGTTAAGTAATTTTATGCTCATACTTTTTAATTTTAAATTCAATTAGAGGGAGATGCTTTTACGTTGCCTACAAAAAAGAATCACTATAACGTTGTAGTTTTTGATTTAAAAAAATAACTGCGATTACAGTTTTTTGGCTGAATAATTATTTTTAACGCTAGTGTTAATTTGAAGTGTAAATTTTTCTCTCATTTATCTATTTTAAGAATCAGTTAGACCAGTATTAAATAATTACAGTGCTACTATTACCATAACCGTAATTTTTACATCTATTTTTAATGATTTAACAGAAACATCATACTTGATCCTGTAAATTTTTAGTTATCGTTAACGAAATCAAATATATCTGTTAATAATCCTTAACAAAAAACTAGTTGTTACAATTACTTTACGCTAGGTTACATTACTGAAAATAAATATGTAATCTTCTACTAAAATGAAATGAAAGCAACACTTAACACACTGAATTAAAGAATTTTAAATAATCACAGAATTATAAGCTAAATCATTGAAGAACTTAAAATTTGAGAAATTAAAATCTGATAGAAAAGTAGAATGAAAAAAAAATTGATATAATTCAGAAGGAATCCTGAACATCAATATTAATAAATAATAGCATTTCTTTAACAAATATGCGAAGTAGTCAGAAATTTCAATTATAAAAATTGTGACTGAAAATGTAAGAAGGGAGAATAAATATGGAAAGCTTCATTTTATTTTAGAAACTGAGTCGTTGAATTTTAATCCAGACATGTCATTGCATCTTTCCTAGAAACAAATTAAAATCAATATTATAATAAAAACTATCCACAACTCATTCCCCATACAGTAAGCCCATGATCTTATTAAAAGAATGCGCCAATTCTTCCTGTTCAGGAAGGGATAAATGTGAAATAATACCGGCTACGGAATCGGAAGATAAATCGTCGAGCTTTTGTTGTTCTTTGATGCCTTTTTCTGTTAAGCTAATTTTAAAAACGCGCTTATCGTCTTTTGATTTTTCTTTGGTCAATATCGAATTTGAAATCAGTTTTTTGATGATTCGGCTTAAATAACCTTCATCCAAATTCAATACCTTATTAATTTCGGTTGCGGTGGTCTTACCCTGTTCTTTAACGATATATAAAATATGAGACTCGGTAAGCGAATACCCCGTATTTAAAAAGCTTTTTTCTAACAAGCCAATACTTCTTACATAATTACGGTTGAATTTTCGAATGCTATGTATAATTTCAATCTCGTTCATAAAATTTACTTGCTTACATCAAGTATTTTTAATTATATTTGCTTTTGTCAAGTAATATACAACATCTTATACTAAAATTCAGCAATGATCCGTATAAAAAATATAAATACGCATTCTCCGTATTATCAGGAGATGCGCGAGCTTCGCAATAAAGTTTTGCTACGTCCCCTTGGGATTCCCGATCATTCCTGGGAGATGCACGACGAGCGCTCTTGGCATTTTGTAGCACTAGAAAATGACAACGTGATTGGCTGTGCGGTGCTGGTTCCTTCTGAAGAACATAAAACCTTGGCGCAATTGATACAAATGGCGGTAGATCCCGATGTTCAGGGAAAAGGTGTAGGTCAGTTATTGCTTAAGGAAATCATCACTTTTGCCAAAAGTAAATCCTTAAAAGAGATTCAGTGCCATTCCCGACACTATGCGGTCGACTTTTATAAAAAAGCAGGTTTTACCCCCTACGGCGAAACTTTTACAGAGGTAGGCATACCGCATAATCATATGAAATTAGAACTACACTAATGGAAATTAGACAAATAAAAAGAACCGATAATAAAATAGTGGCCACCTTGATTAAGAGCGTGTTCGAAGAATATAATGCACCAAAAGAAGGAACGGTGTATTCAGATGCGGCCACGAATAGCCTTTATGAATGCTTCAGAATAGAAAAAGCTGAACTTTGGGTAGCTGAAGATGAAGGGAAAATCGTAGGTTGTTGCGGTGTATATCCTACCGAAGGCTTACCTGAGGGCTGTACTGAACTGGTTAAATTCTACATCGGCAAAGAAGCTCGTGGAAAAGGTTTGGGCAAAAAATTGATGGAGGCTTCTCTGGCTTCTGCCCTGCAATTTGGGTACCGGGAACTTTACCTGGAAAGCTTGCCGGAATTCTCAAATGCAGTTTCGTGGTACAAAAAATTGGGTTTTAAAAGCCTGGATGAACGTTTAGGAAATTCAGGACATTCTTCCTGTAACATCTGGATGCTGAAAACGTTGGTATAGCTACTATCTTAATTTTCAGCATACTATTATGAATAATCAACTAGCCAGTATGGTCAATTTAAATTGAATTTAATAGTTATGACCCACATACTTCCCGTTTGAACGCCCTTCAATCGAATGTAGCAATCCTTTACGCTTTTAAAGAACCAGGCGAAATGCCATAGGTTTTTTTAAAGGCTGTAGAGAAGTGCCGGGCATTGCTATAGCCTAAAGCTTCGGCAACCTCCTGAACACTTTTTCCCTGCTGCGCGATCAACTGCCTGGCCTGTTCCATTTTTGCTTCTTTCCAAAAACCAAATACCGTAGTGCCAAATACCTCTTTAAATCCTTTTTTCAATGTGAAGTCATTGGTCCCAACGCGATGTGCCAACTCCAGAAGCGAAGAAGTATCACTTATATTATTCAGCATAAAATCCCTCACTTCATACATCTTGTCAATATCCTTTTTTTTGAGGGAAGTAGGGCAGTTATCCTGTTCAGAAAATTGTTCTAATTGCAACAATAAGAGTTCAATTACTTTTGCTTCCAAATACATTTTCTTAAAAATTCCCTGACGCTGGCAGTTCATTATCCCATCAATAATCTCATACATTTGATGATTAATGTGATAATGTTGTTGTGTAAGTAAGTTGGAATTACCTTTTTCTATGCTGGTTCTGAATTTTTCGAATAAGCTGTTGTCTTCAGGTAAAAATTTATTAAAAAACGAAGGGCTTAGATTAATCTCACAAAGTTGCAATTCTTTACTTTCCCAAATCATTTCCCCACAAATACCTTTGGCATACACAATATTGTGCTGATGGTCTTGAAAACGTACGTTATTTTTAAAACTGGATGCACAAACATTACTTTTTCCCTTTAAGGCAAAGTGCATTTCTACCGTCTCCAGGTCGCTTTCAAAAAAAAGTTTTATCCGATCCTTTAGGGATACATTGCCAAAACCAATATGCACCCCTTCGAAAGCAATTTCTTTATAATAACCCTGCCCAAATTCGCCTTTAAAAGCGGTTTTATTTTCGCTAATCCCATTCTCCCCACTTAGCGGTAAAGCACTTTGGAAAAGATTGATTTCAAAATCTTCCGCATATAAACTGATGTGCATCCTGTATGTGTTTTAATCGAATTATTCCTTTTTGCGGAGCTTTTACTCCTTTTTACCAACACCCCATAAACAAGTTGCCAGTAATTTTGGCCAAAGTTATAATTATTTAGAACAATTCTTAATAAGAGCACTATAAATGAGAAAAAGAAAGATAAAAAAAGGAATTTTCAGGCTCCTGGAAATTGCGGGAAGGCGCAAAAATCTCCTTATAGCTTCCGGGTCACTTGCTCTGCTACACGCCATTTTAAGTTTAGTGCCCTATGTACTCGTATTTTATATCATTAGGGAACTTACCCGGGTTCCTGTAGATTTTAGCTTGACCCGCAACTATATTTTCCAGGCGGTCATTGCAGCAATTATTAGTATGGTTGTGCTCTATGTATCGGGCATTCTATCTCATATTGCGGCTTACCGTATTTTATATGAATTAAGAAAATACATTATTGATAAGGTAGGGAAACTCCCAATGGGATACCTGAATAATAAAAACTCAGGTGCGCTCAAAAAAGTACTATCGGACGATGTAGAACGTATCGAAAATTTTATTGCACATCAAATCCCGGATTTTGTTAAAGGTGTGGCCCTACCCCTACTTACTATTGGCTATCTTTTTTCACAAGACTGGCGCCTGGCTGCCATCAGCGCTGTACCCTTACTTGTTGTTGCTGTCTTGCTCCCCAAAATGTACGGCAATCAAAACAAAAAACTAATTCAAAATTACCATCAATCACTGGAGAATATGAACGCTGGTATTGTTGAATATGTGCGAGCGCTTCCGGTGATGAAAATTTTTGGGCAATCTGCTGAAAATTTCGAAAAATACGGTCATACAGTAAAGCGTTTCTACGGATTTGTACAACAATGGATAAAAAGCAGTACACCCGCATTTGCCGTTTTTATGAGCTTTACCAGTAATGCCCTATTACCGGTGCTGGCCCTGGGATTGTACTTGTATTTTCAAAATGGGATTTCCCTGGCCACCCTACTTCTCTTTCTCATATTGGGTACAGGTTATATCAAACCCCTCTTTGCCATCAACAATATGGGCATACAACTTTCCATCATCAACAGGGGTGTAGAACAGATAGACGCGCTGCTGGACCAAGATGTTTTAGAAGAAAAAAGTGAGCGTCAACGACCTGACAACTATGAAATTCTATTTAAAGATGTCTCATTTGCTTACCAATCAGACCAGCTAGTACTGGACGAAATCAATTTTAGCGTTGCTGAGGGCAGCATTACCGCTCTGGTTGGCCCGTCCGGTGCTGGAAAAAGTACCGTAGGTCAGTTGATTTCCAGGTTTTGGGAAGTGAATAACGGTACCATTTCGATTGGCGGAATAAACATAAAAGAGTATCCCACCGAGCAGTTGATGGAATTGGTATCCTTTGTTTTTCAGGACAGTTTTATGTTTCAACAGACTATCTATGAAAATATAAAAATGGGCATGGATAAAACTGCTGAAGAAGTGGAAAATGCAGCAAAAGCGGCACAAATCCACCAACTCATCACTAGCCTTCCCGATGGGTATGATACCCGTTTTGGGCAATCGGGCATTCATCTTAGCGGGGGCGAACAGCAAAGAATTCAACTGGCCCGGGCAATACTTAAAGATGCCCCCATCCTGATTTTGGATGAAGCCACCGCCTTTGCAGATCCTGAAAGTGAATACCATATACAAAAGGCCTTTAGTGCGTTGATTAAAAACAAAACAGTGCTCGTTATCGCCCATCGACTAAGCTCTATTACCAATGCCGATCAAATTCTGGTGTTTGATAAAGGCAGGATAGTGAGCAAAGGCAAACACCAGGATCTACTGCAAACCAGTAAACTCTACCAACGAATGTGGGATGCACACAACAGGGCCAAAAACTTTGTCATCCAATAAACACACAAAATGAGTATACAAAACATGAAATGTCAATAAAGCCGGCTATACCAACCAAGGATGAATATTAAGTAAAACCTTGGATTTGGAAGTAGATGGTGGATATCAGACATTCCATGTGGCATTAAAAAACAAACTATATACACATGAAAACAATTCAGGCAGAACTTACAGTCAAAAGAAAAGAATACCTCAGCCCGCACTATATACGCGTATTTCTTACCGGGGAGAAAGTCCCTTTGTTTGCAAATACTACGATTGGGGTCAATAATAAAATACTTATTCCGCCAAAGGGAATTGATCGAATCCATTTTCCTGAATTTGATTATGAAAAAATGCAATGGAAACCGCAACCCGATGCTATACGCCCTATTGTGAGAACCTATACCCATCGCGGTATAGACCTCAAAAACAATGAAATTTGGATCGATTTTATAGCACACGGGGAAGAAGGTCCGGCTTCTGCCTGGGCGATAAATGCGCAACCCGGTGACCTGCTGGGGGTGTTAATGCGGGATGGAAAAACTGAACTTTATCCAAAAACTGAAAATTATCTCCTCATAGGAGATGCCACAGGACTTCCCGTTCTGGCAGCTATTTTAGAAGATCTACCAAAAACGACCAACGCCACTTGTATCATCGAAGTTCACGGGCCTGAAGATGAACAGCCATTGAAATCGAATGCGAATGCTCATTTTACCTGGCTGTACAATAAACATCCTCAAAAAGGGAGTAGACTGGCAGAAGTAGTAAAACAGCAAAGTTTACCACCCGCACCACATTTTGGTTATGTCGCTGCAGAATTTTCTTCCGTAAAGGAAATTCGTAATTACCTCCGCAAAGAAAAAGGCTGGCAACGAGAAGACCTGTACGCCTACTCGTATTGGAAAGCGGGAATGACGGAAGATAAATCTATGACAGCAAGACATCAGGAAACAGAAGAGTACTCAATGAGCAAAATGACAACTACAGACCCATATTATAAAGTTGCTATTATTGGCGCAGGACAAGCGGGATTAGCCACAAGTTATTACCTCCAAAAATCGGGCATCAAACATATAGTGCTGGAAAAAAATGTGATTGGTTCTTCCTGGGTTTCCCAACGTTGGGATTCATTTAAAATGAATACCCCAAACTGGATGACCGCACTACCAGAAATGCCATTACCCAAAGCGACAAGTCAACAGTTTATGACCAAAAATGAATTTATCGCTTATTTAAACAAGTATGTTCAACAATTTAAATTACCAATAGCAGAAGCACACCAAGTTATTCAGCTTAAAAAACAAGAGGATTCCTTTACCATATTTGCTGATAATCAAGGAAAAAGGCTTGAGGTAAAAGCCGATTACGTGGTGATTGCCTCTGGGATAATGAACAAACCAAAATTTCCAAAACTGGCGCAGAAAATTCCCGAAAATATCCTACAGCTGCACGCTTCTGACTATAAAAAAACCAATCAATTACCTGACGGAAAAACCCTGGTTGTAGGCGGTGGACAGTCGGGCTGCCAGATAGCGGAAGAAATCGCGCTGTCGGGAAAAAAAGTGTATTTGGCCAGCAGTAAAGTGCCTCGTGCCCCCAGACGTTACAGAGGTAAGGATATTATGGAATGGCTGAACATCATGGGTATTCAAGATACCTTGACGCAAGACGTAAAATCAACCCCACAATTACAGAATAAACAACCGCAAAGTTCAGGAGTGGGCGTTTTTGGACATACCATTAGTTATCAATCCTTACATCAATTAGGAGTTGCTATTTTAGGTTCGTTCAAAGGTATTAACAAAAAAGCCTTTCATTTCTCAGATAATGCAAAAGAAAATATTCGTTTTGCTGATGATACTTCGCAGTCGATTAAAGAAAATATTGATGGATTCCTTTCTAAACATCCTGAACTGAATACAGGAATCACGGAAGAAGATGAAGCAGATTTCCCAGATGTGGACTATTCATCGGCTTCTGAAGTAAAGGAAATTAACATCAAGCAGTCAGAAATCACCTCCATTATTTGGGCGACAGGTTTTGGATATGATTTTTCTTATATGAGCCCTTCCCTTTTAAACGATACAGGAAGCCCAGCGCACTGTAATGGAATAATGAACACGGAACATTTGTACTGCATCGGTTTTCCGTGGTTAAGAAAGAAAAAATCAGGATTAGTATTTGGCATCCAGGAAGATGCGGAATTTCTTGTAGAGAAAATAAAAAACACCCAAAGACAATAAAATGGAATATCAAACAAAAATAAAATGGTCGTTTATTTCAGCCATTATGGCCTCTATATGTTGGGTAATTGGTGATATTGCGATTGCTGGTTTTGAGATCATACCTGAAAAATATCCCATTTTTTCTGAAACTTATGCAGATCAAGTTGATGTGGAGTTTGCAGTATTAATGCTGGAAGGTTCTACCCAACGATTAATGTTTGGTGCGCTAATCGCGGCAATGACCGCTATTTTGTTCCTACCGGGGGTATGGCTGGCCTATCAGTATGTAAAAGATCGGTCCAAATGGTATGTCTGGGTTACTTATTTTATCCTGTTACTAAGTGTACTCTTGATGCCATTGGGCCACGCTGTTTTCTTTTATACCGGTGAAATTTTCAAATCCATTTATAACAGCCCTGTCGCTGCCCATCCTTATCTGCTTGAAACTGCTGCCGGATTCATGCAAATGTTGTACATCTCCTGGGGCACGGCCATTATCGTGTTACTGTTAGGTTGGTTTCTATTTTCGGTGTTAGTATTCCTGGGAAAAACAACACTTCCCAGATGGGTAGGTTTTATTAGCCCTGTTTTTCTTACGATCTATCAAGCCCCCATCAAATCTATTTTACCAGCTTCAACTTTTAAGGACTGGTTAATTGCCGCAGGCTTTAACCTTTCGTACCTGATATTCTTTCTACTCCTGCTTACTTTTTTCAGAAAAAAACTATTTAGGCTCCCAACTTCCATTTAAATAAAAAGTTATGATCAGAAATTTAAACCGCATTTGTCAACTGGATCCCAAAGCCACACTTAAGGTCTTTTTTTGGGAGATTTTACACAGCATTTTTGTTGCTGCACCTTCGGGAATAGTACTCGTTATTGTTTGGGAATTATTTTCAGAACATCCCAATACCACTAAAATTTGGACGGTGGTAGGCGTAATGGCCGTAATGTTAGTCTTGCAGTTTTTTATTGCAGCAAAATCGATGGTACAAACCAATATATGGGTGTATGGCTTATCTACAAAGCTGCGAATTACCTTAGGAAATCGTTTACGTAAATTCTCTCTTGGTTATTTTAAGCAAAAGAACCCGGGTGAGGTAGCTGCTATCGTTTTGCAGGATGTGGCGAATTTTGAAGGTATTTTTGGGCATAGTGTAGGTAATCTGGCAGCAGCTGTTTTTGGAACGACTGTACTTTCGGTTTTTTTAGTCATTTATGATTGGAGGCTTGCCCTGTGTCTCTTAGCTGCTCTACCCATTACCTATCTCTTTTTACTTGCCGCTAACTACCTGGTGAGTCGTCTGGGAAACAAGCAGATTGCTGCACGGAATACCGTAGGAGCCAACTTTTTGGAATACGTGCAAGGTATACGTCACTTAAAATCGTATGCCCTGATAGGGAAAAAGCACACCGGATTGGAATATACCCTTAAAGATCTTTGCCAAAAAAGCATCAGGATGGAAGCTGTGCCGGGTCCTTTTATAGTAACAGCTTTTATTGTGTTTGAAATTACATTTCTGGCAATGGTAGCTCTGGGCTTACATTATCTAAGCGATAATACGATCACCATACCAGTGCTGATCAGCTTTTTAATTTTAGGCTACCATCTTTACCATCCACTCAAAGTGGTGATGGTCGATTATTTATCGCTACGTTATATGAATGAAAGCCTGAAACGGATTATTGAAATGCTGGATGCCCCTACTATGGCATCTGGAACAGCTAAACTGCCTGATAAATTTGACATCTGTTTTAAGGAGGTCAGTTTTGGCTACCGCAATAAACCTACGGTGCAGGGACTTAGCTTCGATATACCGGAAAAATCGATGCTTGCCCTGGTGGGGCATTCCGGTTCAGGAAAATCTACCATCGCTGCTCTTATAGCCCGCTTTTGGGATGTCAATTCAGGAAAGATCGAAATTGGTGGTATTCCCATAAAAGATATTCCTCAAGAACAATTCTACAAACTGATCAGTGAAGTATTTCAGGACGTGTACTTATTTGATGACAGTATTTACAACAATATCAAAATAGGAAATCCCGAAGCTACCGAAACGGAGGTCATTGAGGCTGCCGAAAAAGCCCAGGTGCTCAGTTTTGCCTGGGAACTCCCCCAGAGCCTTCATACGCGAGTGGGCGAAGGTGGCAGCAAACTTTCGGGCGGTCAAAAACAACGCATAAGTATTGCCAGGGCACTGCTTAAAGATGCTCCAATCGTGCTGTTGGATGAAGCTACAGCAAGCCTGGATCCGGAAAACGAGATTTTCATCCAGCAGGCCATTCAGGAGTTGGTAAAATCTAAAACGGTGGTGGTGATTGCCCATAAATTGGCGACTATAATGCGTGCCGATAATATATTAGTCCTGGAGAATGGAGAAATTGCTGAAAGAGGAACACACGCCCAACTATTGAATAAGAATGGTATTTATCGAAAAATGTGGGATATCCAACAACAATCAAATGGATGGAAGGTGTAAGATGCTTAAATACAGTTTTGAAAAATACGTTTAAACCTGTATTTGATTTACATTAAGCAATTACGTGAGAATCAATGATAGGCATCTGAAAGTCAGCAACAAATGATTACGCATTGTGTAATCCAATTTTAGATTCCTAATAAGAAAATTGCGGAAGCTGAGTAAATGTTGGTAAAGAAGTTTATTTGGGGGCATTGCAGTACAAATTTTCTGTGAAAATTTGTACTGCAATGCCCCCAAAATGGGTGAAAATCGATACTCTTGAAAGCTAGTTACTATAATTCTTCACCTTAATGTAACTCTCACTTAAAATTTTTTCGTTCCAACACTCTTCTTACACCCATCATCAGTAAAGCCAGCCCTCCAAAAAGCAAGGTTAACCAGGGGGGGTATACCACACTTTTTGTAGCGATCAGCCAACCGCCTGCGGTAGTTCCTAAGCTGATACCTAAATTCCCGAAGGAGGTGGCAAGGCTATTCGCAAACTCTAAGGATTTGGGTGCAGATGAAATCATATAGGTAGAAGCATTTAAAAAACTTGGAGAATATAAAAATCCCCAGATTCCTATCACCACAATTGTAGCACCCGTATTACCTCCTGAAAAATGCAGCAATATTGGTATCAAAATGGTTCCTGATAAGAAAAAAGCAGTGGTTTTGGTAATGTTTTTATCTAACATTTTCCCGGCTGTCCAATTCGCCAGTACACCAATAATGCCAAAAACAAGCATCATATAACTGACCATCGTATGATTCATATTTTTAGCTTTGTTTAGGTAATCTGCAAAATAGCTGTAGGTAGAAAACCAGGCGGTAATCATAAAGAAATTCATTGCGGTACTTGCTATAAAAGTAGGTTGTTTTAGTATTTTTAACTGACTTCCATACGACTTCTTCTCCTTTACAGGCATACTGGATAAACCAACATATATCGCAATTAATGCGATGATACTAATTGCCGATTGCATATAAAACGAATATTCCCAGGAACATATACTGGCGATGTAAGTCGCAAAAGGAACGGTAGTTACCATCGCAATGGCCACACCGCTAAAAACGATACTCATTAATTCATTTTCATTATTTTTATCTCCCTGAGATACCGCTACTGAAAGGACTGTAGCTATATAAACGGGTTGTAAAAATGCGGGTAAAACCCTGACCAGCATCAAACACCAAAACGGAGGGGAAAAGGAAGAAACCAGTCCCGTAATAGCAAACAAAAATATAGAAAGCAGCATTACTTTCTTTCTGTCAAACCCAGAAGCAAAAAGGGTCATAAAAGGGCCTGTTAATGCGATGACAAGGGCAAAAGCACTTAGTAAAAGTCCGGCACGATCAATACTTATTTCATAGTAGGTTGCTATTTGTGGTAAGATTCCGATTACTCCAAATTCCGTAGTGATTACCCCTATAAAACCCAGACAACCGATATATGCATATTTTCTCATCATACTATTCTGAATCGTTGATGAAATTGACAATATCCTGCATCAGCTCTCTGCTCTCTTTGAGGTAAGCGCCCATTTGAAAAAAGCCGTGAATCATATTTCTGTAGGTTTTTTGGGTTACAGGAACATTATTGTTCATTAATTTTTCGGCATATAGTAGGGCTTCATCCCGCAACGGATCATATTGAGCCGTTGCGATAAATGTAGGTGGAAGATTGGGGAAGCTTTCCCTTTTTAAAGGGATTGCATCTGGATTTTCGTGGTTTTTCTCATCTGGTAAGTAATAGGACCAAGCCTCTTTAGCTTCTTCAATATTCAAAATAGGGCCGTTCATAAAAAGATTCCACGAATTGGTTTTTAAGCTATTATCGGTAGCAGGATATATGAGCACTTGTTTCGCAATTTCGTTTGGAAATCTATTGGAAACGGTGGCGGCTATAGCACCGCCCGCGCTATCTCCCATTATAGTGATTTGGTTTTTGTCAACATTCAATTCTTTGCTGTTCATTAAAACCCATTCCACAACAGTAAAACTATCCTCTATTCCGGCAGGAAATGGATGTTCAGGGGCAAGACGATAATCCACTGAAATGATGACGGCTTGGGAGAGATTTGCCAATTGACGTAGGGGGGAATCGTGGGTTTCCAGACTTCCTCCTTTAAACCATCCACCGTGAAAATAGATGATGATAGGTAGGCCCTTCTGATTATTTGGACGATAAATACGAACTGGCACTGTGTCTTTTTTAAGTGTGATAATGCGGTTCTCAATTTTAAATACCTGCTCCTTTTTACCTGCCAGTGGATTCATTTTTTCGTAAAATAAGCGCCCTGTTATCCAGGGTTTTTCATTTTCGGGTACTTCAATAGCTTTTATATAGTTCAATACCTTTTGTACTTCTGGGGTCATAGTAAACGTTTTATTCGTTACATCTTTTTGTGCTTTGCCTTTCCAAACGCCTAGTAAAAGCAAAAGAATTGTTGTGTATCTCTTCATTTTTTTTGTTTTAAAAATTGATAGCACAAAATTATGTAGCTATCCCTATTTTTGCATATAGGGTTCTAAATGTTCGGTACATACAAATTTGTCTGTTATGGGAAAAAGAAAGAAAAGCTCAACCAATCTGTTGAATGAAAAATACATTATGGAAAGTTGCGACTTAACCTATGCGGTCTGTAAGGTTGGTGGAAGATGGAAATTATTAATCCTTTGTAAGCTTGAAAACGGGAAGTTGCGCTATAGTGAGCTGCGCAATGCGATAGATGGCATTACCGAAAGAATGCTCACCTTACAGTTGCGGGAGTTAGAAAAAGATGGATTGGTGAAACGTACAGTTTACGCAGAAGTACCACCAAGAGTAGATTATGAACTCACCCCAATCGCCATTGAATTGATTCCTATCTGGTCAAAATTAAGCAGCTGGGGAGCCAAGCATAAAAAGCTGGTAAAATGATATTAAATTTTAAGTAGTATGATAGCGGCTTTGATCAATCATATAGAAAAATTTATAGATATTAAGGATACAAACCTCGGCATGATGGATACCTTTTTTGAAACGAGGGTCTTTAAAAAGAAAAAAGACTTATTAAGAGAAGGTGCTATCTGTCAAAATCTCTTTTTTGTGAACAAAGGTTGTTTACAGGTATTGTACACTAAAGAAAACGGCACGGAACAAACCATTGATTTTGCGCTGGAAAACTGGTGGACTACCGACTTCTCTGCCTTTTCTAAGAAGAATACATCCCACTTCACCATTCGCACAGTAGAACCCAGTGAAGTACAAGTGCTAAGTGCCGATGCTAAAGAAGCATTGCTTAAAGAATTTCCTGTTCTGGAGCGATATTTCCACTTGGTCTTTCAACGGGCTTATGCGGCTTCTCAATACCGAATAAAACTACTTTATGAGTATTCCCGGGAAGATTTATATTATCACTTCAGAGATAACTTTCCGGAATTCATTCAACGTGTGCCCCAATACCTTATCGCCTCATTTTTAGGTTTCACCCCTGAATATTTAAGTGAAATCCGCAGAAAAGAGCTTTCTTAAACCAGTTTAAGAATTTGCTGCTTGTTTCTGGTAATCTTTGTCCGCACAAAACAAGATTACTATGACCAATTTAAAACAGGCCTTATCTTTAGGTTGTACAGGAGCTTTAGCCATTTTTATAGCTTTCTATTTTGCATTACCACCCTGGGTACTCTTCATCGCCTGGGTGAGCTACCATCTTTTTGGCACAAACCTAAAAACTGCCTTCACCATTCTGATCCAACAACTTTTTGGAATCCTCATTGCGATGCTCATTCAATATACGGGAGCTTGTCTTTCAGCATTTATCGGAGCGTTTGGATTTCCTTTAGCCGTATTTATCGCTATGATCGGGGTTTTCTACATTTCAAAATTGAAACGTTTGAATACCATTCCCGCCTACTTTTTGGGACTCACCACCTGGTTTTCTTCGGGTTTTGAAATCGCTGTCCAATCACTTTTTATCCTCATCCTTTCCCTGGTGCTTGGTTATTGTATCGCTGCCCTTGATACTTTTTTACATAATAAATTAGCCGCTAAAAAATAAGCTTCAGATGACTGTAAGAAGAGCAACACATTTAGATATAACCTCACTGATGGTTCTTATGAATGAATTCAGAAAGTTCTACAAACAAGAATCAAACCCTGAAGAAGTAGAAAGCTTTCTGAATGACCGAATGAATAAGGAGGACAGTGTCATTTTTGTAGCCGTTCTGGAAGACCAGTTGCTAGGCTACACCCAGCTTTTCCCTTCTTTCTCGACTATCAAATTAGAAGAAATATGGATTTTGAACGATCTGTTTGTATCGGAACAATTTCGGGGTTTGGGCGTGGCCTCTCAATTACTAACAAGCGTTTTGGAATTTTCCAAAGCAACCCATCGCCAACAAGTTTGGCTTTTGACAGGAAATGACAATAAAAAAGCACAACAACTTTATCATAAAATCGGATTTAATAACACAAAATTTAAACATTATGTCTTCAACTTTTAACTCACAACATCGCATCAACATTAAAGAACTGGAGCCTGAATGCTGGAAATTAATTATTGAAATAGAACAATTTTTAGCCAGGACTTCTTTAGATAAACAACTTAGGGAACTCATTAAAATCAGAACCTCTCAAATCAACAAATGCGCTTTTTGTATTGATTTGCATACAAAAGACGCGTTAAAATTGGGTGAAACTGAACGTAGGATATTCGCCTTATCCGCCTGGCAGGAAAGTCCGTTGTTTTCTGAAAAAGAAAGAGCCGTATTACAGCTCACCGAAGAGATTACTAAAATAAATGAGGCAGGGCTTAGCGACCATACCTATGGGAAGATAAGTACGTTATTCAGTGGTAATGAAATCGCACAGCTCATTATCGCCATCAATCATATGAATTTTTTAAATAGGGTGGCCGTTTCCACAAAATTGATTCACCCTAATTAAAAAGATAAAAAATCAGCTTTGGAGGGGAAAATTTAACCCTAACTCATTTTTATTCTTCAGCATGCAAGCCAATCCGGTTTCCTTCGGTATCTAGTATAATTGAAAACAGCCCGAAAGGTGCTTCAGTCTTAGGAATAAGAACTTTCCCTCCTGCTTTTTCAACTTTATCAATAACAACCTGAATATGGGGACTGGCATTTATATATATAAATATTCCCTTTTCTGTTGGCGTTCTGTCTTTTGATTTCGATAAAACACCGGTAACTCTCCCTGACAGTGCTTGTTTAACATTGGGATCGTAAGGAAAGAAAGTTAGTTCCTCATTTGTTTCTGTAAAAGTTTTAGTGGTCATTACTATATCAAATATAGTCTCATAAAACTTTTTAGCTCTAGTAGTATCTAAAACCGGGATTTCAAACCATGTGAGCACATTATTATTATCACTAATTTTTTGTAGCATCATATCAACATTTTTGTTTAGTCAAAAGTGGCGCTTAATTGTTTAATTAAGCTGAGACATTTGTCACAAAATCAGGAAATCCTTCTATTGCGTATTCTGCTTAGGGTCTCTCTTGTGACACCAAGAAATGAAGCTAATTGGGTAAGTGAAACTCTTTGTACAATATGTGGGTGATGGGTTTCTATATATTCCAGTCGCTCTTTTGGGCTATAAAGCTTAAAAATTGCTAAAAATTCTTCCTGCTTTACGGCAAACTGGCGCAAACAAATTCGTCCTAAATTTTCGATTTTAGGGTGCTGTTTTGATAGCCCAAATAATTTATCTTTGTTAAATACAATAGTAATTAGCGGTTCACAGGCTATGATGTTATATTTTGACTCTAATCCGCTACCAAAACTAGTAACATTAGTTGCTATTTCATTCTCAAAGAATAATTCGGTGTTTTTTATGTTTCCATCTATTTCATAATAACTTTTGCAATAGCCCGCATCTATATAAAAAAGTGAGCCGCAGACTTCCCCTTCCCGTAAGAGCAACTCATTCCTGGCAAATGTTCTCTTAGTTAAAGCAGGTTTTAAATATTCCCAATCTTCCTCTGAAAAGGGGGTTAAAGAACAAATATAGCTTAGTAGATTATTCATTATTTTCAGTTTCTCTCTAAGACACCAGATGCCGGTGATGAATCTGGTGTTTTTATAGTCTAAAACTAGTCAAAAAAACCTGTGACATAAAACATTCAACATCCCTCCTTTCTTTTTTAGCTCACTGTTGAGTCTTGGTTTTAGGGCTCCTAAACCTACCTTGTAGGTTAGCATTGCGCACCCTTCAACAAAGGCTCAGGACAAGCAAACAAAACCGCCTGCCTTGGACAGGAAAGGCTAGGCATATTTTTACATCCTTAAAAACTACACCTACTCCTTATCCCGCGGATGGCAAATACAGTTAATCAATTCATGAATTTAAGCTTTTATGCAAAAACCGTTTGCGTCTATTCCAATTCAGCTAAGCGTTTTATTAGTTTTCGGGCATGTTCTTTTGCGTTGTTTTTGATGTCGGTTTCGGTATAACCGGCCACCAGTGACGCTCCATGAAAGTAAATGGGATCAATATAATTCATTTGGGCAAACAAGGCGGTTTGCTCCAGGTTTTTGCAAAACTCGTACACCCGAAAATGCTGAAACCCTAAAACATTGTAGCTGTTTTCTGATGAGCCAACAGTAAAACTCGGGACAAAATTTTTACCTTTTAGTTTGTCGCCTTGGGAACCATAAGCAAATTGATATGCAAAAACCTCATCGAACCAAAGTTTTAAAATGGCGGGCATATTGTACCAGTAAAATGGATATTGAAACACAATAGTTTGGTGCTTTAACAGTGCTTCCTGCTCTGATTTTATATCTATTTTGTAGTCCGGATATAAGTGGTGAATGTTCCTGATTTCAATAGTTAAATCCCATTTCTGCAATTCTTCGATTACCGTTTTGTTGGCGAAGGAGTTTTTATAATTGGGATGTCCTAAAATAATTAATGCCATAATCTATCCTATCATTAGTTGAGTTGCTAAACTACTTTTAGTGCGTTATATTTACAATACCTATCGATTTGGATAGCTGGAAATTAAATAGCGATGAAAGAAGAATGTAAAGGCGATTACATAAAAGTGAACGGGAAAATTTATCCGTGTTCAGTAAGTCTAACAATGGATTTGGTGGGCGGAAAATGGAAAGCGGTTATTTTATACCACTTGATGGATGCTAACAAAAGGTTTAGCGAACTCCGCAGGGAAATGGGTACGGTTACCGAAATGACACTAAGCTTGCAACTAAAGCAACTGGAAAAAGACGGATTGGTCTCCCGAAAAGTATATGGCAAAAAACCACCGATTAAGGTTGTTTATGGGTTAACTGATTTCGGAAAATCTTTTATCCCGGTATTGGAGTCCATTACCCAATGGGGCAATCAAGTGGTAAGTAAAAAGGGAGAATTTGTCGATGCGGATTAAAAACAACTAAGCAAATCTCTTTGTTGTGGTCTAACTTCTATTTCAATTGGAAATGTATATGGTCATCGTGTCATAATGCCTGACAGCCGTGAAACCTTATTTTTTCATTCGCGAGATGAAATCGCGTTTTTAAATGTGGCTCGATAAACATTTTTCCGATAGTATGCTGTTTCAAAATGAGATCCACCAAATTTCGTGTTCCGTTTTCTGAAAATTGAATGTCTTTATTAATCTTTCCTAAAGTTAAATACTTAGGAAAATCGTATTGCCAATACCCCCCTTTTTTACAAACTGTAGTTTGGTTATATTCCTTAGGTTTCGGACTTTCATAAACACCATATCCGCTAACTGATGGTTTTCTATTGGTTAGTTGTCCGTTAGGATTTTCATAGATTAACGAAACATCTATTTTCTTTCCGTCATTATGACTTAAATGAGGTAAAAGCGGAAATTTATCAATGAATGGAAAATTGGCATCTAAATAAACCATTTTTATTCCGTTATGCTGTTGTCCAAATTCACTGGCTATCTGTGCGAGGGTTTTATTTAGTTCCGGCCGTACATAATTTCTATTGGCCAGTTTATAAAATATGGAATGTGCTTTTAAAAATTCGGTTTCTTTGATTTTTTCACGGCCAAAAATTGGAGCCACATTCGGAACAATCAAAAAGGTGGCGATGAGGTAAAGTGCTATAAATACCCCTAGCCGTTTTATCAGCTTTTTGTGTGCTGTTGACTTAATAAGTACAATTGAAATAAGATATATTATACCGCCTATTTGGTAATAACAGTTAAAAGAAGGAAGATAATGCCGTGAAGGAGCTTTTTCAAAATTTAGTGGTTTGTGGGCTTATTAGTATCAACATATTCGTTTTATTTCTTTTATAAAACGAACTAAAAACCTTTGATATTTAACGTCACATATCCTGTAAAAATTATGGATATAAAGAATTTTACTTTAGTGACATTTCGATATAAATTTTTTACGAAAATTCACTCAATGCCCCAAAATGATAAAAACTACAACAACTCCTGATCCTGTGGATGGCAACCGCTACGCTAGACCATTCTCTTCTCCCACCGCTGAGGAATTGTTTTGTTTTCCTTCGGAACTAAAAAGTAGGCCGGGAATGGATTATCATAATCCGTCGTCACTCTGAACCTGCCTGCCGGCGAGGCGGGCCTGATTCAGGGTCTCATCTTCAAGGTCTTTTTCAACACTTTATAGGATTATTTTTAAATCCCTAAGGTAAGCTGGTCTTTTACCTTGTGATAGATCAAAGATGCTTTTATTTATTCTTTTACTTCTACTTCAGGGATTTGCTGGTTGCATTGAAAGATGATGGCTCGTTTTCCTTCGTATTGAAATTTTTGATCAAAAACTAACCTGAATGTATCTACCAATCTACTGGTACATTGAAAATACATGGCATATTGGTGGGGTGTTTTTTCCTTCCAATCCATTCGCAACGTACTGCCGTTTTTGGTCACAAAACTGGGTTCTCCCCATTTCAGCGTTTCTTCCAAAAGGCTTATTCCTTCGGTATCTTCTGCTGTTTCAATGACCCATTCACGCAGCTGTTGCATTTTATCCCGAACAAAGTCGGGATAATTCGCAAAAACTTCATTTACTCTTGGGTCTGTTTTTACTATTAATTTACCCATTGGTTTCTTGGTTTATCCCCACATAAAAATCTACTTCAGCAGCTGAAGGATTTTGCGCTTTTTTACCAAAAATCTCAAAGTCGGCATCATAGGTTCTGTCTAATTCCATTTTAAATATTTCCGACCATTGATTCACAATCATACCTTACATCAAGTCTCCTTTGGCTGTAATTTTTAGGTATGTTCCTCCGTCAACTGATTTACCAACCATCCCGTTCGGAATAGTATTCAAGTTTTCAACTTTACAGCCTAAGATTGCGGTATAGGTTTTTGTATAATCGCTTTCATAGTCGGTATAAAGTGAATAAATTTCTTGATCAACTTTATTTGGGATTTTTTCCTGAATGTTCTCAGACATCAACTTGCTCCAAAGTTCAGCTATTTCTTTGCTGGCTTGTCCGTTTTCGTTGGTGGTTCTAATCGAAATCCCAATAATATGAAAAGGTTCAATTTTTACAGTTTGCATTTTTTAAATTTTATGATTTACTGCAAAAGTAGATTGATCTTGCGTCAAAGGTGTGTCAGGGGTGTTTCGATATTTTTCTTTACATTTTTCAAGATATTCCTGCAAAGTCATTTGATGTGGTTCAAAATGATTCTCCTGGATTTCTATTTTTTGAATGCAATCCAAACGGAAGGCTCTAAAATCAGTTCTTAATTTGCAAAAGGCGATAAGTACCCAATTGTCCTGAGTAGTCTACAAGGCAAAGGGCTCAATTTCTCGTTGACTTTGCTTGTCTTCCAACGATCGATAATCCATTTTTAGAATTTGATAATTCGATATCGCCGATTGCAGTTGTATGAGGTAATTGCTTGTTTTTTTATTTTCAAGATTGTTCCGAACCTGGATTCTGTCGGTAAGTAGTTCTGTTTTTTCTTTTTGGGTGTATTTTAAAACCGACTTAATTTTGGTTACCGCACTTTCGTACTGTTCGGTCAAGGATTGGTCTTTATTTTTTCGAATCAGTTGTTCGGCTGTGATTAAGGCATTCGCATCATCTTGGGTAAACATCACCGGTGGAATTCTATAGCCATCCATCAGCGTATAGCCTTTTCCTTCTTCGATCACAATGGGAATTCCCGATTTTTCAAGCGTTCTAATATCCCGATAAACCGTTCTCACACTCACATTATGTTTTGCAATTTCTTTTGCGGTCACCATCCGTTTTGATTGTAATTGGGTGAGGATCGCTGTTAATCTTGCTAGTCTTGGTTTTTCTTTTTCCATCGGTTTTTGAGCTTGTGGCTAACAGATTTATAAAATTAATCAAAAACCTGTGATACAAACCTCTTAACGTCTTCCTTTCTTTTTAGCTCACTGTTGCTTATTGGTTTTGGGAGCATTTCGATATAAATTTTCTATGAAAACTCACTCAATGCCCCAAAATGATAAAAACTATCAAAACTCCTTATTCTTCGGATGGCAATACGCTGGGTAGGCCATCCTCCACACCCTAAGCTCCGGAATTGATTTGTTTTACTACGGAACTAAAAAGTAGGCCGGGAATAATGCATTCGTGTTTTTGATAAAATTGAACGTCCAGGATGAATACTTTTATGTAACCAAAGTCCTGTTTAAAGAGAAAAATCGCTTTAAGCGATTGATTGGGATGAGAATTTCTAGGAATTATAGCTTGTACAAAGGTTTTCTTTGTTAGGCAACGTTTTTTATTTATAATATTCTATTTTCCGTCTTACAATTCTCAACGGTTTATTGTTTTTAAATTCAATTTTTTCTATCCAATTATTTTCTGAATCATATTTAAAATCATAACTCCAAACATCATTAGTTTTTCCGTCATTGGTCTTAACCATTTTTTTAATTAAATCCCCATTTTCATTGTATAGATTTCTTTCTATTGGTCGATTATTACTATCTCGCTCAATTTTTAGAGTTCTTTTACATCCATCACTAGATATTAAAACGCTAGTCAAGATGTCTTTAGAATCATATTTAAATTCAAAGTCTAAAACGAACCTTTACCGTAATTGTCAATTTCCTTTCTTTTAATTAATAGGTCATTTTTATCATAAGTATAGATGTCTTCTTTAATTACTTTGCCGTTGTAAAGAAACTCTTTTACTGAAGTCAGGTTTCCGAGTTCATTAAATTCAAGCAGAGAATTTCGATCAAATGCAAGTGAATTTATTTTTTCTCCAATTTTAAAAGTGTCTTTCTCAATAATTAGATTGAAGAGTTCCGATTTTACAGATTTTACTTTTCCATTAAAGTGGTAATTCGATAGGTCGCTTTTATGGTCTGTATTGTCTGCTTTTTTAGAACAACTAAACAACCAAAGGCAAATTGTAAATAATATTCCGAATACTTTTTTCATATACTTTCTAGCGGTCTCGGCTATATCAACTTTCAGGAGTTGGGACGCGGAGTTGTAGGTTTAATTGTTTGCTTTCCTGGTTTCTACAATTATTCTTTTTTAAATATAACCGCTATTTGCGATAATTATTATTAGCATTAGTACTTAGTCCACCAATGTTTCTTTAAGCACTTTTTTGCATTTTTTAATATCGGAATTTGACAATGATTCAAAGACTTTTACAATTCTTTGTTTATCAATTGTTCTAACTTGATCTATCGCAATCATTCCATTTTTCCCATTGGATTTTACCAGAATTCTTGTCGGATATTTTTTTGTATTTGTTGTCATTGGAGCCACTATAATCGTCCTTAAGTATTTATTCATTTCATTCGGAGAAATGATTACGCAAGGTCTTGTTTTCTTGATTTCGCTTCCAACGGTTGGATCTAGATTAACTAGAACTATATCATATTGATTTACATCCATTCCTCAAAATTTTCATCATCAAACACATCATTCATTAAAAGTTGATCATCTTCGTTTTCGGTCATTTTTTTAAATTTTTCTTCCCAGTTTTTTCTTGGAGAATCAATTGGTCGAAGTATAATTTGACCTTTTTCTAAAATGAGTTCTACCTTATCTTTTATATGGTATTTTTCAAGAATGGTCTTACTTAAGCGTAATCCTTTAGAATTACCGATTTTAATAATTGAAGCTTCCATAATTTTGATTTTTTGTAAATACAAAGTTATTACTTTTTGTAGAATTTCAAAATTAAACTTTCTCTGTAGAAGTACTACTATAAACCTAGCCATACCCCTACAAGCCTTACGTGATATCCATTTTAGTCCAATAATAAATATACCAAAAATCCTCAATCCCCATTACGGTTTCCCTTAAAAGAAAAAAACAGCCCATCAAAAAAACCTCTCCCAAAAAAATAGCCGTTCCACATAATCAAATACCTTTGCCCACGTTAGCCTAATGCTATGTTGAAGAAATAAAACTATGAAAACAAGACCAAGCCTCGGGACCCTTGTCGCCCTCCTTTTTAGTTTACCCGGTATCGCGCAGCAAAAGTACCAGCCCGTGAGTGCGCTTAATGTGGAAATTGACACGATACCCGTAAGTTTCCCCGAGCAGGAACAATTTAAAAACGAGGTGACCGGCAACACCGTCAAGGTATTGCACGCGGTAGAAAATACCGGATTTCAGTTTTACAACAGCGTTAGTTTTCGCAACGATAAAGAAGGCATTATCGCCGGCGGCACCCGGCTACGCCTGCGCTCCACCCAAGACGGCGGAAAGCATTGGAAAGGCTTTTCCTTTTCCGGTTTTGCCAATGCCTTTTACAGCACCGCGATTTACGAAAATCAATTTTATGCCGTGGGCGCTTCCCGCTATATTTTTAGAAATGACGATTTAAATACCGAATGGGAAGCTTTTGATGTTAATACGCTGGGCGAAAGCAAATACGCCTTACGCCATCCTAAATTTTATAAAATAAAGTTTTCTCCCAGCGGTTTTGGGATTATCGTTGGTGATAACAACGGAAAGCCACTCGTCCTGAAAACCACAGATAAAGGCGCGCACTGGAAAAAAGTCAAGCTTAATGGGTTACAAGCTGATGAAGTCCCGCTAAGCGATGTCTTTATTTTTCCCGATAATACCATTAGGCTTCTCTCTTTTACAGGAAATGTTTATGAAAGCAGTAATGAAGGCAAGGATTGGAGCCAGCTTCGCAATGGAAAAGGAGGAGAATCCTTGAATTCTATCGCTTTTGTAACTAAAAAAGAAGGCTATATTTCTGGCTTACAAGGCTTGCTTTTAAAAACCACCGACGGAGGCAAAACCTGGGAACAAATGGATACCACCGTTTTAGGAAGCGGCGCCAATATTTCGAACTTGGAATATACCAAAGATCAACGATTGCTATTAACGACTGCTGAAAGTTTTCAGGATGAAAAAAATAAAGCGCCTATTTTTTCTATCGATAAAGAAGGAAAAATCTCACCTTTTCTTTCGGCCAAAGGGCAAACCTTTGTCTTTGATGCATACGGGCTTTTCTTGCTCAACGACAATGTGTTTCTATTAGACCGGGATAAATTGTATAAGATTAAGGTTTAATGGAAGTTGTAAAGAGTTTTTGGTTTTTAAATCATTATGATCAGCCAATTGTATAGTAAAAAATTCTTCCAAAAAACCATCCAATTTGATTGAAAAAAAGGGAATGATGCTTATATAATGTATCATTCCCTAAATTAAGCTAGTCAATAGGTACTTTTAATAGCTATCTCCCTGAAAAAATGTAATAGATCTAAATCTTCACTGGGCTCTCTTCCATTAAACCATTAATTTCATAGCTTGATCCGTCTTATCTCTCTTTCAGTCTTCGATTTTGCACCTATTATTTGTTTCTCTTCTTTATCTGAAATCATTTTGTTAGTGTTTTCTCCTTTGCGTTTATTGCAAATGCAAAAAGTAAACCTCTAAACCTAATATTTTTCATCTTTTCAAGTTATTCCCAACCGGGGTTTTGCTCCAGGTTTGGATTTAACTGCAACTCGATTCGTGGAATTGGATACAAATAATCCTTATTTTCATTAAAACTTCTGTTATTAAAATTAGGTTGTGGATCGATAAGATTATTTTCACTTAAAAAAACATCAGAGTCTAATTTTAAGTATTGAATCCCCTCTATCTGATTGCCTGGAGCGTCATCCTTATAAAACACTACATCTGTATCACCATCCCCATCAAAATCGTATTCTCCGGGACCGGGAACATATAATCCACGTAAAGGTCTTGTTATAAACTGTCCCGCTTTCCAGCGAACCATGTCATCCCAGAAGAAGTTTTCCATATATAACTCTATTCTCCGCTCTCTTCTAATTTCAAGCAATAAACCTGCATTATTTCCCTTTACCTGCGGATATTGATTTTGCATATACGGATCTGGATCATTGTTCGCTGCGTTAATAGTTATATGTGGCATAGCAACACGATTTCTTAGTACATTTATGGAATTATCTATATCTGTTTGCGACACTGTTCCCAATTCAGCTTTAGCTTCAGCAAAATTCAATACAATTTCTCCAAATCTAAAAATTGGCAAATCTGTAATGGACTGATCATTGGTATCGTACTGGGGCTCTGTAACGTATTTAATAATTTGATATCCTGTAACTGTGGCGCCTAAATTAGGTGGTAATTCCTGTGTTTGTCCCTTACGTGTATAACCGGGAGTTCGAATAGTTTGCGATAATCTTGGATCGCGATTAGCCACCTCTTCTGTAAAAAAAACCTGATTATAATCTGGCCGATCCGTGAACCTACTTCCATCGGCATTTAGATACGTATTTACCAAATCTTTAGGCATCCCCGGTCTTCCGTAAGATGAGGTTGTCGTATAATAATTCACATTATGATCTACATCAAGCGCAGTGTTAAATTCTCGAGCAAAAATAACTTCAGTACCAACCGCGTCATGCGAATTAAAAAGATTTAGATAATCTGAGCTTGGATTTCCGGAACTAAATACTTTATAAGGTGAATTATTCATCAGCTCTTCCGAAGCTTCTATTGATGCTTCTAAATAAGTTTCGTAACCGCTGATGTTCCTGTATTTTTCGTAAGTACCTTCATAAAGTCCTACTCTTGATTTTAAGGCCAGAGCGGTATATTTAGTTACCGTATACAATTGCTGATCTTGATTTAAATTTTCTATAGCGACATCAAGATCTTCCAGAATTTTTTCTACAATAAACTGGCGACTATCTCTTGGTTTCTGCAAACTTTCTTCGTCATCCGGATCTATCGTGTAATCGTAATATGGTACTTCGCCAAATCGCTTTAACTTATCAAAGTAAAAATAGGCTCTAAAAAAACGAGCTACTCCACCATAATGCGCAATTGCCGATGCATTATCACCACGTTGATAATTTTCAAGAAAGTAGTTGATATCCCTAAGATATCCCCAATCCCAGCCACCGCCAGTAGTTGGAATGGTTCTGGCACTACGCATTTCTTCACTTAAAGTGGTCTCCAAAATATTACCTGCTCTGGTATCTCCGTTATAGATAGATGTACTGGGCAACAATCTGTAAAACCCATTAGTGTATAATTGTAAATCACTTGCTTTAGTAAAAAAGTTATCTTCAGTGACATCGGATAAAGGTTCTTTATTTAAAAGATCATCGCTACAACCTGTTAATACAGCTAAAAGCAGGATGAAGATTATTTTTATATTTTTCATCGTCATTGTTTTTAAAATTGAAGTGATAAGCCAACCGAATAGGTTTCGTTAAAGGGAACTGTTTGCGCGGTACTTCGGTTTGCAGAAGTAGAAGGCTGATTTAGGTTTACGGAGTTACTAGCTGCTTCAGGATCGATATAATCGGTTAGAGAAGTAAAGGTGAAAAGATTTTCTCCGCTAAAATAAATCCTAAACTTACTGATATTAAATTTTTCTGTAATCCTTTTTGGGATAGTATATCCAAGGCTTAAGTTCTTTAGTCTTAAGTAAGCGACACTTTGTAAATATCTGTCGTTAACAGCTCCTAAGGCATCACTATCTGATAATGCGATATATCCAAATAATCTCGGAAAATAAGCCTCCCTATTATCTGGAGACCAGATATTATTTACCAAATCTTTACGAATAAATGTATCGTAGGGTCGATTATACATTGCCCAAAAAATTCTTGAATCTCCGTTAGGATACCAGTCCTGCTTTCCTACTCCCTGAAAAAAAGCCGAAACATCAAAACCTTTCCAGGCTGCATTTACTCTAAAACTGTATAAGTACTGCGGAGCTGTATTTCCTATTTTTCTGCGATCGCCTGAATCCTGAAGGGTATTTTCACCTTCATCGATAACACCATCCCCATTTAAATCTACATAACGAACATCACCGAGTTGTAATCCTCCATTAGCAATAATACGATTGGAAACACGGGTTTGATCAGCGTGACCTGTGATTTCATCTTGAGTTTGAAATAATCCATCTACATGATATCCCCAAAGTTCTCCAATGGTCATCCCTTCGTAATAATCTAATAAACTGTTGTTTGGATTATCGAATTTTGTTATTTCAGTGACTGAATTGGATAAATTCCCCTCAATTCCGAAATTTAAAGGAGATTTGGCTACCTCAAAACTATGATGGTAGCCTATACTAAGTTCGAAACCACGTGCTCTTAAATCTGCTGCGTTTTCCTGCGGTGAACCGGTTCCTAAAACGCTGGGTAAAGTTGCTCCCTGGGTGAGCATTCCTTTAGTATTTCTCTGAAACCAGTCGAAAGTGATATTTACATCATTATTAAAGAGCGCAATGTCTGTTCCAACATCAATTGTTTTTACTTCTTCCCATGAAATTTCGCGAGGGTTTAATCCCGGTGCTGCGATATAATCTAAAGTTCTGCCGTTTAGGGCAAAGTTACCGTCAATATTCTTCCTCAATGTAGGTATATACGCATAATTCGCTACTTCTTGATTACCAAGAGAACCATAGGAAGCTCTTAACTTAACCAGGTTGAAAGTATCGGTTAAACTAGAAAAGAAATTTTCTTTATTAATTAACCAACCACCCGACACGGAAGGGAAAAAACCCCAGCGTTCTTCTTCGGGAAATCTTGAAGTTCCGTCATAACGACCATTTACCTCTAATAAATATTTATCTTTATAATCATAAGATAATCTATAAAACACTCCTTGTAAAGCCCACTCTGCCGCACTTCCTAAAGCTTCAGGGTTGCTGGTAGCAAGACCTAAAGAATTTAAATCGTCTGAAATGCTATTTTGTTTGCTTGCAGTAGTGCTTTTGGTATAAAAAGACTCCTGATTAAAACCTAAAGTTGCTTTTAAGCTGTGATCGCCAATTTGATGATGGTAATCACCATAAATATTAAAAGCATCATATTTAAATCGTGTATTATACTCAGTCAATTGATCGGTTCCCATCGTATTAACTTCTCCGGGATAAATTGAATACGGTATATTTACAGATCGCCGATAGCGATTATAATTCGTTCTTCGATAGGCATAACTAGCGGTGACATCTAAGCCTTTTACAGGATTCAGTTTTAAAGTAGCAATGTTAGAGAATTCTCCTTCTTCTGTTTCCTGTTTTGCTTTACCGTAAAGTAAAGATGCATAGGCACCGTCACCAATGGTATAATTATTAAGTTCTGTTCTCCAGGTCGCCGTACCATCTGGATTTTGCGGCATGTACGATGGCAAACCATGTACATAGATATTACCATTAAATTGATCTCCCCATCCATACTGGCTACCACCATGTTTTAGGTCGTTAGAACTATTGTATTGCATGTTATTAGTGAAACTGATCCAGTCGTTAATTTTCATTTCCAGCTTACCACGTAGATTGTAAATTTTATAATGATCGTCTTGAACTTTTAGAATCCCTTCACTATTGTAATTACGGTAGGAAAAAAATCCCTTTATTTTATCAGATCCTCCAGAAACTGAAACATTATAAATTTGTGTAGGATAACTATCCCTGAAAAAATAATTCCACCAATCGGTATGTCCATAATAAATATATTGCTCTCTACCATTACGAATATCGGTTTCTACACGGGCTAAGGAAGGATCTTGTGATACCTCATAAATGTTTTGATAATCTTCCTCGTTATAACCTGTGTAACTTCTACCTACTGCCGTACGAAACGATTCGTCTACCAACATTACCGCTTTATAAGGATCGGTTAAAAAATCGGTATTTACAGTAGGAGAGTTCCATGCGGTGGTAGCATCCACACTTACCGTTAAATTTCCTGTTTTGGGATTTTTTGTGCTAATAAGTACTACTCCAAAAGCGCCACGGGCACCATAAATAGCTGAAGCTCCCGCATCTTTTAAAACACTTATCGATTCAATATCATTTGGATTGAGGTTATTAATATCTCCTTCTACACCATCGATAATCACAAGAGGTTCTCCTCCGTTTATCGATGTAAATCCCCGAATATTTATTCTTGGTTTGGCAGCTGGATCACCACTGCTTTGTGTTACATTCAAACCAGGACTTAATCCTTGTAATCCGGCGGAGACATCGGCTATTGGACGTTGCTGAATTTGTTCAGCATCCACTTTGCTTACCGCATCAACTAAAGTTTCACGGCTGGTCTGCCCATATCCAACTAGAACTACTTCTTCAAGACTTGCAGCATCTGTTTGTAAAATAATATCAATTTCTGTTCGATTTTCGATATTTACAATTTGCTTTTTATATCCCATGTAAGTAACACTTAGTGACCTGGCATCTTCTGGAACCTCCAATGTAAAATTTCCTTCAAAGTCTGTTGCAGTTCCTATATTAGTGTCCTGCACAAAAACACTTGCTCCCGGTATTGGCAGATTATCACTATCGGTCACGGTACCTGTTATAATTCGCTCTTGCTCTATTTCTTTATTAAGCTTAAGAGCAATGGTAAATCTTTTTTTAATGTAAGAGAGAGGAACAAGTTGTTGCAGTTGGTGTAACTCATTTTCAATGCCATTGTTCGTTGGAGAGAAATCGGAAACAACTACTTCTTTAAAAGCCTTTGTATTATATACGAAATTGATACTTCCATAATTTCTGGCTAAGAGTTGGATCACTTCATCCAGGTTACTGGATTTATTGGAATGTGCTTTTAATTGCTGAGTTCCTATAGCATAGATAGTCAGCATAAAAATTGTTGTCGTTAAAAATCGGCAACGTCTTTTTATTGTATTCATTTTACTAGTTATTCATTATTAATAGTTACTTTTTGCAGATCCTGGCCGGGATCTATAATTGCCGGGCGTAGTGTTTAGATCATATTTTCATTTTTTTGTGCTTTTAAGAATTATTATCAGTTAATTTTCAGGTATTTTTATAGTTTTGTCATCTATTATTAATAGTTATTTTTAATAATTGCCGGGGATAGTCTTGGCCGAGATTATCCCCATTTTATATTACTTTCTATTCACATATTTCACCTTTAATTTTGTATTCATTTTCTTTTAATGATAAAAACTCGATATTGTGGGAAAATGAGATAATTTCCATAATCTCATCCAAACTTAAATCACTCCTAAATTCACCTGATATCTTACAATTAGCATAATCTGTTTTATTATTAATTTCTATGGCGTAATAATTTTCTAGACGATCCAGTAAAAAATCCAGACCGGTATTTTCGCACTTAATCAAAGAAGATCTCCAGGCAAGTACTGTATTAACATTAAAACTATTCACACTCACTTTCTTACTTCTATTATTATAAATGAGTTCCTCCCCTGGTGATAAAATTTTTTCGCCATTTTGCACACTGCTTACTTTTAATTTTCCTGATACTAAGGAAATAATAGTCTCATTAGTATTTTTATATGCATTTACATTAAAAGAAGTACCTAAAACACTGAGAGTTAATTCCCTTGTATTTACTGTAAACGGGTGGTTTTTATCTTTTTTAATTTCAAAATAAGCTTCTCCTGTTAGGTTAAGCATTCTTGAGTTTTCAGGACTATATGTAACACCACTATTACGATTTAAAAACACTTTTGATCCATCTTCCAGTAGTATCTCTTTTGGCGTCATGCCGTCATTATTTACTACAACAAGTTTTGATGTTGTATTTATATTAAAAAGAGTAAGGCTGATGGCGGTTAAAAATGCAATAACAAAAATGGCGGCAATAGATTTCCAAATAGTGTAATTGGAATTTGTGGTAGATTTATCAATTCTTTGCCACAATTTTATCGAATTGGGATTAACCGGTTTATCCCAGGCGTTATTAATAAGCTTATCGAAGTTTCCTTCAGAAAAAAACTTTTCTGTTTTATTTTTCATTTTATGCTATTCTATTTAGTATTCAAATAGAAAAATGAAATCCCCTACGCCTTAATATTTTGGTAACACTTCCTTTACTCCCTGATAATTTAAAAATTGGACTTCTTTCGATTTCAACTCGAAATCAAAACGTTACGCTTAAACAAAGTGCGTCTTAAAATTCAATTATCAACAAATCAAATAAGGAAGGACTCTGCTCTTAAATCAAATGCCTTTTTAGCTCTGAAATCGCCTTGGCTATCTGATTTTCGACCGTTTTTACTGAAATATTTAAATAGTCTGCGACTTCTTTTTGGGTAAGCCCTTCTAATTTGTGCATGATGAAGATTTCACGACAGTGCTGAGGTAATTTTTTGATGGCTTTATTTAAACTATGTAATTGATTTTCGTTATTTTCAATGTCAATTTCTTGTGAAATGTTCTCGGACTTCTGTGCATTACAAGCCACTTCCCACTTATTACTTTTTAGTTGATTAATGATATAAAACTTAGCAGTTCTAATGAGTTGAGATTCGATATTATGATCTTCAGAAAGTTTCCTTCGCTGTTCCCAAAATCTTAAAAAAACATCATGAACAAAATCTTCTGCTCGTTGCACATCTTTAGTAAAATTTAATGCAAGAGCGTAAACATTTTGATGATACTGAAGATATATTTGCTTTAAGGCCGCTTTTTTTCCTTTCTTAAAATCTGAAAGCAAATTCATCTTTGATTTTTTAAGCCTCAAATTTAAATGGAATCCACAAAGTTTTAATTTAAGCCATATTATATAATACTAAAATTACTGTTATAAGTAAGTGAAGAATTACTGTTTAGCATGGTTTTATTATTTATGTTTCTAAAAGATCAGATCTTTTAGAAATTCCACACTAATTATCAGAGATACTATATGTGAATTACATGTATGGATTTCCTTTTATAAGAACCAAATTTGTTCCTTACATAAGTACTAGAAACAACTTATAATTATGAGTCGAGTTATATCTACCAGTAAACAAAAAAATCATCCTATAGATGATCTTGAAAATGAATGGAATCCATTAGACTATGATAATTTTATCTCTCAAGCCAATCAAAGTGATTTAAATTCTAACTCAAAGCTTTACTACCAACTATCTTTTTCAGGTATCTCTTTAAGTTTTCCATTTTCAATTTTATAAAACATCATTTTTTCGTTTCCTTTAACAATATAGGGAAGTCCATATATGATCACCTCATTATCTGAATTTACTTTTGAAGATATAAACTGATATTCAGGTTCTATTAGAATATCTTTATTACTATTAGTAAGTCCATAGGAAAAATAATCATCAGTTCGGCTACCTCCACCCCCAAAACCTATTAACATTACATCTTTTGAATACATGTACTTTTTAATCAATATTAGATTATCTTCAAGATGTTCATTAGCATAGCTTAATTGATCAGCATTTTCAATATATTCAGTTGCCATCAGGCTAATTCTGTAATAAGGTTTCCCGACCAGTCTCCAGATATATATTGCAACAAATATAATTGCGATTAGGCCTATAATCCACCCTATTTTTGATAACCTATTCAATTTAGATAATTTTTTGATATTTCTCTCCACCACCCGAATGCCCAAACAATAGTCTATTGAAAATTTCAATTATAAACAATATCATACAATTCATCCAAAAATATATTGTTGTATGGAGAAAGCATCAATGGCCTTCTTTGATTATAACCGAAATAAAATCTACATTATCATAACGCAGAAAAAAATCAAAACATATATCGGGTTTATTTAAACAACTTTAATTTTCCTATATAATAGCCTGGAGAGCCCTATTGGGAGAAAAGAAAGTATAAACGTGGAAATATCACTATTCCTGCTGCTTTACATTGTTTTAGGCGAAATAAGGCTGTAGAATCGGGGAAGGAATAGTAAAAGATATTATTTTTCCTAGGTTTCTGTAGGTTCTATATAGACTACCCAATCTTATATAACAAAAAACCCTTACCATATTTGGTAAGGGTTTTAAAAAAGCAAGGCGGCGACATACTCTCCCACAAGATAGTAGTACCATCTGCGCTAACGGGCTTAACTGCTCTGTTCGGAATGGGAAGAGGTGAG
>NZ_JBSXOK010000051.1:0-15926 GCF_056859415.1 Zunongwangia sp. L-65
TTGCGCTCGAAATGACAGAATCTTCGGAATTGATAATTTGTATCCTAATTTTTGCTGTAAACTGTATATTGAAAATAGACTTCTTGATACAACAACTTTTCAACCTTAAACTTTTAAACTTTAAACGCTATTGTCCTCCCGGGCACTTCGATACGATTTCTTCGAAATCACTCAGTGACCTAAATTCAATACTGAAGTTGAAAGTACCAAAGTTAGAAAGTAGAAAAATCAGATACAAGATAAAAAATTTGAATGTTGAATTATTTTGACTGCCGGTTTTTTCTGTTCACTATTCACTGTGCATACACCGTATATTGTAAACAAAAAACCTCACAATCCCTTATAACTATAGGGACTGTGAGGTTTGTTTTATAGCTTCCTGGAGAACATATATAATTATGCTATTAAAAAGAAAGCTGAACTTCTTAAGCCTTAATGTTCTATTGTAATTTTAAATTCAACCTTGCAAAAAGATAACGACCGCCTATACCAAACTGGGCGTTTCTGGGCCAGTCGAATCTTCCGCTACTTCGGTTATCCTCTATTCTATTTCTATCGGGATATAAATCGAATAAATTGTTAGCCCCCAAGGTTAAATTAATCGATTCTGAAAAGTTATAGCCTACCGAAAGATCGGTTACTACTTTTCCTGAATACACCTCTTGATTCGCCAATGTATTGGAAGGTTGTGTTACCTCCCCAAAATACACATTTCGAATGAAGAAATTAAAGTCTTCTACAGTAAGAACATTGGTTAAATTAATCTTCGTTCTGGGTACCGCTTCTTCTAAATAAATACGATTATCTTCAGAAAAATAGGTATCTAATTTATTTTGTAATAAAGGTGATGCATGGATATCGCCTACCCGTTGTGTCCTGGTAAAAGTTCCTGCAAGATCATTTTTCAACTTCCAGCCATTATCGAAATAGGTGTTTTGTGTAAGAACAATATCTAAACCTTTGGATTCGGTATCTATGGCATTCGCAAAAAACGCTGCTGCTTCAGCATTTGCACTTCTAAGAATCTGACTAATTTCCGAATCCGGATCATCATCACTAAAACGTCCTGTATATACTACACGATCATCAATCGCTACAAAATAAGCATCGGCGGTAATGGTTAAATTGGCATCCGGGATTTTAGCGGTTATTCCTAAACTGGCACTTTTCGAGGTTTCTTCTTTTAAATCTGGAATGCCCAGCAATTTCGCCGCTCTACTATCATTAGAGAAAGTTCCCACCTGTACCGGATTTCCTTCGTCATTAAAAACTGTAGAAGTTGAGTTATAATAAATTTGATGTAACGATGGTGCTCTAAAGCCCGTATTCACCGCTGCTCTTAAATTGATATCATCGGTAAGTTTATATCTGGAAGCTACTTTAAAATTCAATGTAGATCCAAAATCTGAGTAATTTTCGAATCTTCCGGCAAAGGTGAGTAGAAACTCTTCGGTTACATCGGCTTCAAAATCGGCATACGCCGCTACACTATTTCGCTGTCTGGAGATGGCATTATCGGGACTAAAGCCCGGGAAAACCTGTGCGCCACCTGCTCTGGCATTTCCGAAGAAATCTGTAGCAGGTTGCTGGCTGGCATTGGTGATAACCGTTCCGTCCGCAGTATATTGCGCATACGATTTTTCTTCTCCTGCGATAATATCATAATTTTCCAATCGATATTCTCCACCAAAAGCGACATTAAATCCTTCGAACAATCCCGGAAAGAACTGCGAAACATCAAGGTTAGTCGTGTTTTGAGAAAAAGAAAATCCACCGGCATCAAAACTGGTAGGACTGGTTCCTAGCAACGAAGCGTTTGACGTATTATCTATAAAATACATAAACTCATTTTCTCCCCAGGTATTACTAAAATCGACATCCCAATCACCTACTTTACCACGTATTCCGGCGGCAATAGATTTGTCACTGATCTTAGAATTTATTTCTGGTAAAAATCCGTTGATATAATAGGGTGTATAGGTACGGCTTTGGTTGGGTAATCTATAAAATCCGGCTGCATTTCCTTTTCTGGAGCTTAAACCACTAAACGCATAAAGCTCGGTTCCATTATCATCTAATGGTAATGCAAAATTGGCAAATAAACGCCCACCACGTAACGCAGACTGCCCTACTCTCATATTAAAATCAGATCGCTGTAAACCTCGTGCTGCCAATTCATCTTCAGTGACATCCCTTCCTAACAAATTTTGTAGTGTAGCACGATCGTTTGCCTGAGCTATTTCATTTTTAAAATCTGCAGAAAAATAATCTACCTGTTGTGCATAGTTCTGAATTTGCTGATTGGATAAATTACTAAGATCTGCATTATCCTGATAGGCCTGCCATTCTACCGCATTATAGGCATTAAAAATGCTTCCTTCCCAGGCTTTCATACGATTATAAGAATCACGATAATCAAAATCTCCAGAGAAATTTATAAAACCACCGTTATCTCCTAACGGAATTCCGTAACTGGCCGCAACATTAATACTTTCACCATCCATACCACCGGTTTGTTCGTTGGCATTTCTGGATACATTAGCACCGGTGGTTACATTAAAATTAAGGGTATTCACCTCATCTTTTAAAACCACATTGATCACGCCGGCAATCGCATCAGAGCCATACTGGGCGGCAGCACCGTCCCTTAATACTTCAATTCTCTTAATTGCAGCTGCGGGGATCGCATTTAAATCGGTCCCCACACTCCCTCTACCAAAAGTTCCGTTTACATTAATTAAGGAAGACGTATGGCGACGTTTTCCGTTAATTAATACCAAAACCTGATCTGGCCCTAAGCCTCGTAACGAAGCGGGATCGATATGATCTGTCCCGTCTGATAAAGATTGGGTGGTAGACGTGAAAGATGGCGCTACATAATTAAGAATCTGGTTTACATTTACCTGCGGCACTGAAACCTGTAGTTCTTCAACATCCAAAACATCTACGGGCACGGCAGATTCGGTCACTGTTCTGCTTCGGTTTCTGGAACCTACCAGCACGACTTCGTCCAGGTTTGTACCGCTTACCATTTGCACGTTTACAGTGGTCGTGGTGATTTCAACTTCCTTTTTTTCGAAACCTACGAAGGTAAATACAAGGGTTTGTCCTAATTCAGCTTTAATATTAAAATTCCCATCAAAATCGGTTACCGTTCCGGTTTGTGTTCCTTTAAGCTGGATGGTCACTCCGGGTAAAGGTTGCGCATTCTCATCGGTGACGTTTCCGGTGATATTTTCCTGTTGTGCGCTTAAGCTCAGACTTATTAGCAGGAAAAACAGGGTAAAAATTCTGTTCATATCGTTTGTTGTTTATTAGATTACCTCAGGGCAAACCCATGAGGCATTTGTTAGAAAATTATTTTTAATTCGAGTCATCCCGATACCATTCAATCTCGAAAATTGCTAAAAACCGATAGCGGTATCATCGCCTCTAGGGTCGGCCCCTCCTTCTAAATTACCATTGGGTAGTACTTTTATTGCATCTACTTTACCGATAATTCTAGATTCTTTTTGATTAATTTTATAGCCTTTTTGCTGAAGTTTTTTTATTGTTTTTTCTGAAAATCCGCCGGGTTCCATCATAATTTCGTCAGGTAACCACTGATGGTGAAAGCGTTTTGCTGAAACAGCCTCCTGCATCGATAAGTCAAATTCAGCCACATTTAAAAAAGTTTGTAAAACTGAAGTAATTATTGTTGAACCTCCCGGCGAACCAACAACCATCCATAATTCACCATTCTTTTCAATAATGGTGGGTGTCATCGAACTAAGCATTCGCTTTTCTGGTGCAATCGCATTGGCTTCAGCCCCAATTAAACCAAACATATTAGGGACTCCCGGTTTTAAGCTGAAATCGTTCATTTCATTGTTCATAAAAAAACCGAGTTCCGGGATGTATAATTTCGATCCATAGGCTCCGTTTAACGTAGTGGTTACCGATACCGCATTTCCTTCGGAATCCACAATCGAATAATGGGTAGTTTCATCACTTTCGTAGCCCTTTATAGCGCCATGTTCTATGGTTGAAGATGGTGTAGCTGCATCGAAACTGAAATTGGTCATTCTTTCACTTAAATATTCATCTGACAATAAACTATCCTGTGGTACCGCGTAGAAATCGGGATCACCTAAATAAAAACTTCTGTCAGCATAAGCTCTACGTTCTGCTTCAGTTAACACCTGAATGTATTTTGTAGAATTTTGATTGTAATCTTTTATCGGAAAAGGCTCGATCATTTTTAAAATCTCCCCTAAAACAATTCCGCCGCTAGAAGGCGGTGGCATCGAAATGACCTGATATTCTTTATACGGAATACGAACCGGATTTCGCCATTTGGCCTCATATCTCAGTAAATCTTCTTCTGTTAAAATTCCACCCTGCATTTGTAGAAATTCCAGTATTTTTTGCCCAGTTTCACCGCTATAAAATTCACTTCTTCCGTTAACTGCAATGCGTTTTAGTGTATTTGCCAGCGATTCGTTTTTAATAGTATCACCTATTTTATATGCTCTGGTGAAAAGAATGGTATCCTGATTCACTTGCATTAAAACCTCGCGGTATTTTTGTAATCGCTCCTGCTGTTTTTGGGTAACTACTACTCCTTTTTCGGCCAATTCGATAACCGGCTGTAATAATTCCTGAATTGGTAAACTGCCAAATTTTTCGTGTACTTTAAAAATTCCGGCAATGGTTCCCGGTACTCCAGATGCCATTGCTCCCAGTGTACTTTTCCCTTCGATTACTTCGCCATTTTCGTCCAGGTACATATTTTTTGAAGCAGCTAAAGGCGCTTTTTCACGATAATCCAAACTTCCTATTTCGCCATCTGCGGTGCGATAAACCATAAATCCGCCACCACCTAAATTACCGGCAAACGGATAGCTGACCGCCAGAGCCATTTCGGTAGCGACCATGGCATCGAAAGCATTTCCGCCTTTTTTCATGATATCGGCCCCTATTTTAGATGCTTCTTTTCTGGCAGAAACAACCATTGCTTGTTCTGCAATTTCACCGGTTATATTTTTTTCAGTTTTTTCCGGCAATTTCGATTTACAGGAAAAAAACAATAAAACCGATAGAATTACTAGGTTAATAGAAAAAGGGATTTTATTCATTTTAGATCTATGCTTAGTTTAGAATCACAAAGAACTAAATTAAAATATGATTTAGGAAATGTAAAGAATAGAAATTATTGAAAAGGATATAAAGCTTATTGATATCGCAGGATGAAATGGTGGATTTAGACCACTTCGTCGTTAGAATATAGACTAGAGAAGCAAGATACAAGACTCAGGAATCAGGATTAAAATGTTGAATTTTGAATTATTCTTTTTTAAAGACTGTATACTGTAAACGGTATATTGAATTAGACTTCTTCATTCCATTTAGGATAAATATGAAATTCTATATAGTGTCATTTCGACCTTGTGGAGAGATCTTTTTGATTCAGAAGTTAGCAGACCGCTGCGCTGTTAGAAGAGAGAAAATAGAGAATAGACCACAAGAATCAAGATTCAAGAGACAAGATAAAACATGCTACTCGAAGTGACATAATTTTATTGTTAACTAATTGTTTATTGCTAATTGATTTCGAGGCATCACGAAGGCCATCGAGCCCGGAGCATTTAATCTCGATTATCGAGTAAAAATATCTTCTTCTTTTAAATACTGTAATCCTTTATCTTTCTCGTTTAGGATCCTTTTGGTACGCAGGTATCGGTTATAATTATATTCATCAAAATCTGTCGCGGTTGTATCCATAGTGCTTATGTGCACATCGCCCATCGAATGAATAAATTTATGGTCGCCAATCCACATGCCTACGTGAATTACACGTTCTTTAGTGGAATCTGTAGCTGGTTTCCCAAAGAATAATAAATCTCCTGCAACAAGATTTTCGAAATTTCTGGTAGAATCTACTAAAACTCCGGTATGAACCTGTTGGGAAGCGTCACGCGGAATCACCATTCCGTTTAAAAAATAGACCGTTTTGGTAAAACCACTACAATCAACTCCTTTTGGCGAAGTGCCGCCCCATAAATAAGGAAGTCCCATTAATTTCTCACCGGTCATTACCAATTCTTCACCATCAACATCTAAATCGGCTAACCAGGTTTTGTATGGTTTTGCATCAGATTTTGGCACAAAAGCAGTCCGCCCGTCAGGATAAACAATCTCATAGAAATTTCCAGTTTCAGCAGTCAGTTCTAAAATATCCCCCGCAACAAGATCTGAAACCACCCCTGCATCATTTTTAGACGATTTTAGCGATTTTCCGTAGGGATTTAAATAGATCAGTTTTTCTTTAGATTTCCATTCTGAAAACTCTTCTTTGGTCATGTTTTGGATACCGCCATAATCCACCCAGGCCAAATAGCCATCGGGTGTTTGAATATAGTACCAGCTCCCTTCTTTTTTATACACTTTTACCGGCATCCCCAGGGTGGTTTGCGTTACCAATTGCGCGGCATGGCGTGGTTCTTCACGAAGATTCGCTACTGAAATTTTGATCACTCCCATCGTTTGATGCTCTAAACCTTCAGCATCGGGTAAGGTTTGAATATTCGCGGTGTATTTTATGCCTTTTTGGTTTAATGTTTTTTCCAGATCTTCAGCAGCTTCAGGCATGTTAGTTTCTCCTTCGATATTAAATCTGTCTGCTTCTTTTTTAGCTTCAAAATCGAATAGCGCAACCCTTCCATCGGGAGCGTATACATTTTTTAAACTATCGATCACCAGTTTGGCTTCATTATTTTCTCCAGAAGTATTTTCGGTTTTCTCATTACAGCTTACCAAAACCGCTAAAACCAATGTCCAAAAACTATATTTTTTTATCTTCATTTTTACTGAATTTCAATCTTATTCAAATTTAAACAATTTTACACCGGTACCATTTTCATTCGGATAAATCACCTTTTCTGAAGTAATTTTCACTCCGGTTGCGGTATCATTTTTCAACAACAACGCACCGTCCATATCCACAAAATCGAGCATAGGGGCGAGTTGTGCAATCGCTGAAATCCCAACGGTCGACTCGGTCATACAACCTACCATTGTTTTTAAACCTAGGGCTTTTGCTTTTGCAATCATCCGCAAAGCGGGCGTGATTCCGCCACACTTGGTGAGTTTTATATTTACACCATGAAAATGTTCAGCGCACTTTTCAACATCACTTTCTACAATGCAACTTTCGTCGGCGATTACTGGTAATGCTGAATTTTCATAGAGCTTTTTTTGTCCGTCATAATCATCTACCGGAAGTGGCTGCTCTAAAAATTCGACATTTAATTCTTTTAAAATATGACTATTCTCGATCGCCTGGCTGGCATTCCAAGCCACATTTGCATCGACCCTAAAGACAGAATTTGTATATTTTCGAAGCTCTTTTATAATTTCGATATCATGATCTGTCCCTAATTTGATCTTATATAAAGGCCACGGAAAATCGTTAATCTTACGAATCATTTCTTCGGTTGAAGCAATTCCAATCGTATAACTGGTTTGTGGTGCTTCAGTAGGATCCAGCTTCCACAATTTACAAAGTGGTTGTTGTTTTCGCTTTCCGTAGAGATCGTGCAGCGCCATATCTAAAGCACAAAGTGCGAAAGTTTCGGTCTTTAATTCAGGATAAAGCTTTTCCCAGATAATTTCTGGAGGCTCTTCGATATGATTTTCGACGATTTGCTCTACTTTTTTTAGAGACCGAATCATGCCTTCTACCGTCACTCCATAATACGAAGTCGCCGCGGCTTCGCCAAAACCGGTAACGCCATCATGCGACACTGAAACTACCAAACTTGGCTGCACATCACGCGAGGCATGACTAATCCTAAAGGTATCTTTTAACTGCAGTTGATATTGGTGATATTCAATCTTCATTTTTTAAGCTTATTCTAATATAATTTCTTTAAAATCACTTTGGTTCCCGGTACGATCTACCGCCGTCATGCCGATTTTCGATAATTTTACCTTCTTTTCTCCTACCAGGTAAGAAAGCGTGGTTTTAAGTTCTGAAAGCTGATCGTTATTTAAGATTTTAAAGTCCCATTTACTGCCTTCGTACTGAAAATATAACACCCATCTAAAAACATCATTTTCATCTGGATGCTGCCAGGAAATTCTTAGTGTATTTCCATCAAGATTGGTTAAAACTTCAGGTGATTTTGGTGCTTTATTATCCATCCACGGGCTTGGTGGCACCAAAGCAGGTTTTCTAAAATAATTTTCAGCTAAAGCTTTTTCAGCTTCTTTATCGTTCATCAAAGCCTTGAGATTCCACAATACAGCTCCGGGATCTTCGGCCAACATTCCGCGGGTAATCATTAGCTGATTAAACAATTCGTTCTCATAACCTTCTTCTTCGATAAGCCCGGCGTTTATACCCGGCCAGATATGTCTATCTTTGGTATTTTCGCTTTCCCACCAGTGTAATAGCACCGGGAAACTCTGCGCAATCTGATCTGTTTTCCAGTATAACTGCGGAGTGAGATAATCTACCCAGCCTTCATTTATCCATTTTTTAGCATCGGCATACAACTTTTCGTATTGATCGTAACCGGCGATAGATTGCGGATAACCGGGACGCCAAATCCCAAACGGACTAATCCCAAATTTTACAAAATCCTTCTCTTTTTTAACCAATTTCGCCACGCGTTCGATAAAATCATCTACGTTTTTACGACGCCAGTCTCCCCTATTTAGTTTTCCACCAGCAGTTTTATAGGTATTCCAGGTTTGATCGTCTGGAAAATCTTTTCCGCCATTATAAGAATCATAAGGATAAAAATAATCGTCAAAATGAATTCCGTCTACATCGTATCGTTTTACCAAATCTTCTACCACTGCTGCGGTACGATTCTGAACATCTTTACGTGCAGGATCCATCCAGTACATCCCGTTTTGTAATTTTACTACCATCTCTGGATTTGTTTTTACTACGGAAGCTGCGCTAATTTCGCCACCGGTGGTATGATAAGCACGATACGGATTTAACCAAACATGAAGTTCCATTCCTCGTTTATGCGCTTCGTTGATCCAAAAGGTAAGCGGATCATAAAAAGGTTGTGGCGCTTTTCCCTGCTGGCCGGTTAAAAAATACGACCAGGATTCGATATCACTTTGATATAAGGCATCGGCTTGCGGACGCACCTGAAAGATCACCGCGTTATAATTATGATTCGCTAAAAAATCCAGCAATTTTATCGCTTCACCTTGTTGCTGAGCGGTTGGCAAACCAGAACGTGACGGCCAGTTAATATTGGCAACCGTGGCGATCCATGCCGCCCTAAATTCGGCTACATCTATTGGCGGTTCGCTTTTTATAATTTCTTCCTCTACCGTAACTTCCTCGGGTAATTCTTCTTGTGTTACCTCAGCAGGTTTTGTGGTATCGGGTTCTTCTTCTTTTTCTTCTACAGGTATTTGGGGTTCTACAACTTCTGGCGGATTTTCTGGCGCTGAAGGTTGTACTGTTTTTTGAGTTTTACAGGAGGAAAAAAGTAGTGAAAATGTTACTAATACTGCTGCTGGATAGGAAATCGTAGTTTTCATAAAATTAAATAGGCATCGCACAATATTAAACAAAAGAAAGAGATATAGAAATGAATCTATTCTCTTTCTTGAACAAACCAAACTGAAATTATCTATCCCTCCAATAGTCGATATGACTTGAACTTGGATCTTCGGAATAGGTCCCTCTTATCTGCGTGGTATAAACTCTTCCTAAACTTGCCAAAGTTAATCCATGCTCTAAAAACGACTCTGATTCCTGAGGATCGTAATCTGTCCCTGAAGGAAATACTTTAAAGGTATAACTGCCCGGTGCTAACTCGGTATATTCTCCAGAACTTTTATACGATATTCCCTGTCCTAAAGAAATTACCCGGGCATCCTCTGCAGGTGAATTTTCAGTTGCCGGTACTGCCGCTCTAATGGCATAAACATCTACGCTAAAAGGAATGTTTGCCATGGTATTCACAAATCTCCAGTAAATTAAATCGTGGCTGGGTTCTGGTAAATTATCCTCAATAAAAGCGATATCATAATTCTCTGAAGTTCCTACCAGATAAGCAGAATAATGATTTTGTGCTTCAGTAGTAATACTTGTACTTGCCAGATTTTGTGCTTCTAAAGTTTTTACGGCCAATTCACCGTTACCAGAGGGAATTAACGCATACGCATTACTGGGATAAACTGATTTATAGTCTAAAGCCTGTTCTTCGTCTTCACCAGAACTATTTTCTGCAGTGACTTTCTTATCATTAAAAAAGAATCCTGCGTTTGGTGCGTCTTCTGCATGAAAAAAGAACTTCATGTAACTCATATCCTCAGCTACTGGTTCTGTAACTTCAGGAATGGCATTTTTTTCACATCCCAGAACTAGTAATGCTAAAAATGCGATGACTAAAAAATTTGCTGATATTTTTTTCATAATCTTGCTATTATTCGATGATACTAAACCAGGTTTCGTACGTATGGTAATCTTCTTCAAAAGCATTTAGTTTTTCCAGTGCCTCCTGATTCCACATATATTCTGAATTGTATCTGGGTCGTGCTCTATAAGCGGGGTTCCCGTTATTTGCTTCGTAAAGCGGATCGGGCAACTTAAAGCCCTGATAAACGGCTTGACTTTCATCTTCTATTCCTAAATCGTAGTGATATCTTCTCATATCAGACCAGGTTTCGAAGAATCCCCATCCCCAGGTCGCTATGTATTTTTGAAGCATAATTTTAGATAAGGTTAAACCTGCCGAAGTTTCAGGAAAAACAACTTCGCTGCTTTCCATCAATGCTCTTCTCTGATCGTAAATTTCCTGATCTGGAGCAAAATCCCTGGCAAAATCCAAATGTGCATTTATGCCTTCTTTATAGGCTTCTAATGCCAACCCCATATCACCGGCTAAATAAGCGGCTTCAGATTTTATGAATTGTAACTGGGAGTAGGTCATTAGTGGAAATTCGGCTTCATTATTAAAGAAATAAATTTGTGGCGAAGGATTACTTCCTCTATAGCCTTCTTCATTCCAAAAGTTTTTGGGAACCTTATCGGCTTCAGCGGTTGTCCATTCGGAAATACCAATCTCAGGAGTAATTCCACGATACATACCATCTGGCGATGTAGCTAGCATTGATGTAATTCGTGGATCATTTAAATATTCTTCTTCAGTAGTAAAAACCGGATCCTGACCCAATAATGCCGGATCCTGAAAAACGGGGTTGCTACCGTTTAATAAGCCCAAAATAAATTTTGTTTGCCTGTAATATCCAATATTACCTCTTAACGGGCCAAAGAAATTGGTATTCGCACTAACCTTCCCCAGAAAACCTATTAACGCATTATCCTGGTTACCTGCCAATGCCTGATTTACATAATCTATTACTTGCTGAGGATCGTAACTGCTTTTATTGGTTAATCGATGTGCATTGATCGCTAAAAGTCCATAAGCTAACTTTTTCCATTTTTCTTTATCTCCCTGATAAATTAAATCTGCTTCGATTAAACCTGAATCTTCAGGACTTAAACCATCTGTACGATCTAAACTTTCTATTCCCAGTTGTAACAATCGCTGAATTTCGTCGTAAGCTACAGATTGCTCGTCATAGTCAAAAGTTCTTCTATCTGTATCGAATGCCTGGGTAACAATAACAGGGCCGTGATAATCTGTAAGCATTTGCCAACCAAAAGCTCTTAAGATATATCCTACTCCCATAAAATCGTATTTCTCATTTAGTTCTCCACTTTTAATCATGTCTGAAAGGTTATACCCCATACTCCAATACACGGCTCTCCACAGTTGTGCATAAGAATCTGATAACGGATTAGAATGGAGGTTTAAAGAGTATGTATTCCCTGAAGTATGAGCCCAATTTTGTGTATAAAATCCTGTAAACCTTCCATCCCATTGTATGGCCACCGCAAATTCAGATTCTATTTGAGGAAGAAAGAGTTCTGGTTGTAAAAGGGCGTCTGGTCCATTGGGATTAGTATTAACGTCTAAATAATCATCACAACTAATGCTGCATGTACTTATTAATAAAAGTAATGCTATATATATGTTATTTTTCATCTTTTCTTATTTTAAAATCCTGCTCTTATACCAATATTGTAACCTCTTGGTAAAGGAAAATTACCATAATCCAAACCTACGCCTCCTGCTCCTCCAACCGCAGCAGAGTTTCCGTTTCCTACCGGATCTAAACCAGAGTAATTAGTGACCAGAAATAAATCTGTTCCGGTTAAAAACACACTTGCACTTTTAAGAACGTTTGTTTTTTTCAACAATTTGGAAGGAAAATTATAAGAGAAAGTGACGTCACGTAGCCTCATCCAGTTGATGTCTTTTTCTATAAAACTCTGATAAGGATAAATTGAAGACCAGTAAGTTGAATTTCTGGAAAGGTCTATTGGGATATTATTTTGGGTAGGGTTTGCCGTATTTTCAAGTCCATCTTTTAATACCCCCTCTACAATCCTTGGTGTTTCTCTATCCAATGTGCGCTTACTTAAACCTCTTGTTGTTAAATAATATTCTGTTGCATTATAAACATCGCCGCCAACTCTAAAATCCAATAAGAAATCTAAAGCAAATTCTTTGTATCTAAAGGTATTAGAAAGTCCAATTTTAAAGTCTGGATTTCGATCTCCTACTACCACCCATTCTTCAGTATTTAAAATTGGCAATCCAGAAGATGGGTTCACTAAAACTTCACCGGCTTCATTTCGTTGATAATCGTATCCTGTAAACGTGGTTAAAGGTCCGCCTACCCTGGATCCAACTCTAACATTCCCGTAAAGCCAGGTGTCTGAATTATAAAACTCTTCTACATCTGCCGGAAGACTTACTAACTCACTCCAGTTTTTGGTAAAGTTTGCCCTTATATCCCAGGAAAAATCTTTATTAAGAATAGGAGTTCCGTTTAATTGAATCTCTACACCTTCATTTTTTATCTCCCCGGCATTAAAAGTCATTAACACAAAACCGGTAGCATAGCTCAATCGTAGATTTTGTACAATTTGATCTTCAGATTTCTTATTGAAATAGGTTGCATCTAAACTTATTCTGTTATTAAAAAACTTTAGCTCGGTTCCAAACTCATAAGAGGTGGTCATCTCGGGCTTTAAATTTAAGCTAGGGCCGGTAAACCCGTATTTAAAACCACCGCCGGTTGTTTGCGCAGGTTCGTAATAAGGTCTTATGCTGTAAGGGCGAGCATCTTTACCTACCTGAGCTATAGATCCTCTTAACTTCCCATAGGTTAAAACATCACTATTCTTAAACATATCTAATTCTGAGAAAATGAAACTTAAACCCGCAGATGGATAAAAGAAGGAATTATTTTGTACGGGCAATGTAGAACTCCAGTCGTTTCTACCGGTTAACGTTAAATAGAGCATATTGTTATATCCAATATTCAAACTACCAAAAGCTCCCACTAATCTTCTTTCGGTTAAATTATTAAATGCTCTATGGGTTTCGAGATCTGTATTGTTGATAGACCAAAGATCTGGCGCCTGAAAATCCTGGCCACTGGCCGCAGCACTAAAAGTATTATAATCGTATACCGCACTTCCTAATTTAAAATCTATGCTTATATCTTTATCGAAAATTGTTGGAGTATGAAATTGTGCATAATATTGATACGTTAAATTTCTGGTCGTAATAAGTGCCTGATCAAACAAGCCACCATAATTTATCCCCGTATTTGATTCCGGATGTCTTACGATAGTATTTTTCTGGGTAAAATAATCCACTCCCACCTGTCCTACCATTCGAAGCCAATCTGTAGGTTCTGCTGTTACTCGAGTATTTAATTTATATCGATCTACTAAAGAATTAAATTGATTACTATTTACATTAAAAAAAGCATTTTCTACAGCATCTGCATATTCCGCATAATTACGACGATCACCTCCCTCTGTTAAATATACACTGGCATCATCTGTAGAAGGCCATAATAATAAATGTAACAAGGGCCCTCCACTACCTCTAAAAGCCTGCTCGTTATCAGATCTTGTGTAATCAAAAGTTACATCTGCGGTTAGAAAATCTAAAAAGTTAGCTGTTACTGCTGAGGATAAATTTAGCTTGTCTAAACTTGTATTTGGTACAAAACCCTGAGCATTGGTATTTGAAGCAGAAACTCTATACTGTGTTTGTTCAGATCCTCCAGAAAGGGATATATTATGTTTTTGAGTGAAGGCATCCTGAAAAAAGTTCCCTATGTTATCGTAAAACCGGGTTCCCTCTGGATATTCAGCGCCAAAATAATATAAACTTTCATCAGCATCACTGGTAAACCCATTGGCTCCTCTACCATATTTTTGCTGAATTTCCGGATATTTAACGATTCGGTCTAATCTAAAACTATTACTATAATCTAGTTTACTAACCCCGGCTTTTCCTCTTTTTGTAGTGATCACAACAGCTCCAGAAGCGGCTTCTATTCCGTATAAAGCCGAAGCTTCAGGCCCTTTAAGGATAGTAATATTCTCAATATCTTCAGGATTAATATCTGCTCCCCTGTTGGTAAAATCGACCCCGCGATTGTTCAAAGCAGTTCCGCTATTTAATGACGAAGCAAATACGCCTGTAGAGGTTGTAGCGTTACTAATTGGTAAACCATCTACCACAAATAAGGGTTGGTTACTGCCGCTTAATGAGCTTATCCCCCTTATAACCATAGATGTTGAAGCTCCCGGTAGCCCTGAAGTTGAATTAATTTCTACCCCGGGAACCCTACCTGCCAGTGCATTAATAAAATTCTCTCGTTGTGTTTGCGCAACTGTTTCACCTTTAACTTCGGTTACTGCATAACCCAGTGCTTTTTTCTCCTGTTTGATTCCAAGGGCAGTTACGACCACCTCATCCAAACTTTCCCTGTCTACAGCCATCGTGACAAGAAATTCCCTTTTATCCCCAACTCTAAGTTCCTGTTTTTTAAAACCGACTGAAGAAAATACCAATACAACATCACTATCTGGAATAAATAGCGTAAAGTTTCCATCAAAATCGGTTACAGCACCCAAAGACGAATCTTTTACACGTACCGTAACCCCTGGAAGCGGAATTTTATCCTCATCCATTACTTTTCCTGATATTCCAATCTCTTGAGCCCAACCGGTAGCTGAAATCAGCAAAAGCATAAAGAAGAATGGTCTACATAGTTGTTCTTTCATAAAATTAAGTTAATAATTGGTTATCTAACAAACTTATCGTTTAAATATCTTAAATGCAATATTTAATTGCAATAAATTCAATAATTTAAAAGATTAAACCTGTAGTTTATCTATAATTGCGGTTTTTTATTGCAAAATGATTGTGTTTTACATCAATAAGATCAGAAATAAATAAAAGTTTTTAACGTAATTTTTCAATATATCCTTAAGGTCGAAATTCATGATGATTCTAAATACGTTTATAAAAAAGGATGATGTTATTAGATGATTATTTCTCTATTCTAATAGCGAAGCATCTAAATTTAGGATACAAATTATCATTTCCGAAGATTTTGTCATTTCGAGCGCAATGAAATGAAGTCGAGAAATCTCAATCAACAATTTAAGTTAGAAAGTTTAAAAGTTGTTCTATAGAGAAGTCTGTTTTAAGTAAAAAGTTTGAAAGTTCAAAAGTTGTTGTACGGTGAAAAGTCATTCCAAATTCAACATTTAAAATTCAACATTTTAATACTGACTCATGGTTCTTGCGTGTTGTCACTAACTTTTGTCTTTCCAACTTTGATACTTTCAACTTCTATTGATGTCTTTTCTTTTTTCCATTGACGAAAAAAGAAACAAAAAAGTCTAGGCTTACGAACCTTGCTCTAAATTGTACATTCGGAAGCTAAATTTTAGGAACTCGCTTCGCTCAAACAGCCTAAAATTTTAACGCTTCTCTCATTTTCAATTTCACGAGCAATCTTCGATA
>NZ_JBSXOK010000052.1:0-28075 GCF_056859415.1 Zunongwangia sp. L-65
TAGATATCAAGGGGGAATCAATGAGGAAAAAACTTAAAAATAAATAGTAAATTTAACCACAGTAGAATCGATTTTGCGCACTTAGTTTGCTATGCTCACTTTCATCCGGCGCACGTGGTTCACTATGGCCGGCTCATCCAGATGAGTAACATTATTAGAATTCCTAATACTGTAATAATGTTGTTTATAACCGAAAGTGCTAATGATGTAATAGCATCTTGTATGTTTTCTACATCGTTGGTAATCAAAAAGATAATTTCTCCTATTTTATTTTCTCTAAAATATGCATTGTCTTTTTTAAGAACACCTTTGAAAATATCAACACGCATATCGGCAACTATAGATCGGCTAATACTTGTATGAAGTATACTGCACCAAAAGGAAACTGCAATTCGAAAAATATAGATAAAAAGTAATATACAAACGATTTTTAATAAGTCTTGATAATTGCCTTTTGGAAAAACATTATCAATAATAATTTTTAAAAAATAAGGAGTTGCTAATGCCGAGATACTTGCACTAACTATTAAAAGAAATAGGAGTATTAACCTATAAGTGTATGGCTTTAAATACTGTAAATAATAACGAATCATTTTTTTTTGAATTCCTTAAAATTAAAACACATTTTCAAGGAATCTGTGAGTTTCAAACTTACTTTTAGTAAGGGCTAGCCTTACCGTTTTGTTGGTTTTTCTATCTTTCTTTATATCGATAAATAAAAGTTACACGAAGCATTGAGTATTCCTTGTTACATAATAGAAGAGCATAACGAAGCATTTGAAGTTTGGTTAGATGCTGTTAGAGATGGAGTTATGTCTAAGGATAGACACACGCTACTACATTTTGATGATCATTCAGATATGTGTGTGCCTAGTTTTGAAAGCTCAATAAATGATTTGTTGTTTTGTAAGAAAACATGGGAATCAGTTGCAGGTGCGATTGGGATAGCCACATTTATTGTTCCTGCAATCTATTTAGGGATAATTGATGTAGTTAAATGGATAAAACAAGATGTTTCTAATGTTACTCATTATCAGATGTATGTGTGCTCTTTGAAAAATGAAGGTGCAATGCTTATGATGGGAAAGCTTACAAATGCTATTGAAGAACATGTAGCAGATACCACATTGATACCGTTTGTTTACAGTAAAACTGATGAAGGTAATTTGTTGACAAAGTCAATGGTAACAGATCATATATTGTTGGATATAGATTTGGATTATTTTTCATGTATTGAAAATCCTGCTAATGTAAATCCTGTGGTAATAGAAATAATGAAATCAGAGTATGATGAATTCAATAGCAATAAACATCATCCTCTAATTTTTTTGATGAATAAAATAGAGACAAGAACCAAAGGTGGGAAGTATTATTATGTTTTGAATGATTATTCGGTTAAAATGACAGGGAATAGAAAAGTGTCTATCGAAATAATTAAAGAACGCATAAGTCATTTTAAAAAAACGCTATTGAGCTTGGAAGTGAAACCGGTATTAATTACCGTTTGTAGGTCAAGATATAGTGGTTATACGCCAACAGATCAATGGGAGCTAATAGAGGAAATGGTCTTAGAGGTATTACATGAGATTTATTCAATCAAAGAAAATTGCTTATATGTATAAATTAAATTTTAGATATATATATAGTGTAGTGTGTGCTGCTTTAATTTTCTGGAGCGGTTCGTTATACGCACAATTAAATGTGTATTATGAGGATGATGCAATTATAGATACGGTATTTACGATGGATCAAACCGGATTAACAGTAGATGATTATTGTTTTCCAGGATTTAATATTCATCCAAGTACAAAACATGCAATTATCGCTGAGTTTGATACTCTTGATAGTTACGAAATTTCAGTAAAAGATTTTATTTCTTCTGAAAAATGGAATTCAAATCTTACCCTTTTTACAAGAGTTCATACCTACAACGTAGCAGTGCTTGAAATCTCTTTAGTATATGCTGATTCCTTAAAATTACTCTCGCAAGCAACGTACAAATCAAATGGCTTTCAATGGTTGATAGAAGAAGATTTAAGTGATGAAATGCTTAGTGAACTTCCAGATAAAATTCAATTTTCAGTATCTAGAAAAGATACCACACAAACTGCAGAGTTGGCTATCGGGGCTTTGTGGCTTGGTAAAAAAGTGGATGTCAAAAAAGTGATGCCAAATCCAATATTTCTCAAGTCTCCCTTTACTAATAAATCACTTTTTAATATGGCTGATTATAATAAGGAGGACTACAATTCATTTGGATTGTATAGTCACTATCCCACAGCGTATTATGACGAGGAGTTTGCTACATTTTTAGAGGTAGAAAGTTACTTAGAGACTAAAGATGTAGTTGTGAATATTCTACGTAGCAGTTTGAATGATTATCCTTTTTATGAGGAGAAAGGAATTAATAAAAACACTGTTATAAATGATTTTAACAGTGTTATGAAAGAGACATATTCCACTGAACAGTTATGTGATTTTGTAAATGTTTTAGAAGATTTTTTGTTTACTACATTTTCAGATCCTCACTTTAGTATAAAAATCAAAAATTGTGAGGAAGCCATTTTAGCCAAAGGGCCAATTCGTTTATTTCCCATCAAGGGATCTTATCGTGTGGCAGCTATATTCGATGAAGCACTAGCAGCAACAATTCCTCTTAATTCCAAAATTTGCGCAATAGATAACATCTTTCTTGATAGTTTGGATACAGATTTGGAGAAAGTAACAAATTATCGTAAAATTTTAAGTCGCAATGAGATAAATAGTAAATTGTTTAAGCAGGTTGGGGATACAGTTTTATTGAAGTATCAAAATTCAGAAACGGAAGAGGTTAGTGAGTCGCAATATGTACTTAAAAAGAAGTATAAAGTACCTTCAAGGTTTAGAATATCTCATTGTACTTTTAAGACACTTGATGCCAAAACGGTTTACTTTAAATTCAATAGTATATTTAGGGATATTCCACTAGCTTTTGCTTCCCATATTGATGAAGTTAATATGCACCAAAATCTCATAATAGACCTGCGCGGTAATACAGGGGGAGAGTCTGAAGAGGGTGCTCGACTTCTCTCCTATTTAATTCCGCATGATTTTACATTTACCAAAACTCTTAACAGGGAAACCCAACAGATCGATTCAACTATAGTTAAGCGTGATATGTGCTTCAATTACCGAGAGGACGGTCATATAGTGGTACTTGTGGACGAATTAACGGCTTCTGCGGCAGAACTTTTTACTTATGTACTAAAAAAGCAGCGTAAGGATGTCACTATTATAGGTAAGAGTACTACTATGGGAACTATTATACCCACTTATTTTCTTAAAATTCCAGAAAGCACTATTACAATTCAAATCAATAGCGCCTCTCCAGTAAAGTATGTTTTTGATACTCCTATTGAGGATATTGGTATTACTCCTGATGTTTTTATAGAAACTACTTCTGTATATGATTTACAACCCTATAATGATACAGTTTTAGAAGAAGCATTGATTTACTTAAATGTACCGTAATTTGTACTGATGTATATAAAATTAATAATTGTTTAACTATAAAATCCTTTAAATTATGAAGTCAAAAAAAGACCAGATTAAAGAGAAATTCTTAAAAAAAGAATTGTTGAAGCCGGTAAATCGTCAAGATGATTTGCTAAAAGAAGCTGAATTTCTATGTGGTGAATTACAAACATGTAATACCCTGAGAAAAATGAAGCACTCTAATGGAGTGGAAGTTGATGTTGATGACGACATCTTATTCTAAACTAGAGCGTATTCATTATGGAAGATTCAAGAAAAAGTATCATTGACCAAAAGTTTTTAAAAAAGGAGCTTTTGAAACCAGTGCTACATAAAGATCAGTTAGTAAAGGAAGTAGAATTTCTTTGTCCGGAACTACAGAACTGTAATAGTCTAAGAAAGACGAAACATTCTAATGGTGTAGAAGTTGATATTGATGATGATATCTTATTCTAACTAAGCGCATTATTCATCTATGGAAGATTCAAGAAGAATTATCGTTAAACAGAAGTTTTTAAAAAGGAACTTTTGAAACCAGTGTTACATAGAGATGAGCTTGTAAAGGAAGTAGAATTTCTTTGCCCAGAACTACAGGGTTGTAATAGTCTAAGAAAGACTAAACATGCTGATAGTATAGAGATGATAACATCTTAATTTTAAACTTTAACTTATCTCTGTCTACATACATTGTAGGCAGAGATATAATATAATCGCTTATGAAGCTTTCCAACAATCCCTATAATATACTGGTGCCAATTTGGGAAAAAAATGAATATCTTTTATATAACACATTTACAGGAGGAATTGAAATTCTTTCTCTATCCGAAGGGCTCCTTTTTTCAGAAATAATGAGCTTAGATTTTTTTAGTGATAGTACCTATGTGAAACATGCCCCTTTTATAGAACGACTATTGGAGAAAGGTTATTTAGATGTTGATACAGAAGATTTTATCACTGAGGCAGAACAAATCTATTTGGACAAAAAAAGAGCGCAGACAAATGCAACAATTTTCTTAACCATAGGAACAACAATCCAGTGTAATATGGGGTGCTCCTATTGTTTTGAATTTGTGAAACCCAACAACACTTTAAAAGATGATAATGTCATAGCTCAAATAGGAAAGTATATTGAAGAGATTATAGCTAGTAGCCCAACTACCAATTGGCAAGCATTGGCAGTAACTTGGTACGGAGGAGAGCCTTTAATGAATATGAAAGGGATCAAAAAGTTAGGGGTAATTCTCTATGAAATTGCTGTCGATCATGGAATGCGTTACGAGGCAGATTTAATTACTAATGGGATTTACTTAACACCTGAAAATGTGAGTGTATTACAAGACCTCCATATTAGTAAAGCCCAGGTTACTTTGGATGGAGCGCGAGAGGTGCATGATCGAAATAGACCCTTAAAATCAAAAAATCAAAAAAATTATTTTAAGATTGTTGAAAATTTAGCTGCGCTACCAGATGACTTTGATATTAATATTAGAGTAAATGTAGATAAAAATGTTGCTGCAACTTTAAAGACGCTTCTAGATGATTTAGGTGAATACGATATATGGCCCAGACGCTATAAAAATTTCTTCTTTACACCAGCTTGGCTAAGAACCTATGATGGTGAAGAGATTTCTGAAGAAGATATGCAAGCACGTTTGTCTGTAGATGAATTTTTCGATATTTATCAGAACTTTAGATTAACTCAAATAGATAGATTTAATCAATGGGCATCTACAAGAGGGTTGAAAAATGCACGTTTATCATGGGATTTACCAAAATTTCAAACCGATTGTCCTACATGGGCAAATCCTAATGGCATTGTAGTTGATCCTTTAGGAAATGTTCACAAATGCTGGGAAACAATTCATGATGATCAACAGGCGACTACAACTGTTTTCGATAAATATGATTCAGCAAAATTTGATGCGTATACCAGCTTTAACCGTTATCAGGTGAATCCAGTTTGCAGAGGTTGTAAATATCTGCCTGTGTGTGATCAAATTTCATGCGCACATCATGCCGTAAATCATGATGTTCCACAATGTTCTTATTGGAAATATAAAACAGAAGACTTTTTAAAAGAACAGTATATACGAATGTTAGATCTTCCAGATACTATTTCGATGCCAAGTAATGTAGAGGCCGTAAATTCAGGACATTCAAATAAATAAGAGAGTTTGTGATTATAGGAGTAATAGATACTGGTATTGACAAATGTCATAAACGACTAGAGCATTGCGATGTTCATGGGATTCATTTGCATGAAGATCACAACGGTCAATATCAATTATTGGATGACATATCAGATCAAAATGGTCACGGTACAGGGATTTGTGCTATTATACATAAACATGCTCCGGAGGTCTCTCTTTTTGTAGTGAAGGTAACCGCAGCTCAAGAGCGTATATCAGAAGGACTTTTGTGTACATCTATCGAATATTTATTAAAACATACTGATTGTACATTAGTAAATATCAGTATGGGAATTAATACTAATTACCCTTCACCAAAGTTGAAAGCACTTTGTTTGAAAGCCTTTCATAGTGGTATTCTTCTCATTGCGTCAGCATATTATATTTCTGAGAAAGAATGTTACCCTGCCTACTTTTCTCATGTTTTAGGAGTAGGAACCGGGCTAGTTATGGAAAGTAGTGATTTTAAATATCTTTCGGATGCAAAAGTAAATATTTTGGCTAAGGGAGGATTTCAACGAGTAGCACATCTCAATAATAGTTTTAGATTTGGAAGTGGAACGAGCCTTGCAACGGCTCATTTTACAGGAATTTTGGCAAGTGCATTTCATAGTGGAGCAATAGGCACTTCAATGGATGTGCAATCGTGGCTTAAGACAAATTCTACAGACGGAATTGTAAGTATAACCAAACATGGAACAAATCAACAGACTGTTGCAACAATGGTTGCTGATGAAGTTCCTATTATTAGTGAAATACTCTCTTCTCAGCAATTACCGGTATCTGTTGAGAGAATAGCGCTTTATCCCTTTGATGAAAAAGAAATTGGCAGTTTGATGCAGTTCAGTCATTTAGTAAAGAAGCCTATAACCTTGGGTATTGGTAATGCCAAACAAATAAAATACAATCAACAGTTGACGGAGCTTTTCGAGACTAACCAGATTCCGACAACAAATAAGACGCTGACAGAACAAGAATTAGCACTTTTTGATACTTTAGTTGTAGGCTATTTTTTAGATCAATTATTGGATCATAATTTATTTTATGGATATAAGCTTTTACAACGCTGTATTGCGGCCAATAAAAACTTGATAGTTTGGGATTCGGAGGTTTTTAGGTTGGTACAGAGTTTAATAAAACAACAATCGGTCCCTTACAAAGGCAAAGTATTCTTTACACATGTAGATGGAAAACTTATTAAAAAACTATATGCCTTGGCTCCGTTACCAAAGTTGCAAACTCCTGTGTTAGCCGTAGTAGGTACCGGAAGCAAACAAGGAAAATTTACCACTCAGCTTATTATCAAAGATGTTTTAGAAAAGACTGGGTATAAAATATCCCATGTTGCGACGGAACCACAAGGTATTTTGTTTGGTGCAGATTTCACCTTTCCTTTTGGTCATCATCCTACAGTAAGTGTTAATACCGGTGAATGGGGACGGATCCTCGCAACATATATGCAATGTATAGAACTACTTTACCAGCCTGAAATTATTATTACAGGTGGGCAAGGAGGTGTAATTCCGGTTCATCCAGTAAATTTCGGAGCCAATGGAGCAGGCCTAAAAAGCTTATCATATCTTATGGGAGTTTATCCGGATGTTTTGATAGTAACCATTAGCCCACATGATCAAATTGACTTTATTCTGAAAACAGAACAAACCATTCAAGCTTATGTTAATTGTACTGTTATTTTTTATTGTTTAACACCTCATACCTTTATGCAAAAAAGTCATGGAATTCCCAAAAATTATGTGTTAGACGATCATGCCTATCAAGAGAAAAGACGCCATTTCGAAAAACACTTGGGCAAACCAGTAATTGATATTTTAGATAGTACGAACAGGCAATTTATTTTAGAAGCAATACAATCTTCGTTTGCAGTAACAAATGTGGAATTAACCTAACCTAATAACTCATCATGATTGAAAATTTAAAAGATACTTTTACCCACATATCCGAGAATTATTCGGAGACGATTACCAAAACAACTTTTAATAACACTTATGGATTTAGAAATATTCCAGTGGTGTTCAGACATGCTTTTCAGAATTGGGAGGTACGCGAATTATTTTCGATTGAGAACTTATTAAAAACATTTCCTTCTAATTATACCTTCCCGGTTGAGAGTAGAGGTAATGATAAGGTAAAATTTAGCTTGAAAACATATTTAGATCATGTCACAAAGACACGATCAACACCATATTATTTTGTGGTTCAATTACAACAATTTAAAAAATTGTTTTCTTATCAAACACCTATGTTGTTTAATTGTTGGTATCGATCTAAAGCTGAAGGTATTCCTAAAACTGATTTGAGTTGGCTTTACGTAGGAGGAGATGGTACACAAACAAAATTGCATCTTGATATATGGAATACCAATGCTTGGAATTACTTGATATCTGGTATAAAAATATGGTTTTTTTATCCTGAAAATGTAGCGTCGTTAGTTCTCAATCAGCCGGCAGCATATGAGTTTGATAGCTATTTGGAGAATCCAGAACTTTTTTTAACCAATAAAGTAAGACCACTGATTTGTATTCAACGTCCTGGCGATTTAGTTTTTTCTCCCGGAAATTGTTTACATAGTGTCTATAACGTTGGATTGACCACATCGATTACAGAAAACTTTATCAATGAAACTTGTTATGATCGTGTTTTACAATTTTTTAAAAAAGGTAAAAATATAAAATCAATCAATTCACTTAATGCAATAGTAGCCAGTGGATTTTCAGAATTAAATTCAGTATACATATGAATATAAATCACTATTTCATAGAAGATCAACAAATTTATGTCATCAATGACATGTTGTTGCCATCTGAGGTAGATGAATTCTATAATTACATAGTGAAGTTACCCTTTCTAAAACAAGAACGTGACAATGATCAGGATGATCACCCCTCTTTTTCATTGGATTTGAAACCAAAGGAATTTGAATTAAAAATGCCAATGGGAAACATTGCTCGGAAGTTGATTTCTAAATTTTATCCGGAGAAGGATTATATTTTGTTTAGAGTTGCAGTCAATTTAATGACTAAAGGTGATATGGAAGTGCCACATTATGATTGTCTTCCTCAAAGAGATGATGTGACACTCTTATATTATATTAATAAGGAATGGGAACATACTTGGGGAGGCGAAACTCTGTTTTATAATCAAGGTGATACCGAATTAGGGATCTTGCCAAAACCAGGGCGTTTTGTGATCTTCCCGGGTATTGTAGAGCACAAAGCGGGTATACCTTCACGACTTGCTAAGGATGTAAGATATACCTTGGCACTTAAGTATACCTCTAGGTCAAATTTTAAACTACATGAATAATATATCATATACAGAAATTATCAATAAAAAAGAGGTTCACGTATTGGATGATATTCTTACTAAAGAAGATATTGATGCTTTTTATAAGTATATCATAAAGTTATCATACTTTAAAATGGAGAAAGCTAATGATGAGGATCAATTTCCTAAGTTTTCTTGCGATTTACGTGCCAAAATTTTTGAGAAAGATAATCTTATTGGCCAGAAATCTAGCGAATTGGTTTGTTCTTTTTATAAGGAAGAGTACGTCCTGTACAGAGTTACAATCAATCTGATACTTAAAGGTGATATGGAGTTTCCTCACAGAGATGTATCAATTCCTAGGGGAGATATAACAGTCTTATATTATGCTAATAGTAAATGGAATTATAGCTGGGGAGGTGAGACTATATTTTATAGCGCAGAAGATTCTATTATCGGAATTTTACCAAAACCCGGACGCTTTGTAGTTTTTGATGGATATATAGAGCATAAAGCCGGTATTCCTACATGTGTTGCAGAACAGCCTAGGTATACTATTGGTTTGAAATATATTTCAAAAAAAAACCTACTCGAACAAATAAACAATCAAAAAGAAAATGAAAGTTAAGATTGAAGACCTTAACGGGCAAAAAATTTTTATTATAGACGATTTCTTAAAAGAAGATGTAATAGCTAATTTCCATGAATATGCAAATGCGTTGCCTTACAGGAGACATCAAAAAGATTTTGAAGGAGATCCATTTTTGTATTATAGTGCCCATTTTGATGGCGATAAATTTAAAACGTCACATCCAATAGGAAAGGCCTCTTGGAAGTTATTTACAGATTTTATAGGAGAAGTTGATCAGTATTCAGTTGAAGAAGCCTATGTGAATTTGCTTAAATACGGAGATATGCAATTTCTTCATCGAGATTGCGATACAACAGATAAGCATATAACAGTCCTATATTATATTAATCAAACTTGGGATTATACCTGGGGTGGAGAAACCATATTTTATCACAACGGTGATTCTGTTTTTGGGGTGTTGCCCAAACCAGGAAGATTTGTCATATTTCCGGGGTTTGTTGAGCATACCGCAGGACTTCCCAGTGCAAATTGCAATGAAACACGATTAAGTTTAGCTTTAAAAATAAGATTAAAAGAACCTACATATGAAAAATAGAATTATTGAAATAGAAAATCAGAAAATTTATGTTTTGGATGAACTTCTTCCCTTTGAGGAAATACAAGACTTCTTCACCTATGTAAACGGGCTCTCGTTTTACAAGCACGAGCGAGATGATGAAAAAGATGAATTCCCTATATTTAGCGTAGATTTTGAACCAAATGTTTTTGAAACTGAGACTTATATTGGTGCTAAGGCCAGAGCATTGGTTACGGAATATTATTGTGATGCATACAAGCTTAATCGCTCTTATATTAATATGAGCTGTTATGGAGATGTTGAGTTTCCTCACTATGATTGTGATCAGGACAGCAAGGATATTACTGTGTTGTATTATGTAAATCAGAAGTGGGAATATAAGTGGGCTGGCGAAACGTTATTTTATTCTAATAAAGATACTAGAGCTGCCGTATTACCTAGACCAGGACGCTTTGTGATTTTTCCTGGAAACATTGAGCATACAGGTACGGTACCTTCCAGAATTTGTAAGATTCCAAGATATAGTTTGGCTTTAAAATACACATTATAGTTTATGAGAGAAAAAGTACTAAATGTTATCCAACGACTTTTTTTAGAGGAACAGTTTTTAATCTTTGAAGGGCTTTCACTAAATGACAAGTTACAGGCTATGATTTCCGAATCTATGCTCGCTTTGATGTTAGTGACTTCTTTGGAAGATGAGTTTGATATTGAGTTTGATGATGATGAAGTTGATCTGGATTTTTTCTCTGATATTTTTATAGTAATTGATAGAACTGTAAAGCATATAAAAGAAAATGAGCAGTGAAAATGCATTTATAATACTAATGATGCTTCTATCCAACTTTGCATATTGTCAACAACAGGATGGTTTTAAGCTTACCGGAATAGTTTTGTTTGATGAAGATCACACGGCTGTTTATGGTGCTGATGTGGTTGTAAGAAGTGCTAAAGATTCTACTTTAATTACCGGAGTTGTTACTGATAAAAATGGTAGATTTGAGATATCTGTGCAAGGACAGTATAACTATCTAATTTCAGTTTATTTTATGGGCATGGAGCCCTATAAAGTTACTAAGACGATGGATGGAGATTTTGATTTAGGCACAATCTCACTGGCACGTAGTAGTGTAGAACTTTCTGAAGTGAAACTAAAAGCAACCATTCCTACTATTGAACGAAAAATAGACAAGGTGGTGGTGAATGTAGCAACAAGTATTTACTCAACAGGAGAGAATCTGTATAATTTAATGAATATTATACCGGAGGTAAAAACTGATGGATTGGGGAATATCAATTTTAGAGGGCAGCAAGGTGTAATTTTATATGTAGATCGTCGTCGGATTTGGCTGAGTGGACAGCAGTTAATGTCCTATTTGCGTGCCATTCCATCGGAATCTATTAAAAATATGGAAGTGTCATCTGTTCCAGGTGCTCAGTATGATGCTACAGGTACTGTTGCTATTATCAATATAGTAACAAAACGAGAATATCGGTATGGTATATCTGGGAATGTCAATTCCTATTATGAACAGCATCGTTATCCAGGAGTTGGAGGAGGTACATTACTTAACTACCGTACAGGTAAGTTTAATTTTCAACTGAATTATAGCTATTCTCTGTTTAACTTTTACAACGATATTGTTCAAGAGCAAACCTATGAAGGTGCTGAACCATTTGTGTTTAATCAAGATGATACCTACCGTGAGACCTACAATAATCACAGTTCGGAATTTGCTGTTGATTATGCAATCTCTGAAAAACATAAAGTAGGGGTTCGCTACCGGTTAAATTATGTGGATTGGGATATGAATTATCATTCAAACACAGAGGTTTATAGTGTCCCGAGTAATGTAGATTCTTTATTTGTGACTAAAAACACAGAAAGTGAATTGCTAAACAATCAATCATTAACTGCTTATTATGATATAGCTTTAGATACTATGGGAAGCCGCTTATCTAGTAGTTATGAAGTTTTGTTTTATAACAATCCTTCCAATGCATTTTATAAAAGTGATTTTTTGTACCCTGACGGTAGCCCTATAAGAGAAGTTGATAGTTCTTTTATAGACAATCCTATAAAAGTCAATATTCAAATTGGAAAATTGGATTTTGAAAAGAGTTTTAAGAAAAAATGGAAACTTCAGGCTGGGAGTAAATTAAGTTTTATTGATACAGATAATTCCAATTTGTTTTATACGGGAATGCAGCCTAATATTAATGTTGATTCACAACGATCTAATCAGTTTTTATATAATGAAGATATTTATGCATTTTATGGAAGTGTTCAGAAGGAATGGGATGCTTGGAGTATTAGTGGAGGGCTTCGTATGGAACGAACTGTGTATAGTGGAAATTCGATAACCAGTAATACTAGTTTTAATAAGAATCGTCTGGATTTTTTTCCTACTCTTTTTTTCCAACGACAATTTGGAGAAAATCACAGTCTAAACCTGTCTTATGGACGGCGTATTTTGAGACCTGCATATGAATATTTAAACCCTTTCATCGATTACGAAACCCCATATAGTTATAGTACAGGAAATCCGGATTTACAGCCTGCCTTTGCCAATAGTATTGAATTGAGTTATTTATACAAGAAAAAGTACTATTTTAATATGGGGTATAAAAATACGGCTTCTCTTGTTGGGGAAATGCTCGAGAAAGATTCTGATGGATTAACGGTTGTATCAACTTACAGCAACTTAAGTGATGAACATTATTATTTTTTATCTAGTAGCATTCCTATTAAAGTGACAGACTGGTATAGTATAAATAATTACTTAAATCTTTATTACAAGGAGGTTGTAATCAATAAAGGAGATCTAGAAGGAACCTATAGTCAGGCTACATTATTTTATTATATGTCCCATAGCTTCAACTTAAAAAATGATTTTTATCTAGAACTGAATGGCTACTATCAATCAAAGAACATTTATTCTATTTATGAAATAAACCCACAGGGAACACTTAATTTTACCGTTAAGAAATCTTTCTTAGATCAAAAGCTACATGTCAATGCTAGTCTATATGATATTTTTTATACCCAAAAATCAAAAACATATGCGAATTTTGATGATATTAATCGTATTAGTTCATCTAAGTTTACCAGTCAAATGTTTAAATTAAGCTTATCTTATAATTTTAGCAGTGGTAAAAGAGATCCAGAGATACATGAAATAGAAGCACCCGGAGAGGATGAAGAGGATAGAATTGAATAATTAAACTGTTGTACAAATGAAAAAAATATTTATAATTATTTGCCTTTATTTTGGAATTTGTTTCCATTCTCAGGCACAAGAAGATATTACTTATAGTCTTACAGCTATCGATGAGATTAGCGTTTCTAATTTTAAAAAAGCAATGATAATACCTTCTTCAGAAAACTCTGTAGTTGTTATTTATGATGAGATTCTCAAGAATCGATTCTCAATGAATCAAGAATCTGGTCGTTTTTCTGTAAGTATGAGTCCTATTAGGATTGATCTTAAGAATCCGAAACATAGGAAAATGCTAAAAGCAAATTCGGAGGTGCGTATTTATAGCAATTTAGAATCTGTAGAAAAGCTTATTTTAGAACTTGTTCCGAATGCAGAATTAGATATATCATCACTATCGAACCTTAAATTACAATTAAAGGCTTGTGAGTCGGTGAAAGGGAATGTTGAAGGAGTAACACTTAAATTAATGATGGATGGGTCCAACCTTCAATTAAATGGGAAGATTAAGAATGTAATTCTTAATTCTAAGGCTTCTAACTTAGAATTTAAAAAACTTCATGTTGCAGATTTTGCGATTGAAAATGCTATTAGTTCAAATATCAAAATATCGGTAATGGATGTATTAAGTATTGTAAGCTTTAAGACAACAAACGTATACTATAAAGGGAGTCCTAGCTTAGAATTGGCAAAAGGTATTGATATGAGCACTTGTACTCTTTCTAGTTTTTAATTAGTAAATATTTATAGATCCCACCAAAAAAGAATAGTAACTTATTATCCTTTTTTGATTGCAGGGCTAAGTCTAATTGAATATTTTATTATAGAGGTGTCTGATGATCCTCTTGTAAGTTGATGTTTTAAAAACAAAATATAGGGTATAGAACCAAAGGAAAAGAGAGTAAAGGGACAATTGTAGCTCCAAACTCATAATTACGTTTTATAAGTTATGCTTAAGCTTTGTTATTTATTTTGTTTTGAGAATTGGGTCTATTTCATTTTTATTCCCAGATCTTCTCCCGAAAGAATTAATCCGTCCCTGAAAGGAGGTATCCTGATATCCAGAAAGGCATATCCAATAGTGTTTTTACTCTCGCATATTTATTAATAATGGCTAAAGCATCATCAGAATTTTGAACTTCTTCAATATTAAAATCATATTCATTTTCTGATGCCAATTGTTCCAATAACTTCTTATAACCGTATATAATAAGGGGATGATCCTCTACAACAATATATTTTTTTATCTTTCATAATCGCTTAATTATTTATTTGTAGAAGATAAAAACTAATCCGGGTACCTTTTCCCGGTTGAGTATCTATTCGTATTTCCCCATTTAATTTCTTGAGGCGGGATTTTATATTTTTAAGACCTATACCTTTGGTAACTTTTGATATATCAAATCCAACCCCGTTATCCTCAATACTAACCTTTATTCCTTCTCTTTTTTTAGAGAGTATTATTGTCACCTTTGTGGCATGAGCATATTTTACAATGTTCTGAAGCGATTCCTGTATAATCCTTAAACAATTTACCTTAATAATCCCTTTTATTGCATTCCAATCAATATCATCATCCACATGAAATTGGTATTCAAAATTTCCCTGTATACTTTTATCTTTAATTTTTTCTTCAATTAAAGATAAAAAGTCCATTGAATAATTAATAAAGTTATGGTTTAGTTGGTGCGATATATCCCGTAACTCTATCTCTACCTTTTGTAATTCTTCTAATAACATTTCTTTTCGGGATTGTTCATCCTTATTCTTTTCAATGTTCAAAAATCCAAATCCAAAACGAACTCCAAAAAGACGCCCGATTATGTTATCATGGATTTCTTCTGATATTCTGTTCTGTTCCTGAATTTTTTGTTTTTCCAGATTTTTTTGGCTTTCAATAGCCAACAGTGTTAATTGAGACTGGGCATCCTGTTTTTCCTGTTCCAAAACAAGGTTCTTGTTTCTGGCCCTTTGGATAAATGCATAATAGGTCAAGGATATAATAATAACTAAACCCAATGCAATAATAAATATTCTTATTTTCTGCTCCGAAAGTTCTTGCGTTCGTTCTATATACTTATCGGTCTCAAATTCAATACGAGCAAATTTATTTTGTACTTTTCGTTCTTCCTGTAGCAAACTGTCATTATAAGAAATGTACTTTTTGAGGTATATCGAAGCATTTTTTTTATCCAATATGGATAGCATGGAAAGCGTTTGAAGGTAATTGGAACTGTTTTTAATTTGTTTAGCAATTTTATTAGCTTCTAATGCATTTTTAAAAGCAATTGCTGTATCTTCCTTATAGGAATAGAATTTTGATAAATGGATTTTACTTACTATAACACCTCCTCTGTTACCAATTTTTTCACGAGTATCGAGTGCTTCAATTAAATCCTTTCGTATTCCGATGGTATCCCTTATTAAAAGTTTACAATACGCTAAATTATCCAAAGCTCGGGCATAGTAATCACTATTTTCTTTTCTTAAATTGGAATCCTCTAAAATAAAATTAAACTTTTTTAGAGCCTCAATATAATTACCCTGATCCCTATAAATAATTCCAATATTATTTAAACTTGCATATAAGTATTTTTTATTATCAGGAATTTTCTCCAAATAACTCATGGCTATATTGTGGTATTTAATCGCCCTATCATATTCCTTGATATCTTTTTGTAGTATCGCTAAATGATTATAAGAGGCGTACAGTGAGGAATAATCTTTTAAATCTCTATAAATCCTGATTGATTTTATAATCAATAGTTCACTACCCGCATAGTCTCTATATCTTCCACGAATTAGGGACATATTGTATAACATTTGAGCTGTATATTGCTGCTTACTTGTCTTCGAAAAGTATTGGTAAGCTTTATTATAATGATAGTAGGCAGAATCATACACCACTTTTTGATTATAATAGTAAGCATAATTCCAGTGAATATCTCCCAATATTAGGGTGTCATTTTGCCTTTTGGCAATCTGATAAGTTTCCCTATTGATATTTTTAAATCGAACGGTATCCCCTAAATTTAAATATTGATAGGCAATTTTACTAAGATATTTACTTTTGTTTTTATGATTTGCTTGCCGCTCTTCTTGATAAGCCTTTGAGAGGTAATTCTTTTTTTGAGAAAGAGATCTTTTTTCTATTTTAGACTGATTAATCCAATATATGGTACTATCACTGCTTATTTCTTTTTCTTCAGCTTTTTGAAAGGAAAAATTAGTACAACTGATAAGTGTACTAAAAAATATAAATGCTAATATAAAAATGAAATTTTTAATAATAAGATTATTGGGTGACCTACATACAAAAATATAAAACCTTTAATTTTAATTAAAGGTTTTATGAAAAATGCACATTTAATGATAAAAGTAACATGCTTAGCAGAAAGTTATCTATAAATTAGCATTTAACTAATCATCTTTCCCTGATTTATCTATTTCTGCATCTTCATCATCAGTAGCTTGTATATGGTCCAATTGTTCTTTCTGAATTATTTCCCCGTCAGCGATTGATTCTGGCGTACAAGAAGAAAAGAAGTTCATTGCCGTAATAAAAATAAATAATAACAATGTGGCTTTAAAATGTTTCATGATTTCAATTTTTTAGGATTTGACATAGTTTTTTTAGACCGTGCATGCAACGGCAATCCATAAAATTGTGCACAATAAGAGTGGTACATCCCGTACCGCTAGTGAAGCTTCAGCAGCTAAAATACTGAGCTACGGGATAAAAAATAAACTTAAAAGAATGTCCTTAGTGAGTCTATAGGATTTATGAGGGAAATGTAATTTTTATATGGTGAAATCAAAAAACCAGCTGTGCTTTTAAGGAAAGGTTCTCATTAATTTTACAAATATTATCGATAAATGTTCTGGTAAAAGGTATATTATAGGATAAATCGCGTAAGGAACATTTTTTTCGAGTATAATTGATTCTTGATACATACAAACTATTTATGATATAACTCTTATGGATACGAAGGAAATTTTCAGGGAGCTTCTGCTCAAATGTTTTTAGGGTTTTATAGGCACTTATTTTTTTACCTCCTAATAGATAAAAATCGGTAGTATTATTGTCAGCTTCCAAATATAGAATATCATCTACCGCAAGGTAATGATAGTCCTTATGGGATTTCAAACAAATAATATTTTCAAAAGCTTTATCAACTTTTTTCTGGTATTTCATCATACTTTTCCTGATATTTAATTCATTGAGGGGTTTTAATAAAAAACCGGACATTTCAAATTGGAATGCCTCAAAAGCTTTTTCCTTGGTGAAAGACAAACCTATAAAGATTGGAAGCGTAGGAAAACATTGCAAGATGTTCAGAAAAAAAACTGTAGTGTCTTTAAGTGTATTATCGAGATCAATAAAAATAAGGTCAGGAGCATGCTTTAGGAATTGGTTTAAAATTTCTTCATCACTGTTAATACAAAATTCTATATAGTGAAATCCAAAATATTCCTCACAAATTGTTCTTACTTCTTGGATAATTTTAGGATCCTTATCTACTATAGTAAACCTTTTCAAAATAACCTTTAAAATGAAGGGGAAAGTTAGATATCCCCCATCTCTTTTTTATAAGGTTAGCGCTTGAAAAAAATAAGGTTCAACCTTATTTTTTTTATAAATCTTTTAGGGATCTTCATGGGTTAAAAGTACCAGATGAATCAGTATAAAAACATTCTAAAAGCTTTAGAACAGCAGCTTTATGAAATGGAGCGAGCAAACAGCGATATTTTGATAAGAGCTGAAAAAGGATTAAAAATGGTTAAAAACAATCTGCGTGAAATGAGACAAATGGTAGTCAAAGAGGGATTTAAATCTGATAAAAATGAAATAACCTTCTTTAAAGAAATCAAACCCAGGTTATACAGTAAACTTATCTATTATGCCAAAATTTTTAATATAGAAAGTAAACGTCCAAGGGGAAGCATTAAGTCGCAAATCAAATACTTAAACTTTCATATAGCTAAACATCAGGATTTTTTTAATGACCATTTGGAATTCTATCACTATTACCGGAGAAATGCCACCGAATTGGATGAACTGTACTTTTTACGTGAAAATATGGATCTTAGGTTATATGACTGCCATTATTATTTTTCGGATGAACAGTTCTCCACCAGCCGCGATAATATAGTGGCCGTTATCATGGCTTACGATCTACTAATTGTTTATCTCAAAAAAGAAATTGAAAAACTGGAAAACAACCATTCCAATGTATTCTCCCGTGTTAAGCAGTCCCGGTTTTTCTGGACAGCTCATAAAACGGATTTGGTAGAGCTCATTTATGCACTTCACAGCAGTGGCGTCATCAATAGCGGAACCACCGATATTAAAGAAATGGCCACTATTTTTGAAAAGCTCTTTAATATACATCTTGGTGATTACTATCATACCTTTTTAGAGATTCGCTCCCGTAAGGTCAATCCTACCAAATTTATAGACTATTTAAAAGAATCCCTCTTTCAGAAAATGACTGACCTGGATGTATAAAAAACACCCAAGTTATTCCCAACTTGGGTGTTTTCAAATGCAGGTATTATGTCATAAAATTTAGACTTTTTTAGTGCCTTTAATTTTGGTTAAACATACCAATACGAAATAAAATAACGCAGTAAAAATGAGCTAAAAAACCTCCCAAGTTGGGTGTTCCTTGTGTAAAAAATCCAATAATTCCTTTCAGATTTGTAGAACGGAAGTCAAATCAGATCGGGGCTATTAAATGAGTTGACAGCCATGCAATAGTCCCTTTCTTTAAAACTATTTTACATATGACAGCAACAATTATCACCACCGAAGACCTTCGGGAGTTTAAAATGGAATTACTCGATGACATCAAAGAATTGCTCCAACAACAATCCGGATACGCTCCTAAAAGATGGCTCAAATCCCCTGAAGTTAGAAAATTTTTAGGGATTTCTCACGGGACACTTCAAAACCTGCGTATCAATGGTACTATCCCCTATACCAAAGTGGGCGGTGTACTCTATTACGATTATGAAGAAATCATCAAAGTAATGGAAGAAAATAAGGTTCATAACAAATTTTAATTGGATTTGGAACAAATCAATTACATCAAACACCTAAATGGAATCTTTGAACAATTTTCCAAGGACAACCGATTGAATCCCACACACATCAGTTTGTATGTGGCTTTATTCCAACTCTGGAACAGCAATTATTTTCAAAAAGAATTTTATGTCAACCGTGAAGAAGTGATGCAATATGCCAAAATCGGTTCCAAATCCACTTATCACCGGTGTATCAAAGAACTGAGCCATTGGAACTATATCCTGTATACACCATCTCACAACCCTTTCAAAGGGAGTAAAATCAAGATGTTCGATTTTGGGACAAGTAATGGACAAGTAGTGAACCAAAGCAGTACCAATTACGGGACAAGTAATGGACAAGCAGTGGTATCTATAAATAAACATATACAAACTATGCAAAACGCTAAAAACAAAAACAAACAGCGAAATTTTAAAAATTTAAATTTTCAAGATTCAAATGGGAACAAACAAATCGCAAGTGTCCCATATCAGGACAACCTTAAGACGAGTACCGATAAAAATTATGATGACCCCCTATGAAATATAAAGCTCCACATATCATTAACGAAGGTGGCGTCGCCTACCAACTTGGAAAACTCCGTAACCACGAGATCCAGTATGATTTTAAAAAGATGGTTATCTATCTGGATGCTAAAGGAAAATTATTGTTTGGCAAAAAGTTTAAAATTCACTCTGAAGACCAAAGGATTTTATACAAGCTATGCTCCTATTTCATCAAAGATCGTGATAATTGTGAGAAATTTGGAATTGATATTGAAAAAGGTCTTCTGATTTCCGGGCCGGTGGGCTGCGGTAAAACAAGCCTGATGAAATTGCTTAGGCATATGGTGCCGCACCAACGCCCCTATGAAATGATCCCCAGCCGAAATGTAGTGTTTGGTTTTAATCATTTAGGCTATAAAACCATTGAAGATTACGGGAATTCCTGTTTTTTCTGTTTCGATGATCTGGGCGTGGAACCTTCCGGCCGCTTTTATGGAAAGGATTGTAATGTAATGGGTGAAGTCCTATTATCCCGCTACGAGCTTTATTTAAACACTAAACGTAAAATCAAAACCCACGCCACCACCAATCTTAATGCACAGGAACTGGAAGAACGTTATGGTAACCGCGTTCGTAGCCGTATGCGGGAGCTATTTAATTTAATCGCTTTTGATAAGGAAAGTAGGGATAAGAGGAAATAAAAATTTTGTTTCAAAAATTGTAACTTCATCTAAACAATGGAAATTGTAATTAACTCTTAGGTATGTCAAACTCACTTTTAATGTTGTTAGGTTTCTTTAAATATGATAAAAATGTTGGAAACATCTATTTAAATGACTCTCTCGAACGTATCGAATGTTTTACTGCTTCTACTAAAAAGGATAGAATATTTGAAATTGGCTTCTGGAAATCAGAAAATCAAATTACAATTCATTTTTTAAAAGTCTATAAAACCGAAGACAAAGGTATCGGTACTCAAGCATTAATTTTTTTTGAAAAATGGGCAACTACCAAAGGTTGTAATGTATTGAAAGGGGAGCTCGTTGACGGTCCAGACTCTTCTATACCTTCAAAGTTAATTCATTTCTATAAAAAAAATGGATTTGATGTTGTTTCTACAGGTCAAGAATATATCTATGCCAATATTTATAAAAACATCTAATCCAATAGTTCTTACTAAATAGTATGATTTTAAGCTCCAATTGATTATTAAAGTATTCAACTTTTCGTTTCCAAAACCCCAAATCTGACGTTTTCAGGTACTCTTTTCATTTTCCTATTTCAAGTTATCAACAATCCTCCTTCCAAATTTCATAAAATTTGATGGCAAATCACACCATTGAAAATCAATTCCATACAAATAATATTTTATTCACAATAAATTGATTTTCAATTATTTAAAACCTTAAATCATTACTTTTCTCATAACGAAAACGAATCAATAATTTAAAACGTTCCGTTATGAAAAAATCTATTTACCTGGCGACTTTGCTTTCGCTACTATCGACTTCCCTATTTGCCCAAATTGGCGGTATCGAAGATTCCGTTAATGATATTTCCAATACCATCCGATCCATATTCCCCATTATCCTGGGGGTCATCTTTTTGGTCGGTTTCCTATTTAATGCCGGGCATTTCTTCGGGGAAAATGCCGATCTTAAAAAAGGGATTACCCGTGTGCTGGTGTTTGTACTCATCGCCGGTGCCGTAGTGGGCATCTTTACTTATCTCATCGGAATAGTAGTATAAGCTTCTAAGAGACATTTAAAAATATATTTCAATTATGAAAAAGTTTATTCCCTATAAAAATATTCGAAAACGGGCAATGATTTTAGGGCTTCCCCTCTCCTTTTTTGCCCTGCAAATGATCTCGGTGATCGCCTCCCTACTGCTCATTATTTTTTCTTTTAGCCTTGGGATGATCACAACGATACTGCTATGGAATATAGCCTTGTACGTTTTGCTGAATAAACTTGTCCTAAATCCAGGACTGTTCCATTTCCAGAAAGTATTTCCAAAAAATATCAGCAACAAAAAATTAAGCCCGTTCTATGATGAAAAAGATTAACCTTTCGGCTTACCATCCCATTCTGGATATTCAGAATAATATGGTTTTTGCCTCCAATGGCAATGTGGTGCTGGGATATCGAGTATCGCTGCCTGAAATCCATTCCCTTTCGGAAAAAGATTTTGAAGACCTGCACGCAAGCTGGTTTCAGGCTTTCAAATCACTGCCGGCCGGAACTGTTATCCAAAAACAGGATAGTTACCGAAAATCAACTTATACGGCCCAGGAACTTCCAAAAGAAACCTTCCTGCAAAAAGCAACCCATCATTATTTTAAAAATCGGGAGTACTTACAGCATCAAAGCTACTTGTTTTTTGTGCTTCCCCTGGACAAGCATCTAAAAGCTTCCAAATATGTCAACCCGTTTCGGAAGACCGAAAAAGGCATTCATAAAAAGTTAGATCACCAGGTCAGGGAATTTATTGGGGCGGTGAAAGATGCTGTATCCTTTATCAATAACAGTAGAAAAATAAATATTTCCCCTTTAGGTCAAAATGCTATTTTGGAATTCACCCACTCCTATTTCAACGGGTTCCATCAGGACGTGGATACGGATATCAGGCTGGATCAAAACGGAATTGCCATTGGGAATTATCATTTTGATGTACTCGCAATTAATAATGAACAGTGCTTTGGGGAAAGCTTGCAAAGCAGTAAGGTCAATGAAAAATTCACTTCTGATCATTTCACTTTTCATCAGGGCTTTATCGATGGGTTGGGATTGGATCTGGAAGAAGACCATATCATTAACCATATCCTTTATCTGGATGATAAGCACAAATGGCGAAAAGTATTGGAAAAGAAGATCGAGGAGCTTTCCAAGAGCTCCAACTTCGGTACCCAGAACAAAGTCGTATTAAAGAAAATCCGTGAGATCGTGAGCCGCATCAATGAAGATGATAGCTCCCGGATTATCCGCGGCCATCTCAACATTATTTTTTGGTCTCACGAAGCGGAACAACTTGGTCGCATAGCTTCTAAAATAAAAACAGAATTTAAGGAACTGGATATGCTGCCGTACTATCCCAAAGGAGAAGAGCGTAAGCATTATTTTTTGAATTCCTATCCTTGTTTTGCCTCCAACTTTTCCAATGAAGATCTTTATGTAACCGATCTTAAACACGCCCTGTGCCTGTATGTCAATAATACCAATTATCGCTCCGATCATACAGGCATTATCTTTAATGACCGCCAACATAATATACCGGTACTAAAGGATGTATGGGATGAAAAAAAGAAACGCATTAAGGCACGCAACTTTGCCATCTTCGCCCCCACCGGGGAAGGGAAATCTTTTTTGGCCAATAACATCCTTCGTCAATATTTTGAAAATGGTGTACGACTGGTCATCATTGATCTGGGCGGTTCCTATTCCAAATTCGCCAAACTCTATCCCAACGATCATATTATTTTACGCTATGAGCAGGGAAAAAACTTAGGGATTAATCCGTTTTATATATCCAAGGAAGCAGATCTTACCCCCGAAAGACTGGAAGATTTGTCGGTATTCCTTCTCGAACTTCTGGCTGAAGGTCAAAAAGTATCCAAAGGCAAGGAAGTAGCAATGAAAAAGGTGCTCATACAGTATTATAAGGAAACCCGAGACAACCATTCATTAGCTTCTTTATACCAGTTTGTAGATGAAAATAAAGATACCCTTATTGAGGGATTGGGAATCCGGGAGGCGCATTTCAGTACGTATGATTTCCTGCATATCCTCTCGGAATATGTGGAAGGGGGACTTTACAGCTTTTTATTTAACGTGGGTGCCGACCAAACCTATAAGATCGAGGACAAACGGATGATCGTTTTTGAACTGGATGAAGTCCGCGACAATAAAGAAATCCTGTCAGTAATGCTCAAACTGATCAAATCGGCCATCCAGCGAACCATATGGCAAAACCGCTCGGAAAAAGGCATCATACTTTTTGATGAGTTTGCCAAGCAACTGAAGTTTGACAATATTCTGGAAAGTGTGGAATTCTATTACCAGGCCATCAGAAAACAAAACGGGGCTATTGGGATTATCCTGCAATCCATCAACCAGTTGCCCAACAATTCCACTTCGGCCAGTATTCTGGAAAATACACAAGTCATCTACAGCCTTCGTAATGAAAAAGGGTATCGTGAATTGCAGCAACGCCTGAACCTCTCTACGCACGATCTGAACCAATTATATTCCATCCGGAATAACCTTACCGGGGATCGGAAATACACCGAAATATTTATCAAAATAGGGAAAGAAAGCAACGTTTTCCGGTTGGAAGTCCCCCCGGAAGTCTATGCGGCCTACTTGACCGATGGTAGCGAGAACGAGACCATAATGGCCATTTATCAGCAAACCAATGATATGGAAAAGGCCATTGCACGCTTCCTGAAAGAAAAAGTATAACCCAAAATCAACATCTTATGAAACGTCCTATAAATCGAAACATCAAAAAATTCTTGGTAACCTTATCCCTTGCTCTCTTTTCATCAGGCCACATTGTGGCCCAGGGGATGCCGGTGTATGATAATACGAATTTTATCAGCCTGGCCAAACAGCTGATCGAATCGGCCAAGCAAACTTCCAATTTACTCAAGACCGTCGAGTTTCTTAAACAACAAAAAGAACGGATCGAACAGGTGAGCAATGTGATCCAACAATTGGATGCCGTAGGAAAATTGATTCAGAATAACCAGTATCTCTTTAATATAGTTCAGGACGATTTGCAAGAAATCCTTAACTCTCCGTATATCAAACCCGATGAAATCAACCGGGTTACCACCTCCTTTGAGGAAATTATTGAGCGTTCGATGGAGAGTGTGGATTATGTAAACAAAATCCTAACCAGTGATTATCTAAAAATGAACGATGCGGAAAGAGCTACCGTATTAAAAGATTATGAAACACGATCCAATGAGATGGTCGCCGAGGTACAGAACAAAACACGCCGGTACAAGGAAATTATTTCCTTTCGAAAAATGCAGGATCATATTAATAACCGCCCACTAAGTGGGATTTAATAAAAAGCGTAAATGAAATGATAGGTGCTATGATAAGTCCAGGTTTGGGATTGGAATATATAGATACGGTCTTTCAAACGATCAAAGACAGTGATTTTTCCCAGTATACCATTACCGGGATGAAAACACTGGCCGTATTGTTTTTCCTGATCAATATCCTTAAAAAATATAATGAAGGTGTGACCACTACCGATGGACATACCTGGGGATTAAACCCGACCGAACTTTTTAAAAACTTTGCCACTGTCCTACTGGTAATTTTCTCCACACAGGTATTGGATGTATTTGATACTATTCTGGTGGCCATAGAAGCCCAATATCGGGACACGGCCCCGGCACTCCTCCCCTTGCAGTTCAGTGATGTTGATCTTGAACAGGATGTGGGTGCCGTAGCGGCCGCCAAAAAAGCAATGGCAATGCTATACGAAGCCTTGGTAACTCCGTTATACGGACTTAAAATTTTGGCCTTTATTATTGGGGTAATCCTCTGGCTTTTGGATTTGTTTATCTATCCCCTCTTTTTGGCGGAGCGCTATTTTCTATTGGGAATAATGCAGGCATTTTTTCCGCTGGTCATTAGCCTGGCCGTATTTGAAAAATTCCGTTCCCTGGCCTATTCCTTTTTTAAGCTTTATGCCGGGGTGTATATGCTCGTGCCGGCCTTCTTTCTGGTCAATATTTTTATCAATAACCTTTATACCGAAATCAACAGTCATTTTTGGAGCGACCTTTTTGGAACGGATTGGGGCAGCGAATTTTTTGCACCGGTCATCGAATGTGCCTCCATCGGTTTTATCGTCCTGCTCAAATTTAAGCTCTACCGAAAGGCCAGCACTTTTACCCTGCGCTTGTTTACCGGAGGTTAACGCGATCATTAATAGTCTAATCAAACACAAAATGAAAATACCCTATCAAAATATTTATAAGGTCTTACGGACCAATCGTTTTATCGTCCTCTCCTCGGTAATTGGCTCGGCCGTGGTCTGTATCATTTCCATAGTAATGGTCATCAAACTCCACCGGGAATCCCTGAACAATGCTTTTGTGATTAATGGGGACGGTAGCGTTATTCCCCTGAAAGTGGTGAAGCAACAGGAAAACCTGAAGGTAGAAGCCCTGGCACATCTGGAACTGTTCCACCACTATTTTTATGGGCTTAATGCCAACAATTACAAAAGTAATATCGAAAAGAGCCTGTGGCTGGGAAACAGTTCCGTATCTGATCTCTTTCAGCAAAAACAAGCCGAAGGCGTCTATAACCGGCTTTTGCAATATTCCCTGGTTCAAAAGGTCATCACTATTGATTCCGAGGTAGATCTGCAAAGCGAGCCATACCGATTTAGTACTACTATCGTTTTTGAGATCAACCGTGGATCAGTAACTGACCGCTATGAACTGAAAACGGCTGGAAAACTGATGCAGGTCGACCGGAATTTCCCTCATAATCCGCACGGACTGCTCATCACCGACTTTTTTGAGAATAGCCTTCGCAAAATTAATCCTGAATAATACTTATTACTAAATCCCATACTTATGAAACTTCAAAAGAATAAAATCGTAATGATACTGATTGTAGTCAGTGTCGTGCTGTTTATTGTTGCCTATTCCATCATCACCTTTGGCAAAGACGAGGAAATCAATATTGATACCCATCAGGTCCCCCTCCCGAAGTTAGGTAGCGACCAAAAACAATATGAAACAAAAATGGAAGCCCTGGAAAGCATCAAAAAGGAACGCGAGATCAATGCACCGAGCGTCTATGATGAAGAGCTGCTGGATGCTACCGGAACCTATGATCCTGACCTAAGGGATAAAGAAAAAAGACGGATGATCGACAGTATTTATTCGCAAGGGAATATGGATTATGCCTACAGCACCTACCGGCAAGATCAGGCAGCTCCACAAACCCCAGCTCCATCCAAAAATGATACGTTATCCAAAAAAATCAATAAAAAAGAACGGGAAGCGGCCGCCAAAGAAATGGGCCTGGAACACCAACTCTTCTTTGCCTCCAATCCAAAGGAAAACCTAAATACCCTATCGCAAAACACAGACGGACAATTATATGTTCAAGTCGATGGCACCCAGACCATCAAACAACATTATCGGCTTCGGATGCGGCTTTCACGAGCTGCCCTGATCGATGGAAAGCAGGTCCAAAAAAATACGCTTCTATATGGCTTTGTGAGTTTTAAACCCAATCGTACCCTACTTACTATCGAGCACATTAAAGGAAGACCTGTTTCTTTTGAGGCATATGATCTGGCCGATGGCAGTAAAGGTATCTATATCGAGAACAGTTTCCGGGAAGAGGTGCGCCGTCAGGTAATAGGTGATGTCGTGGATGAACTTGAAGTGCCGGGAGTACCACAGGTGAGCGGTATCAAACAGCTTTTTAGAAGGAGTAACCGTCAGGTTAAAGTCACCGTACTAGACGGCTATCAATTACTCTTAAAAATACCACAGGAACATTCTTAAAATTAAATCTTATGAAAAGCCCATAATGGGCATTTGAAAAAAATTACTGGACGGTAGTTATAACATCATATCAATCTTTTTAAAATTATTATAGCAATGAAAAAATATATCTTGATACTCATATTGGCTTTACTGGCTTTGATAAGTCCAGTAAATGCTCAACAGGCTTTAGATACTTTATATGCGAATGATAAAAAGAACGTGGCCGTGTTTCTCCCCAGTGCTATCCGACAGGGCATAACCGGAGCTTCCCATTTCGTGTTTACCTATAATCGCGAAAAGAAGCAGTATTTTGGGCTATTAAAAGCTCAACCCGGAGAAGAAAGTAACCTTTTGGTAGTGACCGATGATGGAAAGGTCTATTCCTATATGCTGAAATATAAAAAAGAACTTCCCAAACTGAATTATTTTATTTCTACTGATGAAAGTATCGGAATGGAGATTCCAGCCAAAGCTACTCCCAAAACCACACAGAAAGAACAAGACAGTCTTATTAAGCGACAGGAATATTTTCAGCGCTTTGCTGAGTATCTGCTAAAAACAGGTAAAAAACATTCCAAGACCAAACGTAAAAGA